>CABHPA010000111.1 GCA_902168245.1 Candidatus Melainabacteria bacterium
CGCCGACCATCAACCCGATGCCCGGCGCGATCGATTTCGGGTTCGGGCAGATCCAGACGACTCATGCGGACAACCGCCCCGCCATGGCCGCGGCGGAAGTCCTGACGCCCCTCCCCCAGGCCGAACCAGCCCCTTGGGAGCAGCCCTCCTACGAACCCACGCCCCTGCCCTGGGAAAGCGAACCTTTGGCCAATGGATTTGAGCAAACCGCCCCTGTAACGACCAGCGCCCAAGCCATGCCCCTCATCAGCCCGGAATTATCCCCGGAGCAGGCATGGGAGGCCATGTCGCCAGACTTTCCCTTGCCACAACAGGCCGCGCCACTGGACGCCTGGGAGCCTGCGCCCGCAACGCCGGAATTTGCCCAGCCCGAAGCCACTCAGCCGTACCTGGGCGAAACGTTTGAGAATTACCTGCCGCAACCAGCATACCAGCCGGAAGCGCCGATAGAACCGCAACCCGGCTTTGCCCAGGCAACCGCCCCGGATCTGTTTGAACAGCCTTTTCAGTCGGATATGCCGGAGACTTTCACCCCAATCCCGCTGGAACCCACCGCCGACTTTACCGACAATCCGATTGACTTTACAACAGTCCCACCATTTCAGGCTGCGGAAAAAGCGGAAGCAACCCGGTTGGATGACTTAACCCATGCGTCCTCCCTGGAGTTTGACGCCTTTGCAAGCAGCCAGGATTTTGCTCAGCCGGGAAGCGGATTTACAGCAGACCCGCAGGCCATGTTTTCCGCAGAGGCGGACACCACCTACCTGTTTGAGGAGTCGCCAATCCCCCAGGCGGAAGGACTCTTGTGGAACAACCTGAACACGTCGCAAGCCATGCCGGGCGAGCAGGTTCCGCTAGATCCCGCCGCCTTTCTGGATTCCATTAACCAGCAGCTCTACCCCGCAGACCCGCTCCAATCGGTGCATCCCGAACTGAACGAAAGCGAGCAGGCATTTGAAGAAGCCGCCCAGTTCCTGTTTCCGGAAACCATGGGCGCGGCGCTCGACTGGTCGACTGATAACGCGTCCGAGTCGTTTTTCCCGAATACAACGCTGGATAGCCCGGAAATGGCTGGTTTTGACGAGGAGGCGTCATTCGATCTCGGCGCCAGCTTCCAGACTGAAACGAGCAGCATCAGCGAGATCTCCAGCCTGATGGGCGAAGCCCCGGAGGACATGGAAGAGGAAGATGCAGCGCCCATCATTGCGGACTTATCCGAATTCCAGATAACCCCCGGCTCCCCGCCGGATGCCTACGAGCAATCCACTGGCTATCAGCCCGCGTTTTCCACCGCCGATGATGGAGGACTGGAGCAAGCCTTTGAGGAAGCGGCCCCGCATTTTCAGGAGGCGGATTTAACAGCCTTTTTGGGCGAGCCGGGGACAAGGCCCAACATTGGAGAGGCTGAGTTGTTTGAGGCTGCCGCCTATAGCCCACCCGGCATACCAGACACAACGGCGAGCCATGCGGGCGCAAGCGGTTTTCAGAACTATGCAACCGATATCGATACGGAAGAATCGCGCGACATCGTCTTTAGCGACGAGGATGATGAGGAAGATGCGCCCACCTACGATTTTTCTGCCTATGCCAGCAACCTGGAAACCATCCAGTTCCCATCCGACGGCGAATCGACCGGAACAATGCAGGGCGAAACTTACCAGGCGGGCCTTTACCGGCTGGAGTCGGAATCCGGCTACTCCGAGCCTATCAGCCCCTACAGCGAATCCTACGCCTCTTATAGCACCAACGAAAAGGCCGACACGGATTTTGCAGCATGGCCTTCGTTCACCACAGATGACGAATTGACCAGCACATTGGAAGACGGATCTGAAACCCAGCCGGAAGATGAACCGGAGAACGAAGCAATCCTGTCCTACGATTTATCGCTACCCCCTGCCGATTTAGCCACCGAAGGGCCAGAAACACTGTTGACAGCGTCCTATGGCCTTTCTACAACCGGGCAAGAGGAGCCAGACCACCTCCAAGCGAGCGCCGCCAGCCCGGACTATACGGAAGAGGACACCTGGTTCAACGAAACGGAAATCCCGACAAATATAAGTGGCAATACCGTTGCGGAGCCTGAAAACAGCCCGATTGCTTTTGCCGCCGAGCCTTCTTTTGAAAGCGATGAGGATTTTTACGCCACCGCCTTCACGCTGAATGAGCAAGGCGAACTCGTTCCCACAGACGCGCCCGGCCAGCCAATCCCGTATATACCGGCAGCCTCGCCGTCCACCATGCCCGCCCCCATACAGACATCAGTAGAAGCGGCATTCGTCCAGCCGACACCGATTGAAGAACCACCCGCTGCCTCCCGTGAGCCAGCCGCGCCGGAGCCTTTGTCGGTAGCCTTGGAAGAGGAGAGCCTTCTTGAGTTTGCGAGCTTTGACGCGTCATCTGCCGACATGCTGAATATGGGAACGGAACCGAGCTGGGAAGAAGCCCCCGCGTTAGAGACTGCGCCACCAAAACCGCAGGCAGGGCAACTACCCACCAGCAACGAGCCAATCCCCCCGGCTGAAACGATGACGCCAATGCAGATGTTTGAAGACACAGAAATTCATGCAGCCCAGCGGCAACCCCCTGTGGAACCCATGAGGCGGCCAGAAGTTCAGGCGCCAGCGAAACCGGAGCAGCAACAGCCGCCGGAAATGCCTTTAAGCGCCAATGCGCCCATTAAGCCCTTTACCGCAGCGCAAGCCCAGCAGCCGAAACCCTCTGCGGCGCAAAACCAACCGCATTACCAGGACGAACTGGAAGCCCAATGGCATAGCTCACCCGTGGAACCCAGACCGAGGCCCGCCGCGCAAAAAGCGCCTCTGCCCAACGTGGCCAGCGAATTGATGCTGGGCAATCTGGAAGTGCTAAGCGTCTGCTCCCTGAACGCGGAAAAACGATTACTGGTGGTGCATAACAAGGGTATTTTCGCTCTAATGGGCCAATACGGGATGGAGCAGCCCCAAATTTCGGTGCTGAAAGTGTTTGAACACAACCCCATCGCTTACCAGAACACGTTTACCGCCGTGGAAGAAGGCCAGGCGGGCAGCCAGGGAATGTTTGTGGTTCAAGTTGGCACCTGGCATGCTATTATTTCCACATTTCAGGATAAAATTAGCCTGCATACCGAATTGGGGTAAACCGTACCATCTGATCGATAAAGGCTTCCACACCATGTCCCGCGGCCCTTCCACCTCCCCGTTACCGCCCACGCTGGCGGAGCGCATCCGTTTTTTGCGCGAAAAACGCTACATGACGCCCGCCCTGCTGGCCCAAAAGGCCCAGGTGACAGTCAGCATGGTGGAAGACCTGGAGGCGGGCATCGAGATGTTCCTGGCCCCGGCGGTACGCCAGCGCATTGCAAGGGTCTTACAGGTGCGCCCTTCCCAGATTGAGGAAGTGGAAAAGCCGCCAGAAACAGAAAGCGCCGAAACGCCCATGTTGCAGCGCAAAGGCTTAACCCTGCGGGATGAAATCCTGCAAGATCCGGACGCCCCCCATTTATGCCCCAGTTGCGGCGCGCCGTTAGCCGTTCGCGTGTTTGAACGGCGAGATCTCCAGGATCGCCCGCTGCTGGTGATTAAATGCAATTGCACCCGCTGTCTCTTCCGGATGACGGACGATTAACGCCGCATACCGTTCAAATACCCAGCGCTTCTAGTGTGGGCCTAATTGACGGATGTTTTCGACAAAGCCGACCATCCAGGCAAACAGCACCATGGACATTGCAAACGGCGCGGCCAACACAATCAGCACCCGCTCGGCGGTCATGCGGTAAGTTACGGTGATCGCCAACGCAAACAGCAATATGCTCCACAACCACACCACCAGCGCAAATAAAACGGATAATACCAGCCCCGGCCCGCCCAGGCCCACTTTTAGCAGGCAGATTGGCCCCATTAGAATCCAAGGTAAGGTGGCCAGACCCGACAGTGTCAGGAAGGTGCGAATTTTCGACTCGCCGGTAAACGCATAGGCCAGCAAGCCAATCATCAGGCCCATCATGCCCCACACCAACAGGCCGCTAATGGCGCTGAGGGGCAGGGTTAAAACCAGCATTCCCGCTTCGCCGCCCGTGGCGGCCAATTGAACCACTGGTGCAATGGTGGAAATAAGCACCACGGAAATCAGGGAAAAGAACAGGAGCTGGTTATCGCCCCCCGCATCGGCGGCAATGGACTTAAACGTGCTGACCGGGTTAAACAACACAGCGTAGAACAATTCCAGGTAGCAAGCGCGAATATCGGACTCATCGCAGCAAGATCCCGCATACAGGTCGGAGTGAATGGATTCGGAATTCATCTCAGGCTCAGCCATCATGCCTTACTCCATAACCCACAGGGGCTGATTGGGATACCGCATGCTGAGCGGCAGGGCTTTGGCTGCCTGCGCCATGGGGTTGGCGTTGCTCATATTATCCGTGCCAATTCCCAGCAAGCTGAGCAGGCTGAAGCCTTTTTCGGCGCTCTCCAGGGGAATGCGCTCCTTGCCTTTCAGGTGGAAGCGTTCCTTGGCCATGCTATCCAGAATAGTGTAGGCGCGATCCAAGTCGCCGATTTCATCCACCAGCCCGGCGGCCAATCCCTGACGACCTGTCACTACCCGACCATCAGCCACGGCCTTGATGGTTTCAGCCCGATGCTTCTTCTCGGCCTCGCTGGTTAAAAAACGGGTGCGCCCCTGCACTACGGCTCCCAGGAAATCATCGTAGCTATCGTTAATCAGCTTTTGAATCAGCGCCAGATCATCTGGAGTCGCCTTACGGTAGGGAGACAAAATATCCTTGAACTTGCCGCTTTTGACGGTGACGGCATGTACGCCCAGCTTGTTGTTCATCAGCTCGCTAAAATCCATGGTGCTGATGATGACGCCAATTGAGGCGGTCAGCGTACCGGGATTCGCCACGATTTTGTCGGCGGCGCAGGCGGTATAGTAGCCGCCGCTGGCGGTTAAGTCGCCCATGCTCACCACCACCGGTTTTTTCTTGCTCACCCGCTGCACGGCGGCGTTGAGTTCCTGGCTCATGCCCACGGTGCCGCCGGGGGAGTTGATTCGCAGCAACACTCCCTGGACGCTATCGTCCTTGGCCGCCGCATCCAGCGCCTTCCGCACCGTCACCGCGTTGGAGTCGCTCTGGAAAATGCCGTTGTCGTTGGAAGAATCCATGGTGATCATGCCGGACAGTTCCATCAGGGCCAGATGGTTTTTTTTATTCAACAGCGAGGACACACTGGAAGCCTCTCCCTCTGCGGCGCGGTTCTTGGCGGATTCCTGCTCCAGCCGGGCCGCGTTAAATATGCCCACCAACAGGGCCAGCAGGGAAAAAGCCAATAACCCCAAGGCCACTTTACGGGAAGTCATCTGGGTGCTCAATGTCCGGTCTCCTAACCTCTCTCCGCGCAAAAGTTTGCGCCCTCTTGCTCTTATTTTAGCCTACTTCGCCACAAGTGGAAGCGGCGCCGTAAATTCCCTGGCCTTATACCGTTTTCTTGGGTGCGCGCTTCTTAAAACCGAAGATTTATACCTTTGAGCCAAGCAATGCTCGTAGCAGAATCAACATCACAGGTATCGGCACACTCCGACCCAACATTCTTAAAGAGGCAGATTCATGATTTCAACCGTATACACTGGCTCTCTCAACGGACTGGATGCCCATCCCGTCACGGTAGAAGTGGACATTAGCGCAGGTTTGCCGGGGTTGGCTATTGTGGGCCTGCCGGATACGGGCGTAAACGAATCCAAGGAACGGATTAAGGCCGCCATTAAAAACAGCGGCTTCGTATTCCCGCTGAAAAAAACGGTGATTAACCTGGCCCCTGCGGATCTGCGTAAAGAAGGCACCGGCTTCGACTTACCGCTATGCGTCGGCATCCTGCTGGCCTCGGAATGTCTGGTTCCCACCCCGTTTTTAGAAAAAGCCTGTTTCATCGGCGAAGTCTCCCTGGAAGGTTCGTTGCGCCGCGTGAACGGGGTGCTGTCCATGGCGCTGATGGCTAAGCAGGAAGGCTTTACCGCCTTAATCGTACCGGAAGCCAACGTGATGGAGGCATCCCTAGTGGAAGGCATTGAGGTGTACGGCATGCGGCACCTGAATGAGCTGCCCGTATTGTTTTTGCATCCGCCCAGTTTCATGAAGCCCATCAACCGGCAGGAACTGATGGCGGCAGCCACCCAACCGCAAGCCGTCACGGTTGATTTTTGCCACATCAAGGGGCAGGAAGTCGCCAAGCGAGCCATGGAAATCGCTGCCGCTGGCGGCCACAACATGCTCATGCTCGGCCCGCCGGGAAGCGGGAAGTCGATGCTGGCCAAAGCATTGGCAGGGATTTTACCGCCGCTCACCTTCGATGAAGTACTGGAGGTAAGCCGCATTTACAGTGTGGCCGGGCTTTTGCCAACCGAGAAAGGGCAGTTCCAGCAGAGTTTAATCCGCCAGCGCCCGTTTCGCGCGCCGCACCATTCCGCTTCCAAGGCAGGGTTGACCGGCGGGGGAAGCCATCCCAAGCCCGGCGAAATCACGCTGGCCCACCGGGGCGTTTTGTTTCTGGATGAATTTGTGGAGTTTCCGCGCAATGTACTGGAAGTGATGCGTCAACCCCTGGAAGACGGGGTGATTACCATCAGCCGCGCGCAGCAGAACATTACGTACCCCGCAAAATTCATGCTGCTGGCCGCGCTGAATCCATGCCCCTGCGGTTATGCGGGGGATTCCATCAAGCAATGCTCTTGCAGCGAAGTGCAGGTGGCGCGGTATTTGCAAAAATTGTCCGGCCCGTTGCTGGATCGCATTGATATTCACATTGAAGTCCCGCGTCTTAAAGAATCAGAGCTGCTAAATCCGGATACCGATCGCAAAAGCCAGACGACAGCCGAAATTCGGGAACGGGTCATGCAGGCGCGAAATCTGCAAGCTGAACGCTTTCAGGGGTTGAACATTCATTGCAACGCGGAAATGTCGCCCCAGCAAATTAAGGATTTCTGCCAACTGGACAGCGCGGGACAGGGTTTAATGCAAAAAGCCATCCAGAAAATGCACCTGAGCGCCCGCACGTTCGATCGGATTTTGCGGATGAGCCGCACCATCGCCGACCTGGAAGGCGCAGCCCAAATGCAAGCCAGCCATATCGCGGAAGCCTTGCAGTACCGGAGCATCGACAAGCTGTATCGTTTACAAAAGGCTACACAACTGATGGCGATCTAAAAAAGTACACAAAGGAAAATCGGCCATGCCTTTTGTTTTCATTCCCCTAAGTCACATAATTGAGCGATTATCCATAGGAAATCTTTTACGGATTTTGGATTTTCCCCTACAATAAACACTATGAGCGTCATAGAAAAAGCGGATGTTATCGTCATCGGAGCTGGGCATGCAGGCATAGAAGCCGCCATGGCCGCAGCCAGGCTGGGTTGCAAAACCCTGCTGATGACCATGAACCTGGACACCATTGGCCAGATGAGCTGCAACCCGGCCATTGGCGGCCCGGCCAAAAGCCAGTTGGTTCGGGAAGTGGATGCCTTGGGCGGAGTCATGGGCATTTGCGCCGATGCAACCTACCTGCAGATGAAAACGCTGAACGCCAGCAAAGGCCCGGCGGTTCGGGCGCTCCGGGCACAGTCCGACAAGGCGGAATACCGCGCCTTTGCCCGCAAGCTGGTGGAATCGGAACCGAACCTCAAACTCCGCCAGACCATGATTACCAAACTGCACGTCAACCCGGCGGATAACAGCTTTAACAGTGTGGAAGACAACCTGGGCATTGTTTACAAGGCCCACACGCTGGTGATTACCACCGGAACCTTCCTGAACGGTAAACTGTGGGTCGGCGAAAAAAGCATGGGTGGTGGCAGGCCCGGTGAAACCGGCTCTTACGGCATTACCGGCTGCCTGGCAGATCTGGGCCTCAAGACTGGGCGCCTGAAAACCGGCACTCCTCCCCGACTGGATGGCCGTACCATTGACTTTACGGGACTGGAAATCCATCCCGGCGATGTGGAATTGAAGTTTTTCTCCTTCCTGCCCGATCGCCCGGTGCGCGAGCAAATGCCCTGCTATTTAACCCGCACCAACCTGCGCACCCACAAGCTGATTGAAGATAACCTGCACCGCTCGCCCATGTATTCCGGCATGATGCAGGGTACCGGGCCGCGCTACTGCCCGTCGATTGAAGACAAGGTGCAGCGGTTCAAGGACAAGGACACCCATCACCTTTTCATCGAGCCGGAAGGCCGTAACACCTACGAAATGTACCTGCAAGGCTTTTCCACCTGCTTGCCGTACGAAATCCAGATTGACATGATCCACACCCTACCTGGCCTGGAAAAGGCTGAAGTGCTTCGCCCGGCCTGTGCCGTGGAATATGACTACTTCCCAGCCTATCAGCTATTGCCTTCTTTAATGGCGAAACGGGTTCCCGGCGTTTTTCTGGCCGGACAAATCAACGGCACCAGCGGCTACGAAGAAGCCGCCGCCCAGGGGTTGATTGCGGGCATCAACGCCGCGCGCTATTGCGGAGATCAGGAACCGCTCATCCTGCCTCGCGAGTCTTCGTATATCGGCACCCTGATTGACGATTTGGTGACGAAGGAAATCCACGAGCCTTACCGGATGCTGACATCCCGCAGCGAATACCGGCTACTGCTGCGCCAGGACAATGCCGATCAGCGCCTGACGCCGCTAGGCCGACAAATTGGCTTGGTCAGCAACGATCGCTGGACGATTTTCCAGAAAAAGAACGAAGCGATCGCCATTGAGCAAGAGCGGCTGAAAGCCACCAAAATTGATCCTACCGAGGAAGTGAACGAAATTTTGAGTACCGCTTGCGGCGAAGTGATTCGGGATAAAACCACCTTGTTCCAATTGCTGCGGCGTCCGGCCATTACGTATGACAGTTTGAAGCTGATTGAACCCGGTTGCGGGCAGGTGGCCAGCGATGTGCTGGAATTTGTGGAAACCGAAATCAAGTACGAAGGCTACTTGGAGCGCCAGAATCGCAGTATCCAGCAGCTTTCCGAAGCGCACAAAGTAAAATTACCCGTTAACCTTGACTATGCCAGCATCAAGCAACTCTCCAATGAGGCAAAGGAAAAGCTGAACCGGTTAAAGCCAACCGATCTCGGCCAGGCATCACGGATTCCCGGTTTGACCCCTGCCGATATCTCCGTACTGCATATTTTGATGAGCCGTCAGAAAATGGCCGCCGAAGCGCTGAGGGCAGAACAAGCCCAATCCAAGGAAGTCCCGGCTTAAAGCAGTCGCCTATTTCAGCTTTTGAATCAGGGCGTCCATCGCCAAGCGATAGCCGTCTGCGCCCAAGCCGCAAATCAGGCCGGTCACCACGGCGCTAATATAGGAATGGTGCCGAAAGCCTTCGCGTTTATAGATGTTGGATAGGTGTACTTCCATTACCGGATGGGCATAGGCGGATAGTGCATCCCGCAACGCCACGCTGGTATGCGCGTAACCGCCGGGGTTAATAATCAGTCCGCAAGTGATGTGCCGGGCCTGCTGCACCTGATCGACCAAATCGCCCTCGTGGTTGGACTGGAAGCACTGCAACTCAAAGCCCGCCTGCTGAGCCAGCCTTGCGAGTTCCCGGTTAATATCCTCCAGGGTACGAGAACCGTAAATATGCGGCTCTCGTTCGCCTAACAGGTTGAGGTTGGGGCCGTTGATCACCAGAATGGTCTGTGTACTCATAAACAACAGGTTCCTTACTTCAAGAATACCAGCAGACAGGCAGATTACGCCTGGGCTTCCGCCAGGGATTGCGCCTGACGATGGCGTAACAGGGCTTCGATGAAACGATCCAGGTCGCCGTCCATCACGCCGTCCACGTCCGAGGTTTCCTCGTTGGTGCGGTGATCCTTCACCATGCTGTAGGGGTGAAACACGTAAGAACGAATCTGGCTGCCGAAATTAACATCCATCACCTCGCCCCGCGTGGCGGCCAGCTTGGCTTCATGCTCGGCGATTTTGCGGGCCAGCAGCTTGGAGCGCAACATATCCATGGCGATTTCCCGGTTCTGCAACTGACTACGTTCCTGCTGGCTGCGCACCACAATGCCGCTGGCCTTGTGTACGATTCGCACCGCCGTTTCCACCTTGTTGACATTCTGGCCGCCAGCGCCGCCGCTGCGACTGGTGTCAATCTCAATGTCCTCAGGGCGAATTTCAATATCCGCAGCGGAAACACCCGTTACCACCGGGCTGACTTCCAGCGAGGCAAAGCTGGTCTGCCGCTTGCCGGAAGCGTTAAACGGGGAAATACGCACCAGACGGTGAACGCCCCGTTCCGCCTTGGCATAGCCATAAGCGTATTTACCGGACAACCGAATGGAAGCGCTTTTAATGCCAGCCTCCTCGCCCTCGTTCATATCCAGCACATCGCGCCGGAAGCCTTTTTGCTCCGCCCAACGCAGGTACATCCGCATCAGCATTTGCGCCCAATCCTGCGCATCGGTGCCGCCCGCGCCCGCATTGATGGTGATAATCACATCGCACTTGTCATACTCGTCACTGAGCAGGTTTTGCAGTTCCCAGGCATCCACTTCCCTTTCCAACCCGTCCAACTCGGCGGCCATTTCGGGGAGAACCGATTCATCCCCCTCTTCCTGGGCCACTTCCAACAGAACCTGAATATCGCTATGCCGTCCCAACCAGCCTTTCATGCGAGAAACGCTGTCTTTCAGGTCGTTCAACTCTTGCATGGTCTGCTGGGCCGCATCCGGGTTGTCCCAGAATTCAGTCGCGGCGCTTTTATTCTCCAGGTTGGCTATCTGCTCACGAATCGCCGGGGTGTCAAAGGAACCCCCTTGCCGCGTCCAGACGGGAGGAAAGACCTTCCAGGCGGCGTTTGATATCCGAAAAATCCACGGGTTCATATTCCCTTGCTTGCTAAAAGTCCTTCTATTGTACTGAATCCGCCAGCCATACCACAACCGCCTGGACGGAATCCCGGCGCGTTTGTCTCCTAAAGTCCTCCGAATGCCGGACGCAATTGACAGGCGTAAAAACTAGAATACCCTCTAGGTGGACGCACGAATGAGCCGAACGACAGAGCAGGAGGAAGCCACTGCCCATGAACCAGCCGCCTTCGCCCTTCGCTTTAGGGCTGAATCCACAGCAGAAGCAGTTTTCCAGGCCCGTAAAATCCTCGACCGCTTCCACGGCCACAGCGCCTGTTTTTACCGGCATGGGAGCCACCCAAAAGCGGTACAACCCTTTTCTAACCGCCTTAAATAGCGACACGGCAGAATTCAAGGAAATTTACGGCGTCAATCGCCCGTTGGAAAAGCCCATGTTCCTTGGCTACCGCGATGATAAGCCCATGTTCGGCGGCGGCAGGCTCTTTATTCTCTATTAAGCGTGTCTCTCGCAGTTGTTAACTATCCTCCTTCCGATACGTTTCCGGCTCCGCCAGGCACTCCGAAGGGACAGACACCGACATCACTTCCAGCAAATGCCCGACATGCTGGCGCATCGCCTCCCGAAAGCTCCCTGGCGCCAGCACTTGGCACCCCGCGCCATATTTCAGCAATCGGGCCATCAGGCCGGAGGTTTCCGCCACCGTCACCTTGATATGCAATTCCGTTTCCGAGCGATAGACCACCTTTTCATCGGGGTATAAACGGTAGCTTTTGGCCAATCGCCCATAGAGCGCAAACGTCACGGCATATTGCACCGCCTGACGACGATTTTTAGAAGGCAATTGCCGGGCCGATAAAATCCGATCCACTTCCAGCGTCTTCTGCCGCTGGGTCTTACGCTCCAAACCCACTAGCAGCAGGCGATTTTTTTGCTCCACCACCTCATGAGGCTCCAGCAAGAGGTGTTCTACCTGATTTTGCTCCTTATACTGGATGTCCAAGGCAAAGGCATCGTGGCAATACGCCCGGTAAACCCGTAATTGCTCCCGTTTTCGGGCATGCTCCGGCAGCACCTGCCCGTCCAGCAGCTCCAGCGGCGGGAAAGGCATTTCGGCAGACCAGGCCAGTAGCTGCAAAAATTCTCGATAATCGGCATAAAGCGCCTCATCTGGCTGAATGGCCAGCAAAGACAGCAACTTTTGGGCCACGGACGATTCCGAGGCATCCAGGGCAAAGGGAAATGGGTTTTGAAGGAGTTCGTAGCTGTAATCGTTGCGGCTGGAAGATCGTGGAATCCGGCAACCCACTTCGCGCAGGGTGTTAATATATTTGGTCAGTGTTTCGGAATTGTACACCCTGCCAATCAGGGGATTTTCCGACAAAAACCGATTCAGCTCCATCATATTCAGGCTTTTATAACGCACCAGCATCAGCAGAATGAATAAAACCCGATACGCCGAGATATTCATATTCTGCGGCGTTTCAAAAGACGGATCAGCAACGGCCATCCGTATCCTCCTTCGCTTCCTTCTGGGCATGGGCGTCATTTTCGGGATGGTACATAGCCAGCATGGCTTGCAAGGTCGCCTGCATCTCATGTTTAAACGCCTGCGGGGCAAGCACCCGAAATGGCAAGCCACAGGCCAGCAGTCGTTGCTTCAGGTAAAACACGTCGCGCACCTGCAAATGCACGGCATAATAAGCGTCCTTCTCGCCAGGCACCCATTGGCAGCGCTCTTCGTAGACGCCATGGTTCTCATTCAGGCCAAATCCGCCAAACGCGGCAGGGTTATCCGTTAACAAGCGAAGCACAACCGTGGTTTTCTGCTCTTTCCGTTCAGCTAGGCCAGCGCTCAACTCCGGCTCCAACACCGGCTGGACACCCAACAGCCGATCGACACGCAAGGTGCTTGGGCCAGCAAATTCAGGCCGCTCTCCCCGCACATACACCACGCCCTGCTCGTAAAAAAGGCACTCCGGCAGAAAATGAAACGTTTCCGGCCCTTTCAGGGGGGACAAATAAGCCAGCCACAGCAATTGCCCCTGGGCAGCCCAGCCTTCCAGCGCCTCAATATGATGCCCGATCCCTTCGTAATCAAAACTCCGACTTTGGGCAAACAACCGCTCAATGGCCTGCTGCGGTTCCGGGCAGGCGCTGTAGGCCACCACTTTTTTCAGCAGCCCGTCCAACACCCGCATTTCCTGGTGCGAAAAGTGCTGCTGTGCAAACGCCTTGACCTGCGAGAGACTTTCCAAGTGGCGCTCGCTCAGGTTGAGGCCGAATGGATGGCTGAGCATCTCGTAACAAAAATTGTTCCGCAGGCTGGGGCGACGAATTTGGCAGCCCAAAGTTCTCAAGGTGTTGACATACAGCCAGATGGAATCATTGGAGACAGGCTTGCCAATCAAGGGATCCGCGCAAAAAAGGCTGTTCAGGTTATCCACGCTCAACGGGCGCTGAATCAGCCATTGCAGCAACTTGAAAATACGATACGCCGTCGAGTTCATCGCCTTGCGCGGCTGCGATTTGTCCTCCAGCAGGCTCACCGCGACCGATTCCAAGGTTAACTCGGCATCGGGCAACGTCATGGGTTCCAGCACCCCACTCTGTGGGACATCTGCCCAATTTCGGCTACGGGCGGTTTTTTGGGGAACGCTTTTGGGCATTGAGTGGACAACAGTCGCTTTCTTTCCATCAACTAAGGCACAAGGAACAGGACAAGGCCGCGCGCAAGACATGCAAGACCCGCAGGCCCCTTCATGTTGACGCAAGCACCTTGCGGCTGTAAACCGATAAATATTCGGTTTTCCAAAACCGATCGATCCGAAGATAAGGCATGGAATTGTCGGCCCTGCCGCGCTCGGCTACAATAGTAAAGAGTTCAAGCGGCAGAAAGTAAGAAAGTCAGCGTTAAACCGGATGGAGCCACGCCTGGATCGAGCGGTTTCAAACCAGCTCAAGGACATTTTGCTTCGGGACGCCCAGCGGGAAGTGCCGGTGGTTCAGTCGGTGTCCCTGTTTTTCTGGGAAAACATGCAACAGTGGGTCGAGCAAGTCGCCCATACCACCGCGCCCTTCACCATCGCGCTTAGCGGCCCGTCGGGCTGCGGGAAATCCTTCATTCGGGAAACGATGGTCAGCGAACTCAATCTGGTGTCAACGGTCTCCTCCTTCACCCAGGATAACTATTACCGGGATTTTGAGGCCGACTTCCCTCATTTGCCGCTGGATCGCTTTTATGACGAAATTGATTTCGATGATCCGGCCCATATTCGCTTTCGGCACCTGGGGCGGGATATGGCGCAACTGAAAATCCAGCCGCTTGGCAGCAGCATGAAGATACCCCGGCTGCGTTTCGGGACGCCCACTCTGAAACCCGCCATTATTGAGCGGGATTTGGAGCTGCGGGTGACGCCCTTTATTATTACCGAGGGTATTCACGCCTTTTACGACCCGACCATTCTGCCCCATTACGATCTTAAAATATACGTGGATGTGGACGAACACGTTCGCAGAGCCAGGTGGCTGGAGCGCAACCGGCTTGAAAACCGGGGCGTGACGGATAACATGTGGAATACCACCGTCAAATGCCTGAACACCCATATTCTACCCACCCGCCTGGTGGCAGATCTGGTGATTAACAGCAACGTTCCCAGAGAACCCGTTCGTTGCTTTTTTCAGGAAGTGATCGCCAGCATGACCTCGTTTTCGGAACCAAACAGGCTTTCCGGCACTAATATATCCACTTAAGCCGAACCGTTTCTCCTCCGTTTCTACTAATTTAAATGCCAAGCTCAGTCTGCTTATTCTAAACCTGCTATAGTTTCTACAAGCATAAAAACACTCAATAGTACCCCAATACGACCAATGTGACTTGAAGGAAAAATGCGTACTTTAATCTGTATTCCCACACTTTCCAGAGCTGATCTATTGGTCAAGAATTTTGCAGATTTTGCCCCATCCCTGGAGGAAGGCGATCATTTTTTTATCCTGGATAACGGGAATCAGAATCTTCCCTGGGAAAATACATCAAAATATAGCTGTGCAACACCTCCGTTCAATCTGGGCGTGAGCCGTTCCTGGAACGTTTTTTTAAAAATGGCTTTTGAAAAAGAGAATTTTGATGCATGTATCATCCTGCAAGATGATATCGTGTGGACTACACATCATGTCAATCAAGCAAAAAACCTTTTAAGAGATGAAAAACATCAAAAAGTAGATCTGTTTTTAGCCCATCATCAGTTTTCAATACAAGTTCATAGAGCGAGCAATATCCATACCATTGGCTATTATGATGAAACTTTCAGCCCTGCTTGGTGTGAAGATGATGATTATGCGCTCACCATGATTACTAAAAACCGTATTTACAAGCGCTTCCACGAATTAAATCCTGCCGACGGCAGTATGACAGAAGGCACCACTAAACCAAATGCATGGCAAGAGAATCATGCAAAGCTGAAAGCCAAATGGGGACATCAATTTAAGTTCCTTGACTCCTGTTTTGGGGTTAATTTCCAGGATCGACATTACTACGAGAGCAATGAACACATTCTATTCGCCAATGATCACCTGTTCATTAAGCCCCGAGGATAGGCGCAGAATCCTTTAAAAAGCTTTCTGCCGCCAGGTTTCCCCAAGGAGAGACTTTGGACACTGCAAAGCCAATTATCGATTTATACAGGACAGGCTCCTATGGGGATTTATTGATGATGACCCCATTATTTAAAGCCCTGCAAAGTTTGAACTACCGAGTCCGGTATATTTGCCTGGAATGCTACAGCTCGGTTCTGGAAGATAATCCCTACCTGGATCGATTGATTACTTTACCCAATGATCATAACTGTAATCCTGATGATGTGAAACGCTATGCTGAACAAGTCACCGGTGAGGCAGCCTCTACTTTCCTCTTTCTAAAATACCCAGCCTGGTGGATTTATCCTGGATTGCCCACACAGACCATTCATCAGCATATGGTCGACTTTTTCGCTTCTCAAGTGGGCATTTCAGTAAATGATGAACTTAGCGTACATCTGACACCTGAAATGCTGGACTGGGCAAAGCAATTTTCTAATTGCGTCTTGATACAAACCAAAACGGCGTGGTCTCCATATAAAAATTGGCATTTGGACTATTGGAAAGAGCTAAGCCACAGAATTCAACGCGAACTGGGCATTGCCGTCCTACAACTGGGACATGCCAACGACCCCGGCATAGAGACTGTCCCAAAAATCGGAACCCCCAGCGTCAGGTACGCCATTGCCGCCCTGAGCGCCTGCAGGCTATTTATTGGCCTGGACAGCGTATTTAATCATGCTTCCAGGGCCGTGAAGAAAAAATCCATTATCTTATGGGGAAGCACAAATCCTGCCGCTTTTGCTTATCGACAAAATATAAACCTGGTAAACGGATGCGAGTGGAAACCGGAGATGGGAAATGGCCCACCCTTATTAAAATGCCAGCCTTGTTATCGAGAATATAAGCATATTGAAGCTCATGCCGATTTAGCCTGCCCCTATACAGTAGTGCATACCAACCCTGCATTACCGCATACTACCTCCTCAGTGCATGCCTGTATGGCGGCAAACACGGTTTCCGTTGTATTCAGCCATGTTAAAAAATGCCTGGAAGCAAGCAACACCTAAGCGCACCAATATGCAGAATACCCGTTACCAATGAGTCCCTGATAAAGCTTTCATCCAGAAAATAACTCCAGCCCGTTGTAACGGGTCATGGCTTCCTCAACGCCGGTATTCATCCAGGCTTCAATAGCATCCATGGCGGTTTCAATAATCTGGGGAAGGTCTTTGCGTTCCTGATCGTCGAATTTGCCCAGCACATAATCGGGCATGGCCATTTTGGCGGGAGGGGCGCCAATGCCCACCCGCAAGCGGGGAAATTGATTATTGCCGCCAAGGCTGCTGATGATTGACTTCATCCCCTTCTGGCCCGCGTCGCTGCCAGAAGGCCGAATCCGAATACGGCCAAACGGCAACGCCGCTTCATCGTAAACCACCAGCAACTGTTCCGGTTCCAGATCGTAATAGTTCATCAACTTGGACACCGCTTCGCCAGACAAGTTCATGAACGTCAGCGGCTGGGCCAGAATCAGGCTTTTGCCGCCATATTTGCCGGTACCCACCAGGGCATTAAACTTGCTTTCCGTTTTGCCGGAGATCCCGGCGCGGCGCGCGAAGGCTTCCAGCACCATAAAGCCAATGTTATGCCGGGTGGATTCATACTGCTTGCCGGGGTTTCCCAAACCGACGATTAAAAACTTATCAGCCATGGCGGGTCTTTCGAAGGGGTTGCTTTCAATACTTGCTTTCATGCGGTGCGTATTTCAGTATATAGGAGGCAAGCTCAGAGATTCAAATGGCACCTACCCCCAAAGAACGTCTGGATAAACTACTGGTCGATCGCGGCCTTTGCGCCAGCCGGGCGCAGGCTCAGGCGCTGATCATGGATGGCAAGGTCAAAATTGCCGGTCAACCCGTCACCAAACCGGGAACGCTCATTCCCACAGAAGAGTCCGATATCGAGATTGCGGGCTTACAGCCTTATGTAAGCAGGGGCGGGCTTAAACTGGAGAAAGCGCTGACTGTATTCGCAATTCAGCCCGCCGGGCGCATTTGCATTGATGTGGGCGCTTCCACCGGAGGCTTTACGGATTGCCTGTTGCAACACGGGGCCAGCCAGGTAAGCGCCGTGGATGTGGGCTATGGGCAACTGGACTGGAAATTGCGAAGCGATGAGCGGGTTCGAGTGCTGGAAAAAACCAATATTCGGGACTTGCAGCCAGAAAACATAGACCCACCACCTTCGCTGGGCGTGGCGGATACCTCTTTCATTTCGCTCAAAAAGGTATTGCCTCCCTTAGCCGCCTTGATGGCACCCGATGCGGAAATAATGGCCCTGCTGAAACCCCAGTTTGAGCATCGGGATTATCTCTCAGACAGTAGCTTCAAAGGGGTGGTAAAAGGGATTGAGAGCCATCAGGCCATTGTACAGGGAGTTCTGGACGATTTAGCTGCGTTGCTGCCGGACTGGCGACTGGTGGGGCTGGATTTTTCACCCATTACCGGCCCCAAGGGGAATATCGAGTTCCTGCTGCATTACGGGCGGGGCGGCCATGCGCAAAACAAAATGCCCGTGAGCGATTTGAAAACGGTCATCCCGTCAGTCATTACGAAAAGTTACGAATCCCACCCGCCCAAATAAAAAAATAACGCCTTTTCTAAAGTTTTTCCGCAACGCGCCGAAAGCTTTCAATGTGGTAGAAACCCAAGGAGCGATGGACGAGATGCACCCAAGACACCCAGCCCGGCACCATCACAATGAACCCAAAGTCATTGCCCTTGCCGCCACCAAGCCGGCCATTAACACCTCCGCCTTGTGGGCTTGCGGGTTTGCCACTGCGGCTTACATGTGGTGCGCCTTGTTGCTTCACTAGTCTTGCGCTTCGTCAGCGGTTTACGGGCATATTTTTAAAGGCCCGGACAGGGGAACAACGACTTATTCTTACGCTGACACGAACCCCGATCCTTGATTTTAAAATTGACAAGCGGGGAGTCCTGGTCAAAAATCATCTTTATGATGATTAATAGTCCTTCCGGGCAGGCTGCCCCAGAGAGTCAGGAAACGGCCCAAAAAACGGCCCTGTTTGAAAACCATGTCGCCAGAGGCGCCAAAATGGTGGATTTCGCAGGCTGGCAAATGCCCCTGCAATACACCAAGGTGCTGGAAGAACATCATGCCGTGCGGCAAAGCGCCGGACTATTTGATATTTCGCACATGGGGCTTGTGGTGGTCACCAGCGGCAGCCTGGCAAACACCCGCACCTTCCTGGATCAACTGGTGCCACAGAACCTAGAAAAGCTGTACCCTGGCAAAGCAGTCTACACTCAGTTCCTGAACCCGAACGGCGGCATTATCGATGACATCATTATCTACCAGTTGCCTGCCATCTCGCATTTAGGGGATTTTCAGGAAATCCTGGTCATCTGCAACGCTTCCAACACAGCCAAAGATATGGACTGGATGGCCCAGCAAGCCCAAGCCTTAGGCTTTACGGACATTCAACTCCAACTGGTCTCAAACCGCTACAGCCTGTTTGCCCTTCAAGGCCCGCGCTTTGCGGATGTGCTTGCCCGCACCGGCTACGATTCCGACCACTTGCCCAAACGGTTCCACATTGCAGAAACCCAGGTTCAAGGCACCCCGGTACTGGTTTCCCGAACCGGCTACACCGGCGAGGATGGCGTGGAGATTGTGGTTCCCAGCGACAAAGCCAACCATTTGTGGGACTTGCTGCTGGATTTAGGAAAGCCCCATGCCATTCAACCCATTGGACTGGGCGCACGGGATACCCTGCGGCTGGAAGCAGCCTACCCTCTGCACGGGCATGATATTTCCGAGCAGGACACCCCGTTGCAGGCAGGGCTTGAATGGTCTGTCAAGCTGAACAAACCGGGCGACTTCATCGGCAAAGACGCTTTGCTTCGCCAACAACAAGACGGGCTGGGCAAAGCCTTTTACTGTTTTACGATTAACAAGCGAACCATCGCTCGCCAGCACGATATCATCCTGAAAGACGGGGTGCCTGTGGGCGAAGTAACCAGCGGATCAATTTCCCCGCTTTTCAATGTCCCCATTGGCATGGGCTATATTAAAACCCACACGGTGTTTGGCCCCGGCGATACCATTCAAGTCCGTGTGCGCGGCGCGGATGTGGACGCAGAAATCGTGGAAAGACCTTTTTACCAGAAATAAGAGGCAAGGAGAGAACTAAACATGGTTGCAGAATATACGATGCCGGATGATGTACTTCTGGCGGAAAGCCATGAGTACATCCGCATGATGGATGATGACCGGGCGCGCGTGGGTATCACCGAGTATGCGGCATCCCAACTGGGGGACATCGTATTTGTGGAATTGCCCGACATCGGCCAAAGCTTTGAGAAGGGCGAGTCCTTCGGCTCCATCGAGTCTGTGAAAGCCCAGTCTGACCTGTATCTACCCGTTTCGGGGGAAGTGATCGCCGTGAACACCCAGATTGGCGAAGAGCCGGAAATGGTGAACGACGACCCTTACAACGGCGGCTGGATGCTGGAAATCCTCCTCTCCAAGCCGGAAGAGTTAAAATCGCTGCTGGAGCCGAACGCTTACCTGAAATTTATTGAGGAAGCCAGCTAGTTTCTGCCCATATCCGCTCAACTGTAGCCCACGATACTCTCTCCACTGATGAACTGGCGTATTGAAAGCGCTCATATTATAATTGGCAGCGTATCCATAGGGGTTTTTACATTTCCAGACCAAGTGGTAATGCGAGACTAACTGACCCATAACCGGCAAAGAAAGGCATGGCGATGCATAACTTTCTTCCCCACACCAACGCGGATCGCGAGGCGATGTTGCGCAAAATTGGCGTGAACCGTATTGATGACCTGTTCAGCGACATTCCTGAGCAACTCCGCAAGAACATCCAGTATCAGGTATTGCCGGAAAAGGGGCTGAGCGAGGCGGAACTCCAGATGGAACTGGCCTCCTTCGCCGCCATGAACCAAGGGAACCAGATGGCATGTTTTCTGGGCGGGGGCGCTTATTCCCGCTTCATCCCGATGGCGGTGAACACCATTGCCAGCCGTTCCGAATTCTATACCGCTTACACCCCCTATCAGCCGGAAATCGCCCAAGGGACGTTGCAGGTTACTTACGAATTCCAGACCATGATTTGCGAGCTGACCGGCATGGATGTAGCCAACGCCTCGGTGTACGACGGGGCTTCCGCCGTAACCGAAGCCGCCTTTATGGCCATGCGGGCCACCAAGCGCAGCCGTATTCTGGTAGCCAACACCGTGCATCCCGATTACCGGCAAGTGCTGAAAACCTATATTATGGGCTTGGGCGATGTGGAGTTGATCGAATTTGATCCGCAACAGCCCGGCCAGTTCCTGAACGCGGAGACCGCCCCCGCCGCCAACAAGACCGCCTGCGTGATTATCCAGGTTCCCAATTACCTGGGCGGACTGGAAGCCACCGAACCCGTGCGGCAATTCTGCCAAGCGACCGGCGCGTTGTTTATCGTTTCCGCAGAACCTGTCTCGCTGGGCCTGTTGAAAGCGCCCGGCAGCTACGGCGCGGATATCGTCACCGGCGATATTCAGCCCTTGGGTAACAACCTTTCCTACGGCGGGCCGTACGGCGGATACATCGCCACCCGCAGCAAGCACCTGCGCCAGTTACCGGGCCGTCTGGTGGGCAAAACCACCGACAAAAACGGCAAGCAATGCTACACGCTGACCTTGCAGACCCGCGAGCAGCATATTCGCCGGGACAAGGCCACCAGCAACATTTGCACCAACCAGGCGCTGAACGTGCTGAAAGCCACGGTATATATGGCTTTAATCGGGCCAGTCGGGCTAAAACACTTGGCCAATCTCTCCATGCAGCGTACCCATTCTCTCGCCAGCCGTTTGCGGAAGCTGCCGGGCGTTAGTCTCTATACGGCGGGGCAACCTTTCCTGTTTGAGGTGGCGTTGCGCTTCCCGGTGCCGGTAAAGCCCCTGTTGGCCTATTTAGAACAGCAGGGCATTCTGGGCGGCATTGAACTGGAGAGGTTTTACCCGCAAGCCAAAAACACGTTGCTGATTACCTGCACCGAAATGACGCTGCCAGAGCATCTGGATAAATACGTGGCGGCCACTGCCGAGTACTTGCAACGCGCACTTCCCGCCGAACCGAACAAACCCACGGATTACCTGGAGAAAATGGAGGCCACCTGCTAATGACCCAGTCCGTTTTAGAACCCTCCATCTTTGAAATGTCCCGTCCCGGCGCCAGCGGGTTATCGCTGCCCCCGGTCGGCGTGGAGGAAAAGCCTTTCGATTCGCTGATACCGCCGGAGTTTTTGCGGGAAGATGCGCCCCGGTTGCCGGAAATAGCCCAGCTCGATACCGTTCGGCACTTTTTGCGCTTGTCCCAACTGAACCATTGTATCGACAAGGAATTCTACCCGCTGGGTTCCTGCACCATGAAGTACAACCCCAAGGTGTGCGACTATTACGGCATGCTGGACGGCTTGACCCGGCTGCACCCCATGACGCCGGACGCCCTGAGCCAGGGGACGCTCAAAATTATTTATACGCTGCAGCAATACCTGGCGGATATTACCGGGTTTTCTGCGGTAAGCCTGCAACCGGCGGCTGGCGCGCAAGGCGAACTGGTGGGCATGATGATGGTGAAAGCCCACTTCCAGCAGATTGGGCAGCCCCAACGCAACGAGGTGGTTGTGCCGGATTCCGCGCACGGCACGAATCCCGCGTCTGCGGCGATGTGCGGGTTCAAGGTGGTGGAAATAAAATCTACCAGCGGCGGACATATCGATTTGGCTCGGCTGAAAGCGGCCCTTTCCGAGAAAACCGCCGCCGTGATGCTGACCAACCCCAGCACGGTGGGCCTGTTTGAAAAGGATATTCTGGAAATCACCAAGCTGGTTCACCAGGCGGGCGGATTGATGTATTACGACGGGGCCAACCTGAACGCGGTGATGGGCCAGGCCAAGCCAGGCGAAATGGGCTTTGACGTGATGCACATTAACACCCACAAAACCTTTGCCACCCCTCATGGCGGCGGCGG
Organism: Candidatus Melainabacteria bacterium; assembly: GCA_902168245.1. GTDB lineage: Bacteria > Cyanobacteriota > Vampirovibrionia > Vampirovibrionales > Vampirovibrionaceae > Vampirovibrio. The sequence continues at coordinate 22,499 of CABHPA010000111.1, forward strand.
CCCCGGATGCGGGCCGGTAGCGGTCAACCAGACGCTGGCGCCCTACCTGCCGGTGCCATTGGTAGATTTTGACGGCAAGTCCTATTTTATAAACGCGGATCGTCCATTGTCTGTGGGCAAGGTAAAAGCATTTTACGGCAACTTTGAAATGATTGCCCGCGCATTGACTTACATTTTGGCTTATGGCTCGGCGGGATTGGCCCAGGTGAGCCAAGACGCCGTGCTGAACGCCAACTACCTGAAAGCCTGCTTGCAGGATGATTACCAGGTGGCGTTCGATCCGGTGTGCAAGCACGAATTCATCCTGACCAACGCCAAGCAGAAGGTGCATGATTCGCACCTGAGCACCATGGCAATTGTGAAACGGTTGATGGATTACGGGTATCATCCGCCCACCGTTTACTTTCCGTTGATTGTGGCCGAGGCGATGATGATTGAGCCGACCGAAACCGAGTGCAAAGACACACTGGACCAGTTTGTGGCGGCCATGAAAGCCATTGCCGAAGAATGCCGAACCCAGCCGGAGCTGGTACTGAACGCGCCGCATACCACCCCAGTGAGTAAAGTGGATGAAGTGGGCGCCGCGCGGAACCCGAACCTCAATTATTTTAAGCACCAAGGTTAGGGTAATTGCTGCTTAGGATGCGTCAGGCCTCGTAGCCAAGCGCGGAAAAATAATCGTTTACGCCGGTGGCTCCCGATTGATCGGAGGTCACTTTAATCTGGCTGACGGGGCCGCCATCGCCCATTCCTTTTAGGCGCGCGGCCCTGGCCATTGCTTTGACCTTTTCAGGATCCATCATATCCGGCGACATATCGCCCATGAAGGACGATAATCCAAACATACCTGCCATGAATCTCATTAACCTTTCTGATTATTGCGCTTATATTGCGGTTTTGGCTTAATCATCATGATCAAAGCCAGCCTTGTTCGCCTCTCTTACTAAATAAAAAACAAACAACGCGAAAAGTTGCCCTTTAGTCCAACGAAAAGGCAATGGTTTATATGCTGACCGAGGTCAGGCTAAGTTTTGGTTTTGGGTTACTTCAGGCGTTATAGCCCAAGGCGGAAAAATAGTCGTTCTGCCCGGAAGCACCCGATTGATCGGAGGTGAGCTTAATCTCACTGACCGGGCCACCGCCGCCGAGACCTTGCAGTACTGCTGCTCTGGCCATCATCGCGATCTTTTCGGTCTGGGTATCAGGGGTTTGATCCATATCAGCCAAGACGGGATCGTACCCAAAAGGGCTAACAGTAGGCATAAAGCCGCCAAATAACATGGTGGTATTCCTCTTCTCGTTTTTAATTTCGCTATGCAAAGGTAAAATTGCTATGCAAGACAGATTTTATATATAAATAAAAACAAACTTATTGCCAAATTTGCCCTGCTTCACTAAATGCTTCCACAGGCATCAAATCTTCAGTAGGAAAACCCAAAATCTCAGATCATTTTCCAGGCATGCCCAGTCAGGTTACCTTTGGCACTCTATGAATCGCTATAACAGCTTAAACTGCTGTAATAACCGCTATCATCAGGCGGGCTGACCTTAACCGCCTCCACGTTATCCTGCACCCTGATCCCGGCTTGCAGGGTGGCTTTCCATTTCTTGGCGGCATCGTCCTCATTATTACTGGAATTATCATTTCCGTTACCATTACTGCTGTCGGGCGTTACACCGGGAATACTGATACCGTATTGCTGAAGCAGTGGCCCCAACATGGTTTTCATCATGCCCATCAAATCCGGACTTGAAGGATCTGTGCCGCCAAAAAAGCTGTTCCAGGAGGAATTGCCGTTGCCATTATTTTTGGCCAAAGACTGAACACCCGGCAGAGATTGAGAATTGACGCCCCCATTCTGCAACAGGTTTGCGCCCGGATAGGACGTATATGCAAACGGACTGATACCACCTGTAAACATGTTATCCCCAGCCTTCCTCAAATCATCTAAAAAAATAAAAACAATCAAAAGGGCCGGATTGACTTATCTGTTTACAAAAGTTCAATTCTCAAAAATATGAAGATCCGCAAAAACCGACAAGGCATCAGGGAAATTCAGGCTTCCGGGCTGCAAATCCAGTCGTGGCAACACGCCCAGGATTGAAGCAGGCAAAAAGGCTTCCAGAGTAGGCACTAACGTGACAACCGACGGATCGGCCTCATCTTTCAGCCCGGAAATCACCACGCCTTTGACTTCAAGCCGCTCGGCATTCAGGGCCCCAATGGTCAACAAGGTATGGTTAATGGTGCCTAACCCCGATGCAGCCGCGACCACCACCGGCAATTGCAGCATACGAATCAGGTCAATCATCTCAAAATGTCGGGCCACCGGCACCCGAACCCCGCCAGCGCCTTCCACCAGCACAACATGGTATTTCTTTTGCAGATCTTTAAAGTCATGCAAAATCTTACGGGGTTGAATGGTATGCTCCGGGTCGGCGGCATAAGGCGCAGCCGGTTCCGCAAAGCAATATGAGCAAAAGGTTTCCACATCATTCCCGACCCAGCGCTTAACGGTCTCCAGATCTTCAGGATGCTCCGGATCCGGGGAGCCTGTCTGGATGGGCTTATACACGCAGAAGGATTCGCCGCGACTCTTTAGTAAAGCGGCTAGTCCTGCGGTAAGGACGGTCTTACCGACCCCGGTGCCGGTTCCCGTAATAAACACAGACATCTTGCAAATGCCTCTAGACGGTCAACGCAGCTTCCCGAACCGGGACTTCCTGAGTTTGGGCAAATACCTGGCTGGAGAAGCGGGGCATAATATCGGCAGAGGTAATCAACCCATAGAAACCACGCCCGTACAGTTCGGTGCCGCGAAGCATAAAGCCCAGCGCCGGGCCGCAAACATTATCCACCATGGTAGCTTCATCGCTTACCACAAACTGATGACTGCCGACTGAGCCGCTAGCTGTGCGACCAGTTACCGTTACGGTAGTGCTAACCGGTTTTTTGGCGTTTCGGGTATCCACCAGGCCACCCACCCGAACTCGATCGCGCGGGCAAACACCGGCCAACTCCAGAATAATATCATCGGCATGCTCCATGTCCACCAACTTCAGCAAGCCGCCACGCACATCAAGCTCCTGCGCGATTTCCTCATCGCTCATGCAGGCCACGCGCTTGGCGTCAAAGCCTTCCAGGTGGATGAAATCTTCGCGCACGGTGGCCTTGTAGGCTTCCCAGTTACCAATGCCTACGCCAAAATGGATATTCACATCCAGCACTTCCACAAAAGAATGGGCGGCCACGGCGGCAATGGTGGTCAGGAAGCCGGGGGTAGCGCCTGCGCCTGTAATGTAAAGAATTTTGCGTTCCTGAAGCTGCTCATTCAGGGCAAAGAGGCGCTCAACCGCTTCGGTACGTTTCAGGGCATCTACAAACACGCCTTCAAAACCGGTTTCATCCGCAATGCGCTTGACAGTCTCGGCGAAAAACTCAACCGGCAGGTTGGGCAACGCCATAAACACCGCGTCAATCTCTTGTCCATGCGCCTTCAAAAGGGAAATCATGGAATCGGAATCCGCATGAAGCGGTTGATTCAGGGAGAATTCCTCGGTCAATTCCAAGCCGTTGGCATTGAATGCAAAGCCCTGGCTATCGGCAACGGCCACCAGCCTGAAATCGGGCCGTTGAGGAATCAGGCGGGCCATGCCCTTGCCCAAGCCGCCAAAACCGAAAACCGCCACTCGTACTGCCTGTTGCATACCAAAATCCTCATCTCATTTGATGGCACAAGAAACACTCTAACCAAAAGAACCCGCACATACAACCGATCCGCGCCACTCCGCATGCGCCCCTTACATGTGAAGCCGAGCGGGACTATTACTGGCTGGTTGCCGCCTGCATGGCCTGCAAGCGCCCCACATGGTTGTAATGGCACACCGCCAGCGCCAGCCCGTCCGCCGCGTCATCCGGGGTAGGCTTTTTCTCCAGATGCAGCAAATCCACCAGCATGTTCTGGATTTCGGCCTTTTCCGACTTTCCGTAGCCGGTAATAGCCTGTTTGACCTGCATGGGCGTATATTCGTAAACCGGAAGGCCAAAGCGGTGAATCAGCATCAGAATAACCCCGCGCGCCTGCGATACCGGCACCATAGTGGTGGCGTTGCGGAAGAAGAACATACGCTCTATCGCAACCACGTCGGGACACAAGTGGGTCATCAGCTCGGTGAGATCATCGTGAATCTCTTGAAGGCGCGCGCCATCCGGCTTATCTTTAGAAGTGGTGATCACGCCCCACTGGCAAGGGCCAAACCCTTCCATACCGGGAGCATCACCCGTGGGTACAATTTCCAGCAGGCCGAAACCCACCCTGCCTAAACCCGGATCAATGCCTAAAATTCTCATAGAGTGCATTATAGCAAGACGCCTTATGCCAGGCTCAAAAAAATTAGCCTGCTCTACGGTCAGCAATCACAGGAAGCCCAGCCATGCCAATTTCTGAAGCCAATGCCTATAAACTGCGCATGGCGGGTTGCGGCCTGGTGCTGGGGCTTAGCGCGCCAGGCTTCGGGTTCTGGAAGCTGGCCTGGCTGGCCCTGATTCCGGCGCTATACTGGAGTACCCGACAAACAAGCCTGAGAACCGTCTTTTGGGGCGGGTTATTGCTGGGGTTTGTGTTTCAGGGTTTGTATTGTCTGTGGTTTTTTGATTTGCACCCGCTCACCTGGCTGGGATTTGACGAACTGGGCAGCCGACTGGTTACACTGGCTGGCTGGTTACTGATTGCCGCTGAAGGAGGCTTGTTAACCGGCCTGCTATTTGCCATTTACCGAAAGCTGCCCCCTCCCTGGGCCAGTGTTTTGCTGTTCCCCGCGCTATGGGTGCTGGTGTTTTCCTTGCTAAATTGCACCCCCATGGCCTTACCCTGGGGCTTGCTGGAATACACCCAGGCTTCCTTGTGGCCCATGCGCCTTCTGGCAGGCTTGATTTCGGGCAGCGGCCTGACTGTTTTACTCGTTTTACACAATACAGCCTGGGCGGAATATTTCCGAAACACCGGCAATTTACTGCAAACGCGCTGGAAATTTTTTCTGCCCGTCATACTCCCGGTCATCATCGGGCTGATGCAACAGATGCCAAGCCCCTATCATCCAACAACGCCATGGCCCATGCCCGTTGCCGTGGCGCAGGCCAATATTCCGATTGAAATGATCCGATCTGGGCAGCTCAACCAGGATATTATTGGGCCTGCCTACATCAACCCCATCAAACCAATGGATTTTCCGCCCGGCACATTGCTGGTTTACCCAGAAGAAGGCGTGGCGCCCGGCTGGACGCCCACCGAAAACCCGTACGCCAATCCTAACTTAAAAGCCCTGGCCGTGCTGGCGGCGCAAAAAAAGATTTATATCGCCGTGGGCGTCAGCGCCATAGCGCCGGATAACCGACGTTATAACGCCATCGCCATCATCCCTCCCGATTCAACAAAGCCCTGGCGGTATTACAAACGTCGGCTGGTGCCTTTTGGGGAATTTACCCCCTATGGCCTGGGAGAACCGATCGCGGAACTTTTAGACCATCTGGGCATTGATTATTCCACCCCGTACGACGCCGGGGCCGAGAGCCCTGTGTTTCAGGCCGGGCCTGCCCGAATCGGGGTGCTGGTCTGCTTTGAACTGATTGATTCGGCCCCGCTGGCGGGCGGATACGCGGCGCAATACAAGCAGCACGGGGCCAACCTGCTGATTAACGCCAGCAATCTGGGCTGGTTCCATGAAAACCCGTTGATGGAAGCGCAATTTTTAGCCATTGGGCAAATTCGCGCCGCAGAAACCGGGCTGCCCATCGTTATATCCAGCAATACGGGGATTTCCGCCATTCTCTCTGATCACGGCGATATTTTAAAACGCACCTATCCCCAACACGTTTTTCAACACAAAACCCAAGTTATTTTCTACAATGGTAAGAAAGTAACCATTCATCCTCGGTCATCCGCACCGATGAGATGATTGGGTTAAATCCGCACTATTCAATTGATTTGTAAGAGTACAAAGTGGGCTTATACTGAGCACAAAGACGTTCGGTTTTTGACTCGCCATGGAGAAACTGACGATCCATTATGTCTGTTAGCATCATTAAACTGGTGGCCATCGGCTTTATCAAAAGGCCCGCCAATTCATTGCTCTTAAAGCAGTGCGAAGAACTTTACATCTACGGCGTATTGAGCCAATTAGCCAGATTTAGCGAAGTGCAGTACAAGGATCTAGCCACTTTGCCGGAGCAGGTCAGCCTGGGGCATGAGCTTTCCGAATCGGAAACGCTGCAAAAACTACAGCAGATTTGTAAATCCACCCGCACCCAGTACCTGCTGAGTGGGGAGATTATGGCCAGCGCCACCTCCAAACAGGATTTATACGTGAATTTTAAACTGTTTGACGCCCACAGCGGGGCATACACGGTGGATGAAACGGAAACTCTGGTGCTGGAAACCAAAATGATCGGCGATGAGAGCGCCCCGAACCTGGACCCTCAGGAACTCAATCGGGTGATCAATTTAACCGTGAGCCAACTCATGAAAACCATCCCCGGCGCCAACGAAGACGGCAAGGCCGACTATCTGGCGCCGCTCAGCGATTCGCTGCAAGCCATGCGCCTGATTTTACGGGCACATCAGACGACTTCGGTGCAAGAAAAAGTCATGCTGTACGAGGCGGCCATTCGGGAGGATATTCGCCTGGAAACCGCTTATTACCATTTGGCGCGCACCTACAAGCACGAACACCAGTTTGAGAAAAGCGTGGTGTACTACCGGGAAACCCTCAAGGCGTCGCATGCGTCCCGCCGGAACAAGGCCGTTTACTCCACGGAGGCGGGCATTTCCTGCGCGTTGCTGGGCCGCCATGACCTGGCCCTGCAATGGTGGCTGCGGGCCATTGATTACGACGCCACCTACATCAGCCCCTACTTTAATATTGCCAACACCCACGAAGACCAGGACAATTACGCCGAGGCCGAAGCCTACTTCCTGAAAGCGCAAGAGCTAGCCCCGGACGACTTTCGAACGTTTTTTAACCTGGCCCGAATTTATTCCAAAATGGGCATTTGGGAAAAAGCGCTCAGCCAGTACCAGTTCCAACTCAGAACCGAGGACGGAGATCCGTGGTGCCATAGCGATGTGGCCACCTGCTACCTGAACCTGGGCGATATTGAAAACGCCAAGCGCCACTTGGAAAAAACCCTGACTCTGGATCCGGAAGGCGAGGCCGGGCAGTACGCGCAACTGATCCTGGGCGGGTTTGGCTAGGGAAAAAGGCAGCGTTCCCTTCCACACGACGGGACTTGCCACATTAAAATTTTGCGCTGCTATTTTACTTTTATTTGCCTTGCGCTAAGCTTCGAGAACTAAACTCGCGGGCCTAAGCTAAAATGCGCGGGTCTCCAGCCTGAACATCGGGCGGTTTAGATGTGGGTTTCAACAAAGTGAAAACAAAAAGTGGTGTTTCATGCAGGCGTTTTGTCGCCTTTAAAAGGAGATCTCAGCATGCTTCTGGCCTCTCATTGCGCCGCGATACCGGGCGCAAGCCCCAAGATGGCAAGGCAAGCCCCAGCCATGGCGTATCCAAAAGCGCCCTTACCGGGAAAAGCATTTTCCGCAAAAACCCTAACCTTTGGCGGAGTCGCCTTGAGCCGCTTTGCCAACCCGGAGCCAACACCCCACCCGGAAAGCTTTATGGCCCGCTTTTACCGCAGGCACCTGATGGCGCTGACCACCGCCATTGCCAGCACCGGCCAAAACTGGCTCCAAAAAATGGGATGGAGGCAACGGCCCCATCAATCCGGCATGCTGGTATTTTCAGCCACTCCAAAGATGCTGGCTGAAAACGACGGCATTGAATTACCACCCGTTCGGGAATTTCAGTTGGAACTGTCGTCCCAAACGTTAAAAAAACAGACTAAGGCAGCATCCCCTAACACGCCTGCCGACTTGGCGGACGCCTCTAAAATCTTGTCCCATCAGCCACCAACCCTTTCCCCAAAGAAGGCAGCGCCTGATGAGCTTTCCGGCGATGCCCGCCAACCAGCTTCTACGATACCGGAACTTCCCCTGGAGCAACCTGTGGGCAAATCACCCGGGCAGAAGCATATGCCGGACACGCCGCAGGAATTACCCGCTTTAACCTTGATGGACGACCTGACTCCCGACAACGTGAGCGAGGCCAGCACATCCTCTTCCATTGAAATGATTGAACACCCGTATGCCACAACCAGAGTGAGGAGCCAGGACGACCTGGAAGCCGGATGGAATCTGGTGGAAGGAACAGGCGAAGCTGAACGGCAGGAAAAGCCTTTCCCTAAAAAATCCAGGCTCGGCGCATTACAAAAACGGCTCTCCCTGAAAGGCTAGAGCGACAGTAAAACCGGAATGCCAGCCGGAGGGCAAGCCAATGGGACGCGCCGCCAACGGAAACAGGCAAGGCTTGCATGAAAGACAGCTTTGTTTGCATAATAGGCCGAGTCCATTACAAGCGGCTATTTCCCGTAAGCGTTCGTTCGGTTTTACGGCATGGTCATTTCCCAGGATTCTACGCCAAACCAGGCCTTACTTTTGGCTTTCTTTTGGTCTTGACTCAAATTCTCGCGCCATTTTCAACTTTGTAAAGCATTATTGCAGGGCCGCTTTCCGCAAAACGCACAAAGTGGTGTTGAGGTGTTTTATAAAGGCAAGTTCGCATCCCAACCAGGAGACTTCGCATGAGCTCACCCATTACCGGCACCCAGGTTCTCCCTTATCCTCAATATCCACAGCAACAACCAGGCGCCGCTTTCCCAGGTGCAGCTTCCCAAGGCGGATTTCCAGGAGCGCCCGCTGGCGGCCCGCAAGGCGCGGCAGGCGGAGTGCCTCAGGATGTATTCGAAAACAACCCCGCCCTGCAACAGGCGTTGATGCAGGCAATGGCCCAGCAACAGCCTGCTGCACCCCAGGCAGGGCAGCCGACACAAGCTCAGGGAAGCATTACAGAGTATCCGGGTGGCGGTTTTGCGGATAAAAACATCAGCCTCTCCGGCGGCGGGGGCGGATTCTTTAGCGGCTGGAAAGGCTGGGGAACCATTGCGGCAGTGGCAACCACCATTGCGGTCGCCTTCTGGAACAAAGACAAAATTTGGAGCTTATTCGGCAAAAGCGCATCCGCCAAGGCCGCCGAATTGCTGAAAAACCTGCATGGCACCGAAAAAGGCCTGCAAACCGAACTGGCCAAGGCCGCTCCCGAAGCGGACACCGTGGCAGGCTTTGGCTCTGGCATCAGCGAATTTGTGGAAAAAACCAAAAAGCTGCTTGGTGACGACAGCGGCAAGCACGAAGTGCTGGACGGGCTGCACAGCAACTTTGAGAAACTGAAAGACGCGCTTGGCAAAAAAGAAAGCATCACGGATCACCATAAAGAGCTGTCCCAATCGTTTAACCGCGTGTACAGCGAAGTCATCAAGCCGACCGATGCGTTCAAGACCGCCGTACAGGAGCATTTGGGCGACACCCATAAAGCTGCAACCGAAGCGGCTGACAGCCTGCTTGAAAAACTGGCGGGCGAAAACCCGCCCACCGGCAAGGAGGCGATTCAGGAGCTTGAAGAACGTCTGAGCGAACATACCACTGCCGCTGAGCGCATGCTGGAAGATCATGGCCTGGGCAAAGAGTTCTTCAATCCCGAGGAACTGCTGCAAAAAGCCAGCCAAGGCGATGTAGCAGACAGGCAGCAAGCCCTGGAAACCCTGAAACATAAGCTAAACCTGGCGCATAGCAATCAGTTTGGCCTAAGCCCATTGCAGCAGGACTTTAAGCGAGCCAGTCAGGGCAAAGCAGAAATTGAGCAGGCGATTACCAAGGCCAAAACCGCCCTGGGCAGCGAAAAACTTTCGGAAACCAGCATCAAGGCCGCCAAAGACAAAGCCACTGCCGCCGAAAAAGCCGCCGCAGGAATTGTAAAATCGCACGTGGACGATGATATCCGGTTTGCGGAAGAACTGGCCCAAAAAACACCCGAGGAAGTGGCGAACACATTGCCCGGAGAACTGACCAAGGCAGCCGAGCAGCATAAAGCCGCCATCCAAGCGGCGGATCAGAAACTGGCCACACAACTTTCCGAAGATGAAAGAACCCAAGCCCTTGCAGAGAAACAGGCAGCGGAAAAACTGCTGAACAAAGTCGCTGAGCGGCAGAAACACGTTGCGGATCTCAATAAAAGGCCGCTACTGGGTACACCGCCGACCATCGGGGAAAAAGCCAAGGAAATTAAGGAAAAAGCCGCCGAACAGCTGAAAAAGCTGGAGGAGGCAGAGGCGACCAAGCAGGCGCACAGTGCGCTGGCGCAGGAAAGGGCCGATACCCAGGCATTGCACGACACCAAAGTCGAAGAGCTGGCCAAAGCACAGGAAGAACTAGCCAGCTCCAAAAAAGCCCTGGAGGAAGAGGCTGCGCCCCCGGAAACGTAAGCCGCCTAGCCCTCGCCGCAAGCGAAGCAAAAAACTGAGCTACAATAAGGCTGTTCCATGTAAAGGAGCGGCCTTATTGATTATGCATAGCCATTTACCAGCCATTCAGGCGCCAACGCGGCCCAAGGCGTTAAAACCCGGCGATACCATTGCCATTATTTCCCCGGCGGGAGCCACACCCTGCAATACCAGCCAAGATGGGCCAGACGCCTTTGAGCAAGGCCATGATCTATTAAAAGCCGCGGGTTTTAAAGTCAAGTTAATGCCCAACGCCAAAAACAAGCGGCTCTATCTGGCCGGTACGGACGCCGAGCGTCTGGCGGATTTGCATGCCGCCTTTCAGGATCCGGATATCGACGGCATTTTATGCGCCAGGGGCGGCTACGGCTGCATGCGACTATTGCCGCAACTGGATTTTGAGCTGGTTCACCAGAATCCCAAGGTGATGATTGGCTTTAGCGATGTGACCGCATTACTGCTTCCTTTTTACCAGAAAAGCGGTTTGATTGGCTTTTATGGCCCCATGCTCACCTCAAACCTGATTCATGGTGAGCCTTACAGCCAGGCCGAATTACTCAAACTGATTGGCGGTGACTGCCAAACACCCTACACTGTTCCAAACCGGGATGACTATCACCCCTTTCGCCCCGGCATGGCGGAAGGCCGACTGATTGGCGGCAATCTTTCCCTGCTGGCGGCATTGTGCGGAACGCCTTGGCAACCCGAAACCGCCGGACACATCCTGTTTATTGAGGACTGGAAAGAGAAATACTACTCACTGGATCGGCAATTCGAGCAACTGAAGCTGGCTGGACTGTTTGAAGGCATTACCGGCCTTCTGCTGTGCGATTTTTCCGAAATCGAGCCGGAGCCGGAACAAAGCCTAACGGACTTCCTGAAGGGGTTGACTGATTTCGTGAAAGTGCCGACGGGTTACGGCTTTTCGGTAGGGCATGGCGAACAGACCGCAACTCTCCCCATTGGCGGCATGGCTCGCTTTAACGCAGACACAGGCATACTCAGCCTGCTGGAGTCTCCGGTGACACTTTAAATCGGGCTTATTGAGGTTTCAGCCGCTCTAGGAGCGTCCAGCTACTCGATTTTGTCGCCCTTAATTTTGTCGTCCTTCAAGGGCAGCGGTTCCTGCTTCCCGGCAGAGGACTGTCCGGCAGCGGGCAAGCTACTGTCAGCAGGTAAATCCAGCGGCATGACCAAGGGTTTCTGCTCCATTCGAACGCCAGCCTTGGCGGCGGTTGTAACATTTGCATTTTGGTTGCTGGCAGAGGCTTTCTGGCTCGCCTGGGTGTTTACGGTTGCCGCACTATCACCCTTTTTTACAGGCTTCGCGCTTGTCGCAGATTTTTCAGCCTTTTGCGGAGTCGCTTTCTCATCATGCCCGCTGCGACCCAGCTTAATTACGTTCAGGCGGAACTTGCCGCCATTAGCGCCCGGCGTGGCAATCACCCCGGACTGAGGGGACGGATAAACCATTCTGCCGGTATCGGCTGCAGGCTTTGATTTGCCCTCTTGCCCGGCCACAGGCTTGACAGTAGCGGCAGACGAAGCTTTTTTAGGCTGCGGGGCGCTGGCAGCAGGTTTTCCACTAGTAGCCGTGGTGGTGACGCCTACCGCCGCAGAAGGGGCTTTGGCAGCCGCTGGGGTAGTCTTCTCTTTTTTAACCTTGATTTTGGCAACAGGCTTTTTACTCTCGACGGCAACTGGTTCTTCGACAGGCTTAGTTGGTGGCAAATCCGCAGGGGCAATGGCCGGAAACTGCTCAGCTTCCAGCTTGTCGGGCGTCATGCCGATCATGCTGGCCCGGAACTCAACCGGAAGACTTCGTTCAACCTTGCCGGACTCCAGATTCAAGATCAGCAGGTTGCGAGAAGCCGCCATAGAAACATAAGCCAGCTTTTCAGTAGGTACCGTCACAATGCCGGAGGGGAAACCGTCCGCCTCAAGCGGCGTCGTTTCCAGAACCGTCTTTTCCTTGGCATCGATTAGCTGCAACTGGGAATCCCCGGCAGAAAGCACGTACACTTTTTTGTCGAACGCCACCAGATCTACCGGCTTTTTGCCCACATCCAGCGTTTTTAACGGACGCCCCTGGTCATCCAGCACCATTAGCTTGTTTTCGGTGCGGCTGGCCACCCAAATCTCGGATAAGCCCTTATCATTCTTCAGCACCAGAATGGAGGAAATCTCCGGCAACGCCTGCCAAACCTTTTCCACCCGTTTGTTCAGCACGTCCACCGTGTACAGTACAGGCTTAAACGCGTCCGCCACAATCAACTTGGGCAGTTTCTCACCGGGAATCAACGCCATGGCCCCGCCGCTGGCCCCATCGGCCAACTTGATGATCTCGCCGCTCACCAGCTCCTCGCTGCCAATCACGGACAAAAAGGGAGAATAACGGTTGCTGATCACCACATCCTTCGTCGGGTAAACATACACAACCGATTCCGGCCGCTGACCCACCGGGATACGGGTTTTAACCAGGTTGGAGCCGGTATCGATCACCACCAGCTCGTTAGAAGCCAGGCAAGGCACAAACAGCGACTTGCCGTCCGGCGACAGCTTCAGGGTAGCAGGGGCGCAATCCAACGCCACATCCCCGGTTTTGGAGCCGGTAATCGGGTCGATGGCGAGAATTTTCTGCTCGTTCAAGTCAAACACGTAAGTCTGGCGAGAAGTAGTTTTAAATTGCGCGCCGGATTGCCCGCTGTTCAGCGTAACGGCCAGCGGCACCACCGACTGCGCAGGCTGAGGCGTGTAGCTGGGGTTATACGGCAACGCGCCCAGAATGACCTTTAATTCCACCGGAATAAACAGGTTGTTGGGCATTACCAAATCCTGGGGCAGCAAGCCTTCCTTGAGCTGAAGCGGATAACTGGCCATTTTGGGAAAGGTCAGCCGTCCGGTAGAAGTCTGAATCAGCCGCATCAGGAAAAAATTGTTATCGAACTGGATTAAATCGGGATATTTCGCCTTTTCCGGCATGGTGGCGATCACCTGCTGGGAATCCGGGCTAAGGGACGGATCCTGCGGAATGACCGGCACGTAGCTTTCGCCGTTGCTGAACAGCACCAGCCCGTCAAAGCGGACCTTTACATGCGGATCTTTCTGGCGCAGGTACGTTAACACGCCCGGCGGCAAGTCGGTGGCGTTGGCCAGCGGACTGAGCGCACCCCAAAGGGCCAAGGCGCTAAGGGCGGTCAGTGCGTAGCGTTTCCAAACAGAACGGGACTTCATAACCATTATTATCCACTTCATAAACTCGTATTTTCCTGAAGGACGTGCAAACTGAAAAAAGTGTCCATTCCCGTTTTTCCAGTTGTTCGACACATGCTTTAAAACCTAGCCAATTAGAGCCTTAAACCGGCACTTTGGGGAAAATCTCCGCCGGGACTTCAATTTCTCCCTGGAACACATAGGTGGCCGGGCCGCTCATCAACACCGGGGATTGCGGGTTACCGTCCCATTGAATATGCAGAATCCCGCCGGGAAGCTCCACATCCACGTTGTTTTCAGCTTTACCCAGCATGATTGCGCCCACCGCAGTGGCGCATGCGCCGGTGCCACAGGCCAGCGTAAAGCCGCAGCCCCGTTCCCACACGGTCACTTTCAGGTGGGTACGACTCAGGGTTTGCACGAATTCCACGTTGGTTTTGGCCGGGAAAGCAGGGTGCTTTTCCAGCAATGGGCCATACACAGCCGGATCCAGCGCCGTGGGCAACTCGTCCTGAAAAATCAGGCAATGGGGATTACCCATGCTCACCGGCGTGACCGGCACTTGCTGCTCCTGAACCGTTAATTCATAGCGTTGCACCGGCGCTTTGGCATCCGATGCGGAAAAAGGAATTTTGCCAGGCTCCAGAATGGGCGCGCCCATATCCACAGTCACGGTACGATCCGGGTTGATGCGGGGGCTGATTGGCCCGGCCAGCGTTTCCACCGTAAAGCCATCTTTGTTGACCAAGCCCAGATCACGCACATACAAGGCAAAACAGCGGATGCCATTGCCGCACATCTCGGCCCAGGTGCCGTCGCTATTCAGATAGACAAAGCGGGTATCAAATTTGTCTGGATCGCTGGATTTTACCGGCAGAATCAGTCCATCGGCGCCCACGCCGAAGTGACGGTCGCACAAAAAGGCGGCCAGTTTTTCCAGGGTTTCTTTATTGCGATCGGGGTGCAAATCCAGACCGGCGATTTCAGGGCCGGAGAGCATGACAAAATCGTTGCCCAAGCCGTGCATTTTGGTGAAGGGAAGTTTCACTCGCATAATCGGGGACTCTTTCAGCAGATACGGTTGTACTATACTAGCACCATGCCTCCTTCAGTGAAAGCATCCCATACCGCTGAGCCAGCATCGTCCTTCCTCGCCAGAAACCGGGAAATCATCGTGTTGTTGGCTTTTGCCTTCATCTTGTTCTTCTATCGACTGGGCAGTTACCCGTTATTTGACCTGGATGAGCCTCGTTACGCGGAAGCGGCGAGGGAAATGCTGGAGAGCGGCAACTGGATCACACCCCATTTCAATTACGAGCTGCGCTTCGACAAACCCGTATTTTTCTACTGGCTGGTGGCGTTTGCCTACCAATGGTTCGGCCTGTCGGAGTTTTCCGCCCGGTTCTTCAGCGCGGTTATGGCGACATCTTCGGCTCTGGCCGTGTACTGCTTCGGCAAAAATTTGATTTCAAAGCAGTACGGCTTTTTCTCCGCCCTGATTTTGTCCACCTCCATCCTGTTCATCGGCATCGCCCGCATGTCCATTACGGACATGACCCTCAGTTTCTTTATGACCGCCACCAGCCTATGCCTGTTTCTGGCGGCCCACAAAAGCCTGAGGTGGTGGCTGGCAGCAGGTGTTTTTGCGGGGCTGGGCGTTCTCACCAAGGGGCCGGTGGCCATTGTGGCGCCTGGGGCAATTTTTACAATCTATACCCTGCTAATTGGCGAGTTTAAACGCTGCCTGCTGAACCGATGGTTGCCGCTGGCGTTGCTAATCTGCCTGGGCATCGCCTTGCCGTGGTATGTGCTGGCCTATCAGCAGAACGGGCATATTTTTCTGGAGGCGCTGTTCCTGCACAACGTGACTCGCTTCTCCGATGTGGTTTCCGGCCACAAGCAACCGCCGTATTTCTACGCCCTTGTACTGCTGGCAGGCTTTCTACCGTGGACAGTTTATCTTCCCGCCGCCATAAAGAGGCTTTGGCAAAGAGCTAAAGCGCATCAATCCCATATCCAAAAGCAAAACTTCCGATATCTAGTACCACTGTACGCAGCCACGTGGGCTTTGTTCGTCTTCGCGTTTTTCACGATGGGCAACACCAAGCTGCTCACCTATATTTTGCCGCTTTTTCCCGCACTAGCGCTGCTGTTAGGGGAAGCTTGGCTTTCCAGAACCGAGCCGACCCAAGAGACCGATGAGACGCCAAGCTGGAAATGGTTTACGGTACCTGCCTGGATGCTGGTTGGAGCATGCCTCATCGGCGGATTCCTATTCGTCACCCGGATGGATCAGTTACTTCCCCGCGAGGCCCAAGGAATTCAGGGCAATGGCTATAATCTGGCGGCCATGCTGGCGTTACTGGCAGGCACAGCGGTTACCGCCTGGCTACTCAGCCGTAAAAAATCCGAAAAAGCCTTACTGAGCCTAACTTTGAGCATGGCGGCCATACTCATCATTTCCATGCAGGGCATTGTCCCGAATGTGAGCAAAGCGGCCCAAGGTGTTATGATGGATTACCTGAGTCGCACCGGCCAGAACCCCCTGATTCTGTATGAAATCCAACGGCCCAGCCTGACCTTCTACGGAAAGCGCCGTGTCCCGCGTTTTGTGGAAGAAGACCAGCCCGAACTCGTCCAGGAGCTTAACAAAAACAAACAAACTTTCGTGATTACAAAAAGCGCCTACCTGAGCGATTTCAGCCATCTTTTGCCGTCCTCGCTGAAAGTTCGGATCCTTGAAAAAGGCCGTGTTTATAGTTTACTTTCTGTAGATAAAGCGCCCTGAGCCACCCAACAGGAATGCACGACATGAACCAAATGATTTCCCAAACGCTCCCTTACCCGGAAACCTCTCACTTCGCAGAAGCCCAGCCTGCGGTGGATGTCTCTTTCATCATCCCCGTCTACAACGAAGTGGAGAACGTGGACGCCCTGATTCGGGAAGTGGCCCAGACCGGCTACCGTTTGAAGCGCTCTTTTGAAATCGTGATTGTGGATGACGGCTCCAAAGACGGTACCGTGCAAGCGTTGCGCCACTTGGCGATGGACTTTCCCCAACTGCGGGTAGTGTGCCTGAAGCGTAATTTTGGGCAAACCCCGGCTACGGCGGCGGGTTTTCGCTATGCGCGCGGAAAATACTTTGTAACGCTGGATGGCGACCTGCAAAACGACCCGGCCCAGGTGCCTGAAATCATCGATATGCTGGAAAACGAGAATATCGACATCGTTTGCGGATGGCGCAAGCACCGCCAGGACAAAGCGCTCACCCGAAAATTGCCTTCCATGATCGCCAACCGCATTATCGGCGCGACTACCGGCGTAAAAATCCACGACTATGGCTGCTCTTTAAAAGTATATCGGGCCGAAGTGGCTAAGGAAGTCCCCCTCTATGGTGAGATGCATCGATTTATCCCGGCGCTGGCCAGTATTGACGGGGCCGTGATTAAAGAAGTAGCCGTCAACCACCGCCCTCGCGTGGCAGGTACCAGCAAATACGGCTTGTCCCGTACATTCAAGGTCATTCTGGATTTGCTCACCGTGCTATTCCTGCGATACTTCCTGACCCGTCCGCTGCATATGTTTGGCCGGGTAGGCATCGGTTTCCTAATGGCAGGCGCGGTGATTTTGGGCTACCTGGTGGTGGATAAGCTGGCGTTCCATCATAATATCGGCCAGCGTCCGCTGTTGACCATGGGCGTACTAATGTTCATTACCGGGATTCAACTGATTAGCACCGGCCTGATTGCGGAAATTCAAGCCAGAACCTATTTTGAATCCCAAGACAAGCCAATTTTCAAAGTGCGCGAAGTATTCCAGCATGATCCTAGTCAAAACGGATAGCCCTCAAAGCCCCAGTGGCATTGAGGTATCCACTCCCGCAAAATCCGGCATTTCTCTGAAGCAAATTGTTAAAATCGCGCTTGGGGTGGGCCTGATTGCGTTTTTGCTCCAGAAAACCGGCATTGAGAATACGTTTGCCGAATTATCCAGGGCAAACCTTTGGTATATTCCCGCCTGTATTGGTGTGTACCTGCTGGCTCAATTCATCAGCGCATACCGTTGGAAATTCCTGGCGGAAGCGCTGGATTTCCGGGTGTCCCTGCGGGAATTGTACGATTATTACCTGATTGGGATGTTTTTCAACCAGTTTTTGCCCGGCGCCATTGGTGGCGATGCGGTTCGGATGTTTTATCTGGCTAAAAGCGCCCAGCGTAAAAAGCGGGAAGCCCTGCTGACCCTGCTAGCCGAACGTGGCGTGGGACTCGTCACCATTCTGCTGCTCACCTGCCTGATTTCACTAGCCCCGTCCATTTCTGCGGTTGGTTGGGACATTACACCCGGAGAATTGGGCATTACGCTGCAAAACTCAGTCTTCGCCAATTTCCATTGGGATATTGTGCTGACCATCAAGGCGTTATCGCTGCTGGGACTATTGGGCTACATCGCTTTGTTGATGACGCCCCTGCAACGCTGGATTACTCGTTTTCCCAAGCTGGCCTTGTTGGGGCAGGCCAGAACCTACTGGGCCAACATGCCGTTATTAATTCGCTCCATCACGGTTTCCACGCTGGTGCAGGCACTGATGATCGGCATTCACCTGCTAATCGCCCAGGCGCTGCATCTGAACGTGCCGCCCCTGCAAATCGCCCTGATTTACGGCATGGTTTCCCTGATTAGCGTGTTACCCCTCACCCAGGGCGGTTTAGGCGTTCGGGAATTATCGTACCAGTTGCTGCTTGCCAAAGTTGGCGTTAACCCGAACACGGGCCTGGCGTTTGCCGTGTATTGGCTGGCAATCTCAACGGTTACATCGTTGTTTGGCGGCTTAATCCTGCTGAAGGGGCATTACAAAGCCCCGACGCCCCAGGAAGAAGCTGCTATGATAGAAAACTAAAATCAGGGAACAAATTCAGCCGTTCAGTATCGTTTCTATTAAAAGGTCATCTTCTGAATCCCCATGGATTCCAAATATTAATAATTTCTTTACGTGTTTCAGTTTCTTATGGGACAATCCTAGTAAGTTAACGCTGAGACTCACACTTGGAAACCCCGCAAATTGATGAGGTTAACGCTTTGAAAAGCCGTCTGTTCAAGTCTACCCCCAATCTGGCCGTTCTGACCCTGCTGGCTCTGTCAATCAGTGTCGCCGCCCATTCGGGTGTTGCTCGCGCAGATGATTCACTCGCCCCGGCTGGCGATGTCCAGTCCGAGGATGAGGCATCCCCCACACCGCTCAACGAATTTGCCCCGAACGATATCCGTCCGGCCAGGGGCCAAGGGTATGACCAGGGTTTAACCATCAGCAAAGTGGCCATTGAGGGTAACAAGCTGATTACTTCCGACAAGATTAAGGATTCCATGCTGATTCGCCCCGGCAGCCTGTACAGTAAAACCACCCTGAAGGACGATCTTCGCCGTATTTACGATATGGGCTATTTCACCGAAAAAATCAAGGCGGTGCCTGTTTCCACCAACGATGGCATTGTTTTGCGCATTGTGGTGCAGGAAAACGCCCCGGTAACCGGCGTTCACATTGAAGGCAACAGCATTGTCGAAGACAGCGAGCTGCAAACCATTTTCGCCAGCCAGACCGGCCTACCGCAAAACATTGGCCAATTGAACGAAAGTATTGAAAAGGTTGAAAAACTGTACGCCGAAAAAGGCTACGTACTGGCACGAGTCGCCAACATTGAGGATGATCCGGACGGGGTGATCAACCTAAAGATTAACGAAGGCGCCATCGACAAAATTCAGTTCGTGGGCAACCGCAAAACCAAGGACTACGTGATTAAGCGCCTGATGGCGACCAAAGCGGGCGACGTGTACAACGAAAAAAAGCTGAGCGGCGACCTGAAGCGGATTTTCGGCACCCAGGCGTTTTCCGATGTGCGCCGGGTGATTACCGCCTCCCCGGATGATCCGGATAAATACAACCTGACCGTGGAAGTGGACGAAAAAAGAACCGGCTCCATCTCGCTGGGCGGGGGTGTGGATACCAGCACCGGCCTGTTTGGTTCGCTGGGTTACAATGATCCCAACTTTTTGGGTCGCGGGCAGAACGTTAACTCCATCTTCGCGGTGGGTAGCGGGATTATTGGCCGTAACCGCGCCACACAGGCCAGCGCCAGAACCTACCAGTTCGATGTAGGCTGGAGCGATCCCAGCTTTATGAATACGGATAACTCCCTGAGCGCCAATGCTTACGGGCGTAACTACAGTAGCTTTAACATCCCGCTGGGCGTTGAGCGGCGGGTGGGTAGCGAACTTTCCTGGGGTGCGCCGTTGCTGAACTACAAAAACACCTCCATCGGCCTGAGCCTGCGGGGTGAAAACGTCCACTTGCAAGATTACTCTACCGGGGACGAGCTTCGCAAGTTCAAGATTAGCGACAGTGACCGCAAACAGCAACTAAAAGGTGGCACGTTCATCTCGCTGTCTCCCACTATTGCCTTCGATAACCGGGATAATCGGTTCAACCCCACCTCCGGCTGGCTGAACACCATTTCGCTAACCGGCGCGTACGGGGTCAGCAACAATTCTTACGGCATGGTCAGCGCCAACTTGCGGAAATACATCAAGATTCGCGACGGCATTACCCTGGCCCTGAACGCACAAGGCGGCCATTCGCTGATGGGCAACATTCCGGAATTCAACATGTTCCGCCTGGGCGGCGCTTACTCCGTACGGGGCTTTCAGGAAGGCGGTCTGGGGATTGGCAACGGCTACCTGTTAAGCAGCGCCGAAGTCAGGGCCAAGATCCCGGTATTTGGAAAGATGAAGAACATTCCGGTCATCAACAGCTTAACGGCCGCCACTTTCTTGGATGCGGGCAGCATTCTGGGCGGCTCCAACCTGAACTCCGTGTTTAACCGAGGCGGAAACGGCGTGGCGACTGGTATGGGCCTGCGGCTGAACATGCCGGGCATTGGCCCCATCCGGATTGATTACGCAATCCCCCTGATGGGCAAAAACGATTACATCCGCCACTGGAACTTCGGCGTGGGCGAGAAGTTTTAAAGGAACAGTCGCCTGAAAAACTCGTCGGGAACAAGGCTCTGCCTTTAACATCTTGTTCTGTAGAGCAATTTCTGGAATAATCACAGAAATTCAGGTACGTTTGTCTAAGGAGTTTTTAAATCCATGAAACGTCTTTTTACCCTGATGCTGTCCACTTTATTAATTGCGGTTGGTGGCATGCGCGCCGCTCATGCTGCGGACACCATCGGCACCGTGGATTACGACAAGCTGGTTCGTTCTTACAACAAAGCCCAGCTTTTCAGCGACGATATGAAAACCAAGGAAGCGGACTTGGAAAAAACCCGCGCCGAGTACGTGAAGCAGATTCGCGAAGCCAAAACCAAGCAACCCAACAACCCGGTTGCGGTCGATCAGTTGCAAAAAAGCCTGGAAGACAAGCTAAACACCAAGGTAAACGAATACAGAAGCCTGCAGGAATCCCAGGCCAAAGCCCTGGAAGACGAAATGAACAACGCTATTGAGAGCGCCGCCAAAAACAAAAACCTGTCCGTGATTCTGGCCAAGCAAACCGTGTTCGTGGGTGGCACCGATATCACCAACGATGTGCTGTCTCGCCTGAACGCTGGCACCCCGGCACCGGCGACCGCCAAGTAACCAGTAAACTACTCTCACTTTTCTAAACAGGCTCCGAGTCAAACGATTCGGAGCCTGTTAGCGTTATTGACCGGCACGGCAGCGGACTATCTTTACAGACATTAACCCCAAAGGTTGGTACAATCTTGCCCATGAGAGAGTCCGCTGCCGCTATACCGCCTGCCGCTCACGGCAATTACAATACCATCAACTCTTTGAGCGTCGATCGCAGTAAAGCCACGCCCATGGTGGCTCAATTTCTGGAGGTTAAATCCCAGTATCCGGGGATTATCCTGTTTTACCGGATGGGAGATTTCTACGAAACCTTTTTTGAGGACGCCCTGATTACCGCCCGTGTGCTGGAAATTACGCTGACCGGCAGAGACGCGGGACAGGCCGGACGGATTCCCATGGCGGGCATCCCGGTAAAAGCGGCGGAAGCCTATTTAACCAAGTTGCTGGCCCAAAATTTTAAAGTGGCCATTTGCGAACAGATGGAAGATCCGGCCCAGGCAAAAGGGTTGGTCAAGCGGCAAGTGGTGCGGGTACTTTCCAGCGGGACGATTACCGAACAATCTTTGCTTCGCCCGGAAGAGAATAACTTTCTGGCCGCCATCACCCTGAAGGATAAACAGACCTGTGGCCTTGCCTACTGCGATATTACCACCGGGCAATTTCTGGTGACGGAGCTTTCCTATCTGGAATTGCTTTCCGAGCTGGATAGAATCCGCCCGGTTGAAATCCTGGTAAAAGGGAAAAAGCGGCGGGCAGCTTCCAGCCAGGAGCTAGATGAATTTTTACCGGATGTTCCCGCCGACATTACCGAAAGCTACCGCTGCACCCCACTAGTCGACAGTGCGTTCCAGGTGTCCGACACCCGGCAGATCCTGCTGGATTTGCTGAAAGTGAAAACGCTGGAGGGTTTCGGGCTGGAAAGTCTATCCATGGCCTTGCAGGCCGCCGGTACCATTGGGTATTACATCAGCCGCAATTTTCTGGAAAATCCGCCAATTTTTAACGGTATCCGCAATTATTCGTTGCAACAAACCGTGACCATGAACACCACAGCCCGGCGCAATCTGGAATTACTATCTACAGTGAAAAACAACCAGTACGAAGGCAGCCTGCTATGGGTTTTGAACCGTACCTGCACCAGCATGGGCAGCCGATTGCTGCGTCAGTGGATTAACCAGCCGCTGACTCATTTGAATGAAATCCAATCCCGGCTGGACGGGGTAGAGGAACTGGTGCTGAACCCGGCCATTCGGGAATCCATTCGGCATATTCTACCGGATATTTACGATATTGAGCGTTTAAGTACGAAAGTCGCCAATATTACCGCCCAACCACGGGATTTAATCGCCCTCAAGCAATCCATTTCAAGGTTGCCGGATTTAAGCAACCTGCTGAAACCCCTGGAAACCTTCTACCTGAGCCGAATGCAAGAGTTTCCACCCGAGTTGTTCAAGGCAATGGCCCTAATTGATCAGGCCATTGACGACACTCCGGCCCTGAACCTGAAAGAGGGCGGCATCATCCAGCAGGGCTATCATGCCGAGCTGGATCAGATGCGGGATTTGGTGCGAAACCATGAAGCCTGGCTGAGCGCCTACGAAGCCGAGCAACGGGAGCGCATCGGCGTTAAAACGCTGAAAGTCTCTTTTAATAGCGCGTTTGGCTACTTTATAGAAGTCACCCGCGCCAACAGCGGAGCAGTTCCGGCAGATTACCACCGCAAGCAAACCCTGACTAACGCGGAACGGTACACCACCGACATTTTAAAAAACCATGAAGGTCAGGTGCTGGACGCCCAAAGTCGCCAATACGAGCTGGAATACAACCTGTTTATAGAACTGCGGCAAAAATTGCTGGCGTACGCCAACATTCTGGCGGATTGCGCCCAGCGGGTCGCGGTGCTGGATGTGCTGCAATCGCTGGCGACGGTGGCGGTGGAACAGAATTACGTGCGCCCGCAGGTGGATGAGTCATATGAAATTAACCTGCAACAAAGCCGTCATCCGGTGGTGGAAAAGATGCTGCCGCTGGGCCGGTTTGTTCCCAACTGCGTCAGCCTGTCGGCGGATGCACATGAATATAAGATTCCGCAGATGATGATTATTACCGGCCCCAACATGGCCGGAAAATCAACTTATATGCGGCAAGTCGCCCTGATTGTGCTGATGGCTCAAATGGGATCGTTCGTCCCGGCCAGCTATGCCCGCATTGGATTGGTGGACGGTATTTACACCCGCGTAGGCGCGGTGGATGACCTTTCCAGCGGGCAATCCACGTTTATGGTGGAAATGAACGAAACCGCGCAAATTCTAAACGGCGCTACCCGTCGCAGCCTGGTGCTGCTGGATGAAGTGGGGCGCGGCACCAGCACGTACGACGGCGTTTCAATCGCCTGGGCGGTGTCGGAATACATCGCCAACCAAATGGGATGCCGCACCCTGTCTGCCACTCATTATCATGAGTTGAACACGCTGGAGCAAACCAACCTAAAAATTGCCAATTACCGGGTCTGCGTGACGGAAACCAACGGGGAAATCGAGTTTCTGCATACGGTGGAGCCTGGGTCGGCGCAAAAAAGCTACGGGATTCAAGTGGCAAAAATGGCGGGGATTCCGGGCGAGGTGATCCACAAGGCCGAAGCCCTGCTGAGCCAGATGCAGAAAAAGGAACTGGCCACCGTGGAAACCCGGCGCAGGGAAAGGCCGGAAGAATCGGAAGCTCCGCAGTTAAGCCTGTTTTAAAAAGTGGGTTTTGCAAAATTTGTTCAAAACTGAGGGACTGCGGTACACTGAAGCAACCAAGCCAGTCGTTTTGGACGCTATAACTATCGTAAGGCGAAAAAAAAGCCGAAAAGAACATCACAGAAGTACACCTCAGATGTGCACTTGAAAGGTATACGATGATCAGCACAGATACCACCATTGCCGCCATTGCCACCGCACGGGGCCAGGGAAGCGTAGCCGTCATCCGCATGAGCGGACGGGACGCCTGGAGCATTGCCAAGCGGATTTTTTCCAGAAAAAAAAACCAGTTTGAAGCCGGGCGTATTTACCACGGCTGGATTGCCGATGACGGCGACATTATTGATGAAGTGCTACTGCTGATTTTCAAGAACCCCAACAGCTACACCGGCGAAGACGTGGTGGAAATCCACTGCCACGGGGGCGATGTGATTAGCCACAAGATTTTGAACCTGTGCGTTAAATACGGCGCCCGCATCGCCATGCCCGGCGAATTCACCATGCGCGCGTTTTTAAGCGGCAAAATGGATTTAACCCAGGCCGAATCGGTGATGGATTTAATTTCCTCCCGCAGCGAGCGCCTGATCAGCCAGGCGTCCGCCAACCTGAAAAACCGCTCCCTGGGCCAATACATCGATGAAATGAGCAAGGGCTTGCTGGATTTGCAGGCCCAGATTGTGGCCAGCATCGACTTTCCCGATGAGGTGGACGAGCCGGACAGACAAGCGATTGCCGAAAAACTGGATGAGTGCCTGGCAGGCATTAGCCGCCTGAAGGAAAGCGCCCAGCGCAACCGCATGATTCGGGAAGGCTTGAAAGTGGCCATTCTGGGGATGCCCAACTCCGGCAAATCCTCGCTGTTTAATGCTCTGCTGGCGCGGGATCGCTCCATCGTCACCGAACAGGCAGGCACCACACGCGATGTGATTACCGAGAGCTTCGACATTGACGGAATCCCGATTACGCTGATTGATACGGCGGGCATTCGGGAAACCCGCCACAGCATTGAGATGATGGGCATTCAGCGTAGTTGGCAGGCCGCCAGCGAAGCCCAGATTGTGCTGTATTTAGTTGATACCTCGGTAGGCTTACTGCGTTACGATACGCAGATTTTAGCCAAGCTGGATCCACAAACCACCATTGTGTTAGGCAACAAAAAAGACTTGCTGCTGGCGGGGCATAAAAAATACGCCAACTGGATTTATGTGTCCGTCAAAACGCAGGAAGGCATGGAGAACGTGTACGCCGCCCTTCAGCAGAAAATTCGCGATTTTTCGCACGAGGACACCGGCTTGACCATTTCCCTGAACCAGCGCCAGATTCAGTGCTGCATTGACGTAGAAGAACAGCTGAAACACGCACAAGAGGCCATTCACTCCGCTTTGCCGCTGGACTTGGTGACATTGCCCATGACCGAAGCCCTGCGCAAGTTGGATGAGCTGATGGGCCGCGACACCACCGAGGAAGTGCTGACCAGCGTGTTCCAGCAATTCTGCGTGGGCAAGTAAAATAGCCGGTACAATAGAAAGCATGGTAGGGTATTCAGTTTCCTGCCGGGTTATTGGCTACCAGCCAATGCCAGTTTTTCAGTTTGAGTAGGCAGGAACTTCAACAATGGATTACCGGAACCTTTCCCTGGAAGAGCAAGTGGCCCAACTGTTTATGGTGGGTTACGATGGCGCGGAACCTAACCCCGTGACGCGGCGGTTTTTAGAGCGCGGGGTGGGCGGGCTGATTTTCTTTCGGGATAATTTTGACGCCCTGCAACCCCAAACCACCGAAGCGATCGCCGACCGGCTCGGCAGCCTGGCCGAAATGGTTCCGGCGCATTTGCCCCGCCCGCTGTTCGGGATCGATCAGGAAGGCGGTCAGGTGGAACGGCTGCCCCACACGTTATTCCCCACGGCGCTGACGCCCAAGGCGGTAGCTTTGGCAAAAGAGCCGGAGAAACTGGCCCGCCAAATGTACGCGGCGCTGGCGCAAAATTTGGTGAAGCTGGGCTTTAACCTGAATTTTTTCCCGACGCTGGATGTGAACTTCAGCCGCACCAACCCAATTATCGGGGTACGCAGCTTTGGGGATAATGCGGCAACCGTGTGGCGCTTCGGGCAAATCGCGCTGGGAGCGTTTGAGCAGGCCGGATTAATTGCAGTTGGCAAGCATTTTCCGGGGCATGGGAACGGCACGGTGGATTCCCACCTGGATTTACCCACGCTGCATTTTACGGAAGAAGAGCTGACGCCCTTTCAACAAGCGATTGATGCGGGATTGCCCGCCATGCTGGTGGCGCACGGCTATTACCCTGCATTGCAAACCACCGACTTTGAAAAATCAGTCCCTTCTTCGGCCTCTCCAGCGGTTATTCAGGGGTTGCTACGCAAGCGTTGCGGCTTTAACGGCGTCATCATCACCGATGACATGTGCATGGGCGCCATCACCAAACATTGCACCCCGGTGGAAGCCGGGCTGGCCTCGCTGAAGGCGGGCGTGGATATTTTGCTGTACAAGCAAAGCACCGAAGATGAATGGGCGGTTTACCAGGCCGCCGTCCAGGCGTTTAAAGAAGGCGAACTACCGCTGGAGCAACTGTACGCCTCCTTGTCGCGCATTCACCGCTTAAAAGCGCGTTATTTGCCTGAACAAGCCATTGCACCCTCAGTAGCGGGTTTTACAACCCAGCAGTGCGCGCAGCAAGCCGATGCGATTGCCCGGCAAGGCATTAATACGCTGTTTGGCGATGAGGCCATATTGCCCCTGCCGCCGAATCAAAGAGTTTTGCTAGTACATCCTGATCGCAGCAGCATGGGCAACTACGCGTTTGACGTGTCAACCTCTGAGGATTTGGACGCCTTATTCCGTCAAGCGGGGTTTACCAGCCTGGAGAGCCTCACCTTCCCGCCCCGGCAGCATTTTCAGCCAGAGGCAATTCTGGAAAACATTCGGCAAAGCCCGCAGATTATTCTCATGGTCAGCTTCAATCCGCTGATTTATACCAGCCAGGCGGCTTTGTACGCACAGCTAAGGGAACGCTTCCCCAACGCGCCCGTGATTCTGGCTTCCGCCGGAACGCCCTATGACCGCGACGCATTGCCCCACCCAAACCTGCATTTAAGCCTTTGCAGCTATCGTCCGGCCACCATGCGGGCATTGGCGCAGGTTATGGCAACAGGGCTTGCCAGCGAGGCCAGGCCGCTTCCAGTTGCCGAGCCAAAGCCGCTGTAGGGTTTTCCATAGCCGCCTGCAACACGTCAGCAGGATCATCCGCCCGCACCAACGGAAACACCGACACATCCGCCAGTTGAGACAGGTGATTGGCCACCTGCCCGCAAAAGAAAAACACCGGCTTTTGATCCGCCCACACCAATATGTTGCCAGTCGCCTTCCCCTGAAACGATGTGGCGTCCAGGCGCCCTTCGCCGGTAATCACCAGATCCGCCGCCTCAATCCTGCGACCTAGCCCCAATTGCCCCGCCACCCAATTACTGCCGGACACAATGCCGGAGCGAGGCAAAAGCCGCAGCCCGTAGGCCAGCCCGCCCGCAGCGCCCGCACCTGGCAAGGTAGCGCAATCCGTCCCGCAAGCCCGAACGATTAACCGATGGATATGGGCCAAACCCTTTTCCAGTTCAGCGCATTGCTTGGGGGTAGCGCCTTTTTGAGGGGCAAACACAGCAGCCGCCCCTGTTTTGCCCAACAGCGGATTCACCACATCGGTGGCAATCAACAACTGCCCGTGAAACATTTCCCGGCGCGGCCACACCACGCGATGCACCTGCTTTAAGTTGCCGCCGCACAAGGGTTCCTGAATAAGCCGATCCTGCTTGTCCAGAAATTCCACGCCCAATGCCTGCAACGCACCCATGCCCCCGTCGGTGGAAGCGCTGCCGCCCACGGTAATCACCAAGGTTTCGGGGTCGCAGGTATGCACGGCCTGGCGAATCAGTTCTCCTACCCCGTAAGAGGTGGCCTGTAACGGGCGCAATTCCCCACCGGGAAGCAACGTCAGTCCGTGGGCCTGGGCGGCTTCTATCACCACCATTTTTCTGGCGGCATGATAAAGGTAATGCGCCTGGGTTTTGAACCCCGCAATTGGCCCGGTAATGTTGGCCTCATACGCCTGAAACCCGGAATCCGCGCCTTGCAGCACGGCCAAAGTGTCGTCCCCCCCATCGGCAACCGGGCAGCAATCCAGCAAAATATTTTCGGGGAGCCGTTCCGCCAGAAAACCATGCACCAGCGCCGCAACCTGGTGTGCGGACAAGCTTCCCTTGAAGCAGGCGGGGGCAATCAGTATGCGATAGCTTGGCTTCGACATGCGTTTCCGTTCAGTCTCGTGTGCGGCGCTGGAGCGGGTCTCTCTCCCAACCCGGCCAATACTTGCCGCTACTGAAATTATGACATATTTATGTCCCCCTGTTCGGCAGCATCCGCAACGGGCTTGCATTTTTTACCCCCGGCAAAGCGCACCGATTCCCCTGCGGCCCGCTAGGGCCATAGACACCAAAAGCCTGACGAAATCTTGCTCTTCATCTGTTTGAACGACGCCCAGGGAAAGATCGGTAATTTTACCGATGTGGGCCTCAACCAAAAAAACGAATATGATATTAAAGCTAGAGTATAAAAAAACAAATATTTTTGAGTGGCAAAAGTTTCAGGACCGTTAGCGGTAAGCCTTCCCTTAACCTATCCCCAACAAAGGAGACAGTGAATGAAAGTTCAAAAGGGTTTCACCTTGATAGAATTGGCGGTTGTAATCGCCATTATCGCCGTATTGGCTGCAGTTGCGCTGCCTCGTTTCGGTGACACCACCGCCCAGGCCGAATTGTCCAACATTAAGGATCTCAAATCCCAGTTATCCAGCGCGGCAGCTATTTACACCGCAGAACAAGCCAGCACACCCAACGCATTTACCGATTACGTAGATGCCACAGCCACAGCCACCAAACCAAAAACCCTCGCCCTAGGACGTTTTGGCCCTAACTCTAGCCAAGCCCCCTGCACTGTAGGCGCCACCATTACCTGCGACACCACTTTCAATAAATGGAGCGTGACCTATACCTTTAACTCCGGCGTTGTCACTGGAACCGCCACCCCAAGAGGCGGAAACACCCTTGCGGCATCAAACTTCTAAAACTTAACCTTTGAGGAAGGCCGGGCAACCCACTCGGCCTTCCTCTTTTTTACATACTTCGGGATTTTGAGTGGTTATGAACGCCCGCAGCCTGATTTTGGCCCCCTTGCTGGTGATGGTTTTACTCACCTTTCTGGTGGGCGGCACCGCCTACCAGCAAACCCAGAAATGGGAACAGGGCGTCACCGTGGCGGCCAACAACATCAGCCAGTTGGTCATTCTCAACAATATTCAGTGGGGTTTGCGCAAAATCCAGACGGATTTAATTGAGAATCCCCGACAAGCGACAGAAACCTGGCATGAATTGCAGCGGGAAGTGCTGGTGCTAAGTAAGCTCCAGCAACAGGATGGCGATTCGTTTGATACGGTTTATCCAGCTTCGTTGCAATTGATTTTACAGACCCCCAAGCCCTCGCCCACCGCCATTAGCGTATTGTTAAAGGGGCATTTCCTGTCCCTCAGCCTGGATCAGGTGGATCAGCTCAAGGCGCTGCAACAGGACGCCGAACACGTCACCCAACTGGTGACGCTGAGCATGATTATTCTGGGGCTGGTGCTGACCGGCATTACCGCCTACGATCTGGACCAGCGGTTTCAGCAACTGGCGCGCTCGCGGGACTTGAACATCACCATTCAGGAGGAGGAGCGCCGCCGAATTGCCCAGGATTTGCACGATGGGGTGGTGCAGGAGCTGGTGGACTTGAAACGGAACTATCATCCCGAAAAAGTGGATACTGTCATTAGCAACCTGCGCCGAGTATGCCATAACCTGAAGCCGCAAGTGCTGGAAGATTTGGGCCTGGCCAGCGCCCTGGAGTTCCTGGCCGACGAGTTGCAACAGGCAGGCGTGGAAAAAGTGCAACTTACCCTGGATGAGGAAGGACTGGAAACCTTGCCAAAGCATTACGAATTGCCCCTGTTTCGGGTGATTCAGGAGTTGTGTTCCAACATCAGGCACCACGCGCAAGCCACGCAGGTTAAATTGAACGTGACCTACAACCCGGCGGAAAGCCCGGTTTTAAGCGGTTTCGTCAGCGACAACGGCAAGGGCTTCGATCCCAAAAGCGTCCCTTCAAACCGCATGGGACTTGCCGGTGTGCGGGAACGCATCCAGCAAGTAGGCGGAAAGCTTAATATTCACAGTCAGCCCGGCAAGGGCAGCAAGTTTCAGTTTATCATCCCGGTAAAGCGCCATGACAAAAGCCCCCGTTCCGTCTAACCTGCCCCTCAAGCTTTTTCTGGTGGACGATCATGCGGTCGTCCGCCAGGGAACCCGCGAAATGCTGAACCGAAACCCCGCTTTCAACGTGGTGGGGGAATGTGATTCCGGCGAGGAATTAATTGGACTGCTTAAATTAAAAAAACCGGACCTGCTGTTGCTGGATATTAATTTACCGGGCAAAAACGGTTTACAACTACTGGCAGAAATTAAACCCTTATTCCCGAACCTTAAAATTATCCTGTTTTCCGCCCATATTGAACCGCAATACATTCGCAAGGCCCAAAGCCTGAAGGCGGACGGCTTTTTAAGCAAAACCATCGGCGAGGAGGAATTGCAACGGGCCATACAGGAAGTTGCCAATTCAGCCGCCAGCCCGGTTTTTTCCGCCGATATTACCGCACGTTGCCGGGAAAGTGAAAACGTTAATAAGGAAACCCAGCTCACCGCAAGGGAACAGGAGATTCTGGCCCAACTCTCGCAGGGGCTGACCAACCAGGGCATCGCCAAAAACCTGTGCCTCTCGGTAAAAACCGTGGATACGCATGTGGCTAACCTGATGAAGAAAACGGGCGTCAACAAGCGCACCCAGCTTCTCGCTTACGCCTACGAACATGGACTGGTTTAAAGGACTTACACCGGATTTTAAAGGCAAGATCGATCCAAGGCTCCGCTGAATGGCCTATTTCACGATTTTGAAGTATCAGTTACAATAGTCGCTATGAAGAAAGCAGTGGTTTTCGTGGCAGCGGGAGGACTTCTCCTGAGTGGGATCGGCTTGGGGCCGCATGTCCCGGCTTCGGCGTTCAGCGCGGAACTGGACGGCTTTGCCATCAACACCCAGGATAAAGCAGTTACCATTACGCTGTATACCGATCAACGCGTCCCCTACACCACTGAACACCAGGGCAAGCAGTTCACCATCATTCTGCCGGAAACCCAGCTTTCCCAGCAGCAGGTGAACAACGGCCTGCCGGTGGTCATCGACAACAAAAACCGCTTCATCGGGCGGGCCGTCCCCACCGAAGACGGCAAGGTTAAAATTATCCTGCCCAACCTGCCCGCCAACGATTATGCCGTTTCCATCCAGCAAAAACGGCCGGGCCAGACGGCGCCCGCAGCGGTTAGCAACAGCGCCCCCGCCGCCGAAAGCATTAAGCCACGCCCGGCGGTCAACCCCAGCACGGGCGGTAATTTTGAGCAGGTGGCGGCCAATTTCCCCAAACCCGCCCGGCACGGCAAGGTCGCCAACCGCAGCGCCAACCTTAAACCCGCAGCAATCAGGCTCAGCCCAACCCCGCACAAAGTGGCCTCCAGCGCAGTGAGTGGAAACGGGTCGGTGTGGAACCCGTACGTGGTTAAAACGCCCAGTGTTCCGGCCATTGGCAATTCAACCTACAGCAATTACCAGCCGGTACCCGCATACCAGCAAAACCATGCGGCCCCAAGCCAGGCGTTTCAGCCAGGAACGCCTATTAATACGGTATCGGTCGCAGAGTCCATGGCCAACAACCCGACTTTGGGCGTTCGGCAGCCCGCGCCCATGAAAGACCCGCTATGGTACCTGCACTCACTGCCTCCGGCCACCCATGGCAATTTACCGGCAGAAACCCTGACAGGCCCGGCGGCAACCGAAACCCAACCTAGCCAAGTATCCCAGAAGACGCCAGCAACTGCCAACACAACGCCTGCCAGCCCTAAGCTGACCTTGGGCCTTAAAGAGGCAATCACCGCCCTGCCCAAATGGTTGCTGATTACCTTAGCGGTATTTTTGGGCGGCATCGGCATTTTCACATCTATCGGCGGGCTGGTACTGTTACGCGTTCTGTTTAGCCAGGCCAAGCAGCAATTTATGCCCCAGGCGCTCTTTACGCCCGGCATGCAGCAGCCCATGGCCACGGGAAATGACATCCAGGGACAACAGCCCAATCATACGCACGGAAAACCGGGCTACGCCACCCATCCCAATGGAATGTCCCCGCTTGGCTTTCAGGACACGGCGGCGGTTAGCTCCATGGACTTCCTGAAAGAAAGCCCCGGCAATATTGCCCAGGCCGTTCAAAATGCCGTGCTGGTCAAGTTTCCCTCACACAAAAAGCACCGCAGTGGGCTTCGGCGAAGCGCCGCCGCGCCCCGAAAAACTGGAACGGCTCCCGCTTACGGCCTGAAGCCATAGGGCGATTCCTATCATCGTAAAAAACAAGGCGGGCTGCCTTGCCAGCCACGTTTTACGGTGTATTTGTTGTTTCGCTTATGTTATATTGAGGCGGCAAAGTAACCTTATTCAGCTCTTGAGAGGAGCAATTGCAGGAGTTATACGGTTACGGTCGCAACCCTGAGCATGCCCAAAACCGGGCGCTCGGCGCTGGTTCCTCCAGCCCGGACACCGGCAATAACAAAATCAAAACCGATTGCTTGGGGAGGAGATGCGGCGCTAGCGGCCTAATTCCCGGTTTCAACCCGCCCTGCGCCCCTGCAAACCATTTAGCACTAGTAGAAAGGAACATTCCCATGGCTAGTAAAGTCGCCATTAACGGATTCGGTCGTATCGGTCGTCTGACCCTGCGCGCGGCCCTGTTGAATCCCCGCGTGGATTTGAACGTGGTCGCCATCAACGACCTGACCACCCCCAAACAATTGGCCCACCTGTTCAAGTACGATTCCACCATGGGCATTTTCCCGGGCGAAGTGGATTGCACCGAGAATTCCCTCATCATCAACGGCCACACCATCCGCATTTACGCGGAAAAAGACCCGGCAGCCCTGCCCTGGAAAGAACTGGGAGTCGATGTGGTTGTGGAATCCACCGGCTTTTTCACCGACGGCGCCAAGGCCCGCAAGCACATTGAAGCTGGCGCGAAAAAAGTCATCATCAGCGCCCCGGCCAAAAATGAAGACATTACCGTGGCCATCGGCATCAACGTGAACGAGTACGATCCCGAAAAACACCACATTATTTCCAACGCAAGCTGCACCACCAACTGCCTGGCCCCCATCGGCAAAGTTCTCACAGAGAACTTCGGCATTGTCTCCGGCTTGATGACCACCGTACACAGCTACACCGGCGACCAACGCCTGCTGGATGCCCCCCACGAAGACCTGCGTCGCGCCCGCGCCGCCGCGTTGAGTATGGTGCCTACTTCCACCGGCGCAGCCAAAGCAATTGGCCTGGTGCTGCCCTCCTTGAAAGGCAAGTTGAACGGTTATGCCGTTCGGGTTCCTACGCCGGACGTCAGCTTGACTGATCTCACCGTGATCACCGAAAAGCCGGTGACCGTGGAAGCGATCAACGAAGCGTTCAAAAAGGCCGCCGAAAACGAACTGAAACACGTGCTACAGTATGCCGACGCGCCACTGGTCAGCACCGATTACATCGGCAACCCGCACAGTTGCGTGTTCGACCCCGAATTCACCCAGGTGGTCGGCGAGAAAATGGCGAAAGTCATTGGCTGGTACGACAACGAATGGGGCTACAGCAACCGCTTGGCGGAGCTGACCCATTTGGTCGCCGAACGCTTGCCGGTTACCGCCTAACAGCGAATTTCCAGAGGGGAGCGAAAGCTCCCCTCGCTCTATTCAGGCATTACGATTTTGATTCAGGAGAGAGATCCCATGGCCAGCACGCGTCGCCCGATTATTGCGGGCAACTGGAAGATGTTTAAAACCACTGGTGAGGCTGTGGCTTTCACCGAAGCCTTGTGGCAAAAGGTGCAGCCCCGCGCCAACGCCAACTTGCCGGAGATTGTGCTTTGCCCGCCCTACACCGCGTTATCCGCCGTGCAGGAAAGCGCCGCCAAGCTGCAGGCCCCGTTCATTACCGCCGCCCAAAACATGGAAGGCCGGGACAACGGCGCTTACACCGGCGAAATTTCCCCGCTGATGCTGCTGGACTTGGGGGTTCGATGGGTGGTGATTGGCCACAGCGAACGTCGGCAGTATTACGCTGAAACCGACGAAACCGTCACCCTGAAAACCCTGGCCGCGCTCAGACATGGGCTGACCCCCATTATTTGCGTGGGAGAATCCTTACAGGAACGTGAGAACGGCCTGACCGACCGGGTGATTGAGCAGCAGGTGCGCGCGGTGCTGGCCCAGCTTTCCGCCGCAGAGCTGCCCAAGGTTGTATTCGCCTACGAACCGGTCTGGGCCATTGGCACCGGCAAAGTATGCGAAGCGCCCGAAGCCAACCGGGTCTGCGCGCTGATTCGCCATTTTATCAGCGAGTACGGCAACGCCGAGCAAACCCGTATTCTTTACGGCGGCAGCGTGAAACCGGACAATACCTCCGCCTTGATGAGTCAGAGC
This sequence comes from Candidatus Melainabacteria bacterium, assembly GCA_902168245.1. Taxonomy (GTDB): domain Bacteria; phylum Cyanobacteriota; class Vampirovibrionia; order Vampirovibrionales; family Vampirovibrionaceae; genus Vampirovibrio. The sequence goes on from CABHPA010000111.1 coordinate 57,190, forward strand.
GATATTGACGGCGGATTGGTCGGCGGGGCCAGCCTGGAAGCCGACAGCTTTTTCGGGATTATCGAGCAAGCCTGCCTGGTCAAAGCATAGAAGGAGCCGATTCATGCCCACCCAAACCCATTCTGGGACAGTCCATGTACCGATTCACCGTTTGGCCCATGCGCCCAAGCACTTGCCCACCTATGCCACTCCCGGTTCCGCAGGCATGGACATCCACGCCGCCATTGGCGTCCCGGTAACGTTACAACCGCTAGAGCGCACTCTGATTCCCACCGGACTGATCATGATGCTGCCGGAAGGCTACGAATGCCAGGTTCGCGCCCGAAGCGGGCTGTCCATCAAGCATGGCATCACGCTCATTAACGGCGTTGGCACCATCGACAGCGATTACCGGCACGAAGTAAAAGTAGCCCTGGTCAACCTGTCCAACGAGCCTTTTACGATTGAACCCGGCGATCGGGTCGCCCAGTTGGTAATTGCGCCGGTCACGCACATCCAGTGGCTGGAAATGGACGAAGTGACGACGGTAGAAGGTCGCAACGGCGGGTTTGGCTCCACCGGCATCGGCAGTCTTCACTAATCGGCATCCGTTGCGCCTTGGGCCACCACATGCACCACCAGCACCCTGGGAATATCTTTTTGCTGCATGAGTTCCGCCAGCAGACCCACCCGGTCTTGCGGCGGGACTCGGCGCAATTTTTCGGTAATCACTTCCGACAGAAAATTCTCGGACGGAATTTCAATACAAAATTGCCCCGTTTCCAGAATCCGGTCGAACTGCTCCGCACTCAATGTCGCATCCAATGCCTGCACCGGATGCGCTTTGCTGGCCTGCCCCAGTAACACGCCACCGCAATACTCCACTGAGTCCGAAATCCCCAAATGGGCTACCAGCAAGCCTTCCGGTGAAGTATGGGTAAGGGATCGACCCGGCAATCTGTGTATCTTAATCACCCGATAAGGCTTCGTCTTCGCCATCGCAGTCTCCTTTCCCGCTTTGCAGATGGAGCCTGTCTGTTTTATACATTATGAATCCCCCACCTTGGCAATCCTATTGCCCAACCGACGAGAAATAAACAAACATTATGAAATCCGTTTTACAGCGCGTCTCACAAGCCAGTGTGACTATAGAGAACCAGGTGATTGGCCAGATTGGCCGGGGAATGCTGGTGCTTTTCGGCGTGGAAAAAGACGATGACGAGGCGAAGCTGGATTACCATGTCGGCAAATTGCTTCGCCTGCGGATTTTTGCGGATCAGAACGACAGAATGAACTTGTCTGTACAGGATATTCAGGGCGAATTGCTGATCGTTTCCCAGTTCACGCTGGCCGCCGATTGCAGAAAGGGGAATCGTCCCGGCTTTGACAACGCCAAACCTCCGAAAGAGGCCGAACAACTCTACAATCTTTTTGTGGAAAAATTGCGTCAGGAATCCGGCCTGAAAGTGGGAACCGGTTCTTTTGGAGCCATGATGCAGGTGGCGCTGGTCAATGACGGGCCGGTGACTTTTTTGCTGGAAAATTAGCGCGGCAAAAGTTTATGGGGTATCAACCGGCAATTTTTGCGGCTGGCGAATGGCATCCAGAATCTCGCGGCCTCCTTCATCCAGCAGAATGGCGGCCAAGGCATTACCCGATTCGGCGGGTTGATTAAAATCCACCGGCAGTTGAGCATAAATGGCCTCTTGCCCATCCGGGGACAACACCACGCCTTTGATTTCACAAGCGTCATCCGTCACGCGGCAATAGGCGCCCAACGGCAACTGGCAACCGCCCGCTAACGCCGTTAAAACCGCCCGTTCCGCCAATCGGGCCACTTCTACCTGCTTCATCGACAGAGGCTCCAGGTAATCCAGTGTTTTGCAGTCCTCTTTACGGTATTCAACGCCCAGAATCCCTTGGGCTACCGCCGGGATCACCTGCTCCCAGGGATCAAAATACTCCGTGACCCGTTCTTCCCAACCCAGGCGCTTTACACCCGCAGCGGCCAGAATAACGGCCTGATACGGGCCTTCTTGCAATTTACGGTAACGGGTTTGCAGGTTGCCGCGTATCACCTCGTACCTCAAATCGGGGCGAATCCGCCGCAATTGGGCCTCTCGCCGCAAGGACGATGTACCGATGACCGCACCCGGCGGCAATTCCGCAAACGGGGTGCCGTCCTTGCCCAACATCACATCCTGCGGATCTTCCCGATGAGAAAAGGACAACAACGCCAAATCGGGTGGCAATTCACCCGGCAGATCCTTCATGCTGTGTACGGCCAGGTCAATTTCATCCTGCCACAGGGCCACTTCCAGCTCTTTCACGAACAAGCCCTTGTCTCCCGCCTTGGAAAGCGCCTTGTCCAGAATGAGATCGCCCTGTGTTTTGTAAGTCTTAATCTCCACCCGCAACTGGGGCCATCGACGCTGCAAGGCTTCGGCCACCATGTGCGTTTGCGCCAAGGCCAGCGGACTTTCCCGGCTGCCCAGCCTCAAGAGATCCAATGTCGTCATACCAAATTCCTTTTAAGCGGAAGCCGTGCCATCCAGCGGCTGATTATGCGAAACGGGGCAGGTGTCCGCATCAACGGCAGCCGGGTCAATATTAAACAAATGGCTAAGTACCAAAGCCTGCTGCGAGATATCTTCCGGGTTGCGGGAGTTCTTCAGCCGCACGGTGGGATCATGCAAAATCTTGCGAACCAGGTTCTTGGAAATGGCATCTACCACCTCATAATGCTTCCCGACGGATGAAGCGGCCAATTCCGCCTGACGGATGCTCTCCACTTTCTCGCGCAAACGGGTGAGCGTCGGCACCACCGACAGGGACACCCGCCATTGCTGGAACGCGATGCATTCCTCTTCCAGGATCTCCTGGGCCTGCTGCTTCAGTTGCTGCTGCATATCGCCCGAAAAGCCCGTAGCGCCAGCAAGATTATCCGTATTAAAGAGGCTGACGTTCTCCAATTCACCCGCGCGAGGATCTACATTGCGGGGAACTGCAATATCAATCACCAGTTTGGAACCTTTGCCCTCAAAATCCGCTTTGCCCAGAACCACGTGCGGCGCGCCGGTGGCCACAAACAGCACTTCGGCATGCTCTATAGCCCGGTCAAGCTCATCCCAACCAAGCCCTTTAAAGCCATAGCGCCCGCTCAGTTCCTGTAAACGCTCGCGACTGCGGTTCACAATCACCACGTTGGCCTGCTGCTCAGGCGTCATTCCTTGCTTAAAGAGGGACATGGTAATCTCCGCCATTTTGCCGCCGCCAATCAGCGTGATCCGTCGGCTCATCAAGTCCGGATCAGATTGCCGGGCAAAGTGGAAAGCCGCCAGGGACACGCTGACATCCTTATCGGCAATGCCGGTTTCGGTGCGCACCCGCTTGCCTACGGTTAAGGCCGCCTTAAACAGCTTATCCAGAACCAGGCCAACCGTTTTTTCACGTTGGGCCAGCGCCAGGGCGTCTTTAACCTGCCCCATAATCTGCCCTTCGCCGATAATCAGGCTATCCAGCCCGGACGCCACCCGAAACAGGTGGGCCACAGCATCTTCATGCAGCAAGTTGAACGTGTACTGCCGCAGAGGGGCAATATCCAACCCTTTAAAAACCCGGTAAAACTGCTTGATGGATTGCAGACCCAGCTCCGTATCCGTAACCACCGCATAAAGTTCGGTACGGTTGCAGGTGGTTAAAATGGCGCATTCCTCAATCCCAGCACAGGAACGCAATACCTTTAAAGCAGACGCAACTTCATCTTCGAGTAAAGCAAACTTTTCTCGAACTTCGATTGTGGCGGTTCGGTGCCGTACACCGCTAACAATAATGTGCATTCGTTTCTTAAAAAACCTCGGGCTGGAAATATGCTTGTTTCCGTTCGACTGGGTCTACGGTTCAGTTGAGGTTGAGTCTAACGAGGGAGTACGTTTAATAGAAGCTATGTGAGGCCCAATACAACCTTGATGTTAGCATTCTCTCTCATCTAAAGTATATGAGCAAAATTAAAAACACTCAATCTGTCCGGTTGGTTAGATTGAGTGTTTTTTACAATTGTAAAGAATTTAAAAGTTCTGAATTGAGGCTGACGCCACTTAAACCGTTAACGCACTGGCTGTTTTACCGGCAGTGACTTTCCGCAATTCATCCACTTTATCCAGGCGCTCCCATGGGAGATCCAGATCCGGGCGGCCCAAGTGGCCATAGGCGGCTACGTTGTGGTAGAAGCGCCCTTTGTTCTTGCCAGGCAGCCCTTGCAGATCAAAGTTCTGGATAATGGCCGCCGGGCGCAGGTCAAAATGCTTCTCCACCAGCTCGGCCAGTTCAGAATCGCTCAATTTGCCGGTACCCCAAGTATTCACGTTAATGGACATGGGACGGGCCACGCCAATGGCATAACCGACCTGCACTTCGCATTTATCGGCCAGACCGGCGGCTACCACGTTTTTAGCTACGTGGCGGGCGGCGTAAGCTGCGGAACGATCCACTTTTGTGGGATCTTTACCGGAGAACGCGCCGCCGCCGTGACGCGCATAACCGCCGTAGGTATCCACGATGATTTTGCGCCCCGTCAGACCGGCATCGCCCTGAGGGCCGCCAATCACAAAGCGACCGCTTGGGTTGATGAAATACTTGGTGTTCGCATCGGGCTTCACGTCGAAGTTTTTGAACACTTCATCAATGACCTGTTGCTTGAGGTCGTCGTGGATGCGTTTTTGGATTTTGGTATTGTCCGTTTCGCCGTTGATAGCCGGGTCGTGCTGGGTGCTGATCACCACGGTATCGATGCGATGGGGTTTATCGTTCACGTATTCCACGGTTACCTGGGATTTGCCGTCGGGCCGCAGGTAAGGAAGCTTGCCGTTTTTGCGGACTTCGGTCAGCCTGCGAACCAGCGCGTGAGCCACCTGGATGGGCAAGGGCATGAAATCCTTGGTTTCGTTGCAGGCAAAGCCGAACATAATCCCCTGATCGCCAGCGCCAATCTGGTCAATCTCATCGTCGGAAAGCTTTCCGCGCACTTCATGGGCCTGATCCACGCCGCCAGCGATGTCCACGGACTGCTCGTCAATGCTCAGCAGCACGGCACAGGTGCGGCCGTCAAAGCCACCGGCATTTTCGCCAGTGTAGCCAATTTCCTCAATAGTGCGACGCACCACGGAAGCGATGTCCACATAACAGTTGGCCGTAATTTCGCCGCTCACCAGCACCAGGCCGGTGGTCACGGATGTTTCGGCAGCCACGCGGGCTTTGGGATCCTGGGTCAGGAACGCATCTAAAATAGAATCGGAAATCTGGTCGCAGATTTTGTCCGGATGGCCTTCAGTCACGGATTCCGAGGTAAAAAGATAACGGGATGTGGACATTTTTAAATTAAGCTCCTTTATCAATGCCTGAACCGGAAAAGGGGAAACTCATCAGCTCAATGGCGCTTAACGCGACCGACTAACCTTGCCTTCCCACGATTTACAATAACGGGCATAATCACCCTGCTAGCCAGACATTGTAGTTCATCCCCTGACGGGATGCAAACTTTCCCCTAAATAGCGAGCCTAGCGCGTTTTACCCCCTCAAGGCACCGCCTGCACAAAGCGACGGGTAATTTCATGCGGGCGGGTCACGGCAGAACCAATCACCACCGCATAAGCACCCAATTCAAATGATCGGGTCACTTCCTGTGGCTCCCACACGCGGCCTTCCATAATAACCGGCGTTTTCGCCTGCTTGGCCAGTGCTTCCAAAAGCGCAAAATCCGGCCCCTGCTGCAACATCTGCCGACTTTCCACCGTGTAGCCGGATAACGTCGTGCTAATCAGGTCAAATCCAAGCTTCTCCGCATTCAACCCCTCTTCCAGGGTCGCGACATCCGCCATTAAAGCCAAATCGGGGTAAGCCTTCCGGCAGGCTTCCACAATCGACTCAAGCGACTCTCCGCCGGGACGAGGGCGCAGGGTGGCATCCAGGGCCACAATATCGCAACAGGAAGCCAAAGCAGCGACATCCTGAAGCGAAGGCGTGATATACACCAGCTCATGCGCGTTGGCGGGAATCACCTCCGGCTTGGTAATGCCCAAAACCGGAACATCGGGGTGCTTTTGTTTGAAATAAACGATGTTCTCCGGCTGGGCCATGCGAACCGCGCAGGCGCCGCCGTTCAAGGCCGCTTCCGCCATGGCGCACAAATATTCCGGCTTGTTTAAAGGCTCCCCGTACGCAGCCTGCACGGAGACGATAATTCCCTTGTGAATACGCTGGATGATCTTTCTCATTAAAAATACGCTAGAATAACACCACGGAAAATTCGGTTCAGAGTTGATTCTATCATCTCACCCGTTTTCCCGCTCCCTCATTCGTCATTCACGATCATATCCCTTCATAAAGCTGGATGGAGAGGACGCAATATGGTAGTTTAGTGCTACCTATGAGATTGGGGATCTGTGCGCCAGACAGTCACGAGGCCCAAAAAAGGCCACTTAGCAACAAAGGCGGACACGGGATGCGGAAATTACGGAACCAGCTACGGAACAGACCAGCATCGATAGGCAGGAAGGCTTGATGGCACTGGGTGTCATGCACATTCGGGAATCAACGGAGGCACTGGAACAGCGAGTGCTTCATCCTTTGGCGGCCCGAAGCAGCCAAACATTAGGAAGAGAAGTGCCGGAGGCACCTTGTTCCATCCGCACCGTCTTTCAACGCGACCGGGATCGCATTCTGCATTCCAAGGCGTTCCGTCGCCTGAAGCACAAAACCCAGATGTTCATCGCCCCCGTGGGCGACCATTACCGCACCCGCCTTACCCATAGCCTGGAAGTGGCCCAAGTCTCCCGCACCATTGCCCGCGCCCTGCGCCTGAACGAAGATTTGACCGAAAGCATCGCCCTGGCCCACGATGTCGGGCATCCCCCGTTTGGCCACACCGGGGAGCATGTGCTGGATGAGCTTTCCCCCATTGGGTTTCATCACCAGAAGCAGGGGCTTCGCATTGTAAAAACGCTAGAAAAGCTGAACCTGACCGTGGAAGTGCTGGACGGCATGGAGGGAACCACGGAGCAAAAACCCAACTTCCTGACGCTGGAAGCGCAGATTGTGGATACTGCAGACCGCATGGCCTACCTGCACCACGATGTGGAGGATGCCCGACGCGCGGGCATTATGCTGGACAGCGACTTGCCAACAGAGATTCTGGAAACCTTGGGCCATACCCGGCATGAGCGGCTGGATCGCATGGTGATCGACATTGTTCGACATAGTCTGACAGCGATGGAAAGCGACGAACCCCGTATTGCGCTTTCTTCCGAAATCAGGGAAGCGGTGATGGGCTTGCGTCAGTGGATGTTCGACCATATATACCTCGCCCCGGAGCGCCTAGAGCAAACAGAAAACGTGCGGCGGGTGATTACCGCCCTGTACGAGTTTTATATGAAGCGTCCGGAGTTGCTCAGCGACAACCTGCCGGAAACCGACCCCGTGGAACGCCGGATACTAGACTATATCTCCGGCATGACCGACCGTTTCGCCATTGAAGCCTATCAGGCGCACCTATTGCCGAATACTTATCAGGCGTTCACGGTCAACCGGCCTTATGAGGGCTTGTCCTGATGAGCCGTCTGCCTTTTGCGGAAGCCGCCGAACGTGTTAAGAGTGGACTTGACATTATCGATATCATCCAGCGGCACGTCATCCTGAAAAAAATGGGCCGCAATTACGCGGGGAAATGCCCGTTCCATAACGATAAAAGCCCTTCCATGAACGTCAGCCGGGAGAAAGGCATCTTCAAATGCTTTGCCTGCGGTGTGGGTGGCGATTCCCTGACCTTCCTGATGAAGATTGAGAACAAAACCTACGGTGAAGTGATTCGGGATTTGGCGCAGGAGCAGGGCATCGAAGTTGCTTATGAGGGCCAAAGCGCGGAAATTGCCTCTGTTCAGCGGGATGCTCGCCAGAAGATTCTAGACTTGAACTACTCAGCCGCCAAATGGTTTGAGGAAAAGCTCCGCGAGCCTTCCGCACAAGGCGTCATGAATTACCTCAGCGGCCGCTATCAGGGTGCCGATGACTGCCAGAAGGCCATTCAGCAGTTCCAGTTGGGTTATGCCCCGGCCGGGTGGGAAAACCTGACCCCTCATTTAAAGGAAAAGTTCGATTTTGTGCAGGCCAACCCCGATTTGCTGGTGACAGCAGGGCTGGCCAGCAACCGGGAACACGGACAGGGGCATTACGACCGCTTCCGGAACCGATTAATCATCCCGATTCTGGATGACCGAGGGCAGGTAGTGGCCTTTGGGGGCCGCGCTTTGTCTGATGAGGATAAGCCCAAATACCTGAATTCTCCGGAAACCACGGTATACAAAAAAAGCCAGGTGCTGTACGGCTTCCATCAGGCCAAGGACGCCATTCGCCAAAACAAGGCCGCCGTGGTGATGGAAGGTTACTTCGATGTCATTAGCGCCCACCTGGGCGGTATTACGGAAGCAGTGGGTTCTTGCGGCACGGCCATGACCGATAGCCACCTGAAACTGTTGACCCGCTTTGGCGCGGAAACCGTGTATTTAGCCTTCGACTCCGATGAGGCGGGCCTTAAAGCGGCTTTAAGCGCAATATCCCTGATTGAACCCTACATGGATTCCAGTGAATTGCAGTTGAAGGTGCTGATTGTACCCGACGGGAAAGACCCGGACGAGTTCATTCGTCATCACGGGGGCGATGCCTTTAGGGCATTAATGGCTAATGCTCGCCATTTTCTAAACTTCAAGTTCGATATGGCCCTGCGGGGCATCCCGGTTCACACGCCGGAAGGCCGAATTCAGGCCGCAAACCGCATTACGCCTTTACTTGCCAGCATTCAGCGGCCCGCCACCCGTTCGGAATACATCAAACTGTATTCGGAAAAAATCGCCATTTCCGAAGAGGCTTTGCTGCTGGAAGTAAAACGCTACGAACAAAGCCGGAATCCCAATCCTCCCAGGGTTTGGGGAGGCTCCCAACACTCGGGCAAGAAAAAGGCAATTTCAAAGCAGGGTTCGACTTCATTAAAGAGAAATGAGCCGGTGCTCACCGAAAATATGACCGAATTACGCTCGCAGCTTACCTCCAGGCAAGTCGCCGCCGAGAAGAACCTGTTAAAACTGTCCTTATACAACACGGAAAGTTTCTACCTCATGTTGAGTGTTCTTGAAGCCCAGGCGGCTTCGTCCCAAGCATTTTTGTCTTTTGACGACCCCATTCACCAGGAAATCCTGGAAGGCTTGCGCGGCTTGGCGAAAGAACCCTCCGCCGCAAAGACTGATCCTTCGGGCAATGGATTCCTGGGAACTTTGATCGAAAAAATGAATCATCTATATTTTGACAAACCTGATGTCTTACATACGTTTGCCGAACTGGCGCTAACTGCGGAGTCTTTTTGCGACTCACTCGGCTTGGGCGAAATTAAGGGAACAGTATTTCAGGAAAAAGTATCTCTTCTGGCCAAACAGCAACTCAGTCTGCTGGCGCGGGGCCGTATGCTCCAGCAGCTTCAACAGCTCAAAACGAACGCCAGCCAGAATGAGGGAGAGCAAGTGGAGTTAACCTACCAGTTTCAGGATCGGCTGTTTGCCGACACCCGGCCGCCCCAAGCCCAAGGGTAGCCCTGAAACCAAACCCCAGTCTTTAGCACAAGTGTAATGTCTACCAATAAGGGATGGAAACCACACATGACCAAACGCAGATCCACCAAAAAAAGTGAAGACTCCCTGCTGGCCATGATCAGCAAGTCGGAACGCGGGCGTGACGAACGCAGCGGCATCGACGAAATCCTGTCCGTCGATGACGGCGAATCCGATCAGATCGGCTCCCTCTTTACGGATGCTGGCAGCGGTAGCGTTGCCCTTTTAAGCGGCGAAGACGAAAGCGAAGAAGTCAGCTTTACCGTTGAAACTCGCGGCCTGACCCTGGATGATCCGGTCCGGATGTACCTGCGCGAAATCGGGCGGATTCCCCTGCTGACCGGCGACGAAGAGATTGAACTGGCCCGCCAGATTGTGGCCGGTGGCGAATCCGGCGCGCGCGCCAAGCAAAAGCTGGTGCAAGCCAACCTGCGTTTGGTAGTCAGTATCGCTAAAAAATATGTGGGCCGCGGCATGCTGTTTCTGGATCTGATTCAGGAAGGCAACCTGGGCTTGATTCGCGCCGCCGAGAAATTCGATCACGAGCGCGGTTACAAGTTCTCCACCTACGCCACCTGGTGGATTCGTCAGGCCATCACCCGCGCCATCGCGGATCAGGCCCGCACCATCCGGATTCCGGTACACATGGTGGAAACCATCAACAAACTCAAAAAAATCACCCGCAAACTGGCCCAGGAACTGAGCCGCAAGCCGACCGAGGAAGAACTGGCCCACGCCATGGCCATTTCGGTACCCAAGCTGCGCGACATTATTAAAGTGGCCCAGGAGCCACTTTCCCTGGAAACCCCCATCGGGAAGGAAGAAGATTCCCGTCTGGGCGATTTCATCGAGGATCGCGAAGCCAAAGCCCCGGCCACCACGGTTGCCCACGAACTGCTGCGGGAAGATCTCACCGAGGTGCTGAGTTCCCTGTCTCCCCGCGAGCGTGACGTGCTGCGTCTGCGCTTCGGTCTGGACGATGGCCGTCAGCGCACCCTGGAAGAAGTGGGCCAGTTGTTTGGCGTCACCCGTGAGCGGATTCGCCAGATTGAAGCCAAAGCCCTGCGCAAGCTGCGCCATCCCAACCGCAGCCGTCGCCTGAAAGAATACATTGAATAGCTAGCCAAAAAACTGGTTATACAGCTCAGGTTGCAAATCAAGCAAAAAACAATCTAAAATCACAGCAAGCATCATTTAACTAGAATGATGCTTGCTTATTTTTTAGGGGAAAGGGGTATAAAAGAGTGTCTATACTTGCAATCCCTGGCTCAATGCCTGAATCTACAGCGATAACCTGGATACTAGTTAGCCTTTTCCTCATTCCCTGGTTTTTTATTATTATCAATTTCTTAAGACAAGCACTAATTAAAAGCTTTAAGTTGTTTGACATCATTGCCAAGCAGACGCCAGTTGGTCATATAGTTGACATCTATTTCTTAAAAAGCCTCTCCCCTACTTTAATTTTCATGATTATTACTATTATTTCCGTCCTCCTATTGTTCTACTATCACTATGCTCAGGATATAAACGACAATAAACGAATTATTATTGCAGCCTTAATTGCCATTATTGGAATACTGTTTCAAGGGGCTTTTTCTTTGCATACACACATGAGAACAAAAGCGATGGAGGTGCTGCGGGATAGTCGAAAAAATGAAAATTACATAAATGCAGTCAAAGCATTTCGCCAGTTCCTTAAAAGCAGAAGTGATCTCAAACCCTGTGCAATTGAAGAATTTATTTATGCACCCGATCCTGAAGAAAAACAAGCTATTTCAAACCTAGTAATCATTGCCAATTTTTACGAAGAACTTGCAATTTATATTAAATACAAGGAAGTATATGAACCCATCTTGGAAGATTTTTATAAACCATCTTTATTGAAATTCTGTAGTGATATAAAAGATTGGATTCAACCATTACGGTCTTATTATGGAAGCCCGCTGGTGTTTTGCAATATGGAAGCACTGTATAAATACTGGGCAAGTAGAGATGACAGCCAGATTTAAACTCACATTATCTGGCTTGACACTAGAACTAGTGAATATGATCGTAAATGCTGAAGAGCGGCAGATAGATAGAAAGCGCCACAAAGCCTACCACCGTACCAATCACCAGCAGCATCACAGGCTCCATCAAAGAGGTTAACACCCCAACCCGGTGGTTAATTTCCTCTTCCAGGTAATCGTAAGAGGCTTCCAGCATTTTTTCCAGATCACCGGACTCTTCGCCGGTGGAAATCATCAGCATGACGATATCCGGCACATAACCAGTGGAAGCCAGCGCCACGGCCAATCGCTGACCAGTCTGGATCTGCACGTTCACCTGCTTAAAGGCCGCGCGAATCTGGGTATGAGTCAGCGTTTCGGAGGAAAGGTTCAAGGCGTCCGTAATGGGCAAACCCGCACCAAAGGCCACATATAACGTGGAAACAAAGTGCGAGCTTTGGGTATGCTTGATTAAATCCCCCAGCACCGGCACTTTCATCACAAAAGAATCCACAATAATCTTGCCCGTGGAACTGGTAAAAAACTTGAACAGCCCAAACAGGGAAAAGCCCAGAATGGGGAACGAGACAAACCAGTAATTACGCAAGGCGTTGCTAATGGCCATCATAATCTGGGTAATCAACGGCAATTTAACGCCCATCTGCTTGTAAATATCGGCGAATGTGGGCAACACCAGCACAAACATAATCAGTAGCACCAGGGCCAGAATCACCACCACGATGATAGGATACACCGCAGCGGAAATAATTTTCATCTTCAACTGCTCGGCCTTGGTCAGCAGGTGGGTCAGGCGGCCCATGGTCTGATCCAGCTCCCCGCTTCGTTCCCCAGCCTTGGTGACGTTAACGTACACATCGTCGAACAGTTGCTTGTGCTTGGCCAGCGCCTGGCTGAACGCATAACCGGAAATAATGTCCTGGCGGATGCGCTGAACGATTTTGCGGAATTTCGGGTTGCTGGCGTAGTTCTCGTAATACAGCAGGGCTTCCGTCACCGGGATACCGGCCCGAATCATCATGCCCAGGTTGCGGGTAAAGGCAATTTTTTCCTTGGCCCCCACGCCCATAATTTGCTGCATGAAATTGCTGACGGGGTTGCCTTTTTTCCCGGCCTGAACCGCCTCGCTGTTAATAACAACGATTTTGGTGGGAATTAAATTCTGCTCCCGCAACAATTCGCGGGCTTCTTTTTCGCTGCCCGCGTTAATCGTGCCGTTAATCCGGCTACGATCGCTGATTTTTAAGGCTTCATACTGAAAAGAGGCCATACGCTATCTATTGCCCCCCCAAATTCACGCCCAGCACACGGGTCACTTCTTCCACAGTGGTAATACCCGCCACCACTTTGGCCCGGCCGTTCATGCTGAGCGTTTTCATGCCTGCCGCAATGGCGGCGTCCTCAATTTCCAAATCGGAATGGCTGTCGTTAATCAGCTGTCGAATCTCACGATCCACGATTAAAATCTCGTAAATCCCGCTTCGGCCCGAATAGCCGGAGTTCATGCACAGTTCGCAGCCCTGGCCTTTATACAGCAACACCTTGCTTTGGCGCTGCTCCTCGTCATACGGAAACAGCAAATCCTTTTCCCAGCTAGCAGCCTCGTACGGAACCTTGCAATACGGGCATATATTCCGCACCAAACGCTGGGCCAGCACCCCCACCAACGCGGAGCCAATCAGGTTGGAGGCCGCGCCCATCTCGATCATCCGGGTAATGGTGGCGGAGGTGGTGTTGCTGTGAATGGTGCTGAATACCAGGTGACCCGTCAGCGCCGCGTGAACCGCCGCTTCCAGGGTTTCGTAATCCCGGATTTCACCCACCATGATCACGTCCGGATCCTGACGCAACAAGGCCCGCATGCTGCTGGCAAACGTATAATCCGCCTTCGGGTTGACCTGGGACTGGTTTAAACCTTCTATCTGCAATTCCACCGGATCTTCCACGGTGCAGATGTTTCGAATATCGTCGTTAATGCGCTGCAGCACGGTATACAGCGTGGTGGTTTTACCGGAGCCGGTCGGCCCGCAAACCAGAATAATGCCATACGGGGACTTATATAAAAATTCCAGTTTCCGGACATCTTCCGCATCGAAGCCCAGAGATTGAAAATCGCTGATGTTTTTGGAAGGGCGTAAAATACGAATTACGATTTTTTCGCGGCTGTCGCTCACCGGCAAGGTGTTCACCCGCAGGTTGTAATCGGTGCCCTTGTGCTTAATAGTAATCCGGCCATCCTGCGGACGTCGGTGCTCGGCAATGTCCATCCGGGCCATAACCTTAATCCGGGTCACGAAACTGGCTTCCATATTTTGAGGCACGTCCAGAATCGTCCTTAGGATGCCATCCACCCGGAAGCGAACCAGGTACTTTTTAGGACGCGGCTCAATGTGAATATCGCTCGCATTGCGCTCAATGCCTTCTTCAATAATGGAATTGACCAATTTAACCAGCGGGTTGGTGGGATCCGACAGTTCCGCATCCCGTTGCTGGCGCAGATCCACCTCGGCCGTTTCCAGCATTTGCCCGGAGAAGCTTGAAATCTCATCCCGCAGGTTGCTGGAAGTCACATCGCCCAGGTGCTTGTTGCAGAATTCAACATATTCCAGTTGCGTGGTGACGGTTACCAGCGGACGCATGCCGGTGATAAAGGTAATCTCGTCAATTACTTCCCGATTGGTGGGATTAACCATGGCCACCACCAATCGGCCACGCTCCTTGGTGATGGGAACCACTTGCTTATCGCGGATAAATTCTTCCGGCAGCAGATCCAGCAGGGATTTATCGATGGCGATTTTGTTGATGTTGGCGTATTTAATGCCAAATTGAACGCTAAGCGCCTGGCCTAACTGCTCCACGGTAATTTTTCCGGCGCGAACCAGGGTCAGCCCAATGAACTGGTTATTCTTGCGCGATTCAACCAGCGCCGCCGCCAAATCCTCATCCGTAATCAGCCCGGCGTCCTGCAGAATTTCCCCAATCCGCTTTCGGGCCGGGCGAGGCGCTGCCGCCTGGGGCGGGCTATCTTTTAAGGTTGTTTCTTCAAGGCTCATTGAGAAAAATTACCAACACTCCTGAATTGAAACATCGGCTGAAACCATTCGGCCTTTAATCTTTTACGATTTCATCGAGAAGCTCGGGCAGCCGTTTTAAATTGCTGGCATCCGCCTGTTTTGGCGGCAGCCTGAACGCATCCGCGCGAACCGTACTTGCAGGGGAAACCTGCATACTTTGCGGCGGCAGCAAGCCTTTTTCCGGCGCATCGCCCTCAGTATCTCTCGAAGGGGATGCGTTGGAGGCATTGCCGGTCAGCGGCACCGGGGCCGCATTGTCGGGCGCCATCGGCCCGATGAACTTGGGCAGTGAAACCGGCTGGAAGCCGCCTTGGCCCTGGTTGGGGTTGGTGAACTTACCGGTTTCCGTATTCTGGAAGTAAGTGGCCGCCTCATCTTTCAGGATGTGGGGCGTCACCATCAGCACCAGTTCGGTTTTATCCTTGCTGTGGTTATTGATGCTTCGGAACATGGCGCTGACAATGGGCAGCTTTTCCAGGCCCGGCACCTTGGTCATGTCAATCCGGTCGCCTTCCCGCACCAGACCGCCAATCACCAGGGTTTCGCCATCTTTCACGCGAACGCCGGAAATATTCAGGGTTCGCTTGGAAATTAGCACGGTAGACGCGGTGTCGGTACTCACCGTACCGGCGGGCTGGGATACTTCGGGCGCCACTTTCAGCGTAATATACCCGTCCAGGTTCACCTGCGGCGTAATGGACAGCGTAACGCCCGCATCCTGGGTGGTAATGTTGGTGGCCGTCACCGGGCCGGTGGCGGTGGTGGTCACCGTTTGGGTAATGGTGGGGATTTGATCAGTAATGGTAATGGTGGACGTGGTGTTGTCCATGGCCACAATGGTGGGATTGGCCAGCACCTTGTTGCGGGTATTGTTGTTGGTGGCCGTCATGCTCAAACTGGTCAGGATGTTATTTTGCTTGAGGCCGCCGGGGTTGTTGGTTGTGTCGCTACTGTAATCGTTATTGGCATGGCTGAAGACAAACGTGCTGATGCCATTCTTGTTCAACGTTAACTGGGCTTCCTTGGCCAGGTTAAGCGGCCCGACCAGCGGTTTGAACGATTTGGTGTCCGTATTCTGCAATTCAACCAGCGACACTTCGATGACCACCTGGGGCTTTCTCACATCCACCTGATCAATCAGGGAATCAATCAGGGAGAGTTGCTCATCGGTAGCCAAAACGGTCAGGGTGGAGGCAATTGGCTCGGAAATAAACGTGACGCCGCCCGTGGTAAACGTGGACAACCCAGCGCCGGTAGTGCCTGTGGAGCCACCCGCGCCACCTGTACTTGCGCCGCCATTCGTATTGCCCGTAGTGCCAGTTGTTCCGCCCGTGGTGCCGGTATTTCCGGTTGTGCCTCCGGTATTCCCGGTGTTTCCGTTAGCACCGCCACCGTTATTATTACCGTTAGCCCCGTTGTTATTGTTGTTTCCGTTCGCGCCGCCATTATTGCCGCCTGTCGTACCGGAACCAACGCTAGGCGTAAAAAAGTTGGCGGCCAGTACTTGCGCCACATAGGTAGGGGTATTGTGGCGAACCTGGTATACCTTGCGGTTTCTGGGAACATCCAGCTCGCGCAGCGCGTCGGCCACCAGCTTGAGATCGGAATCCGTACCGATGATCAGCAGGGAGTTGCTATCCGGATCGGAAGCGGCAATGGCCGTGGTGCTGCCGCCCGGACGGGCGACCTTAAAGAGGGTGCTGTTCAGACGGTTGGCAATAATGCTTGCGTCTTTGTACTGAACCGGAATCGCCTTGAACGTTTTAGCGGTCAGGTTTTTCTTGTCGGCGGCGTCTTTGGCCGCCACGATCACCGTGTTACCGTCTTTGGTGTAACTTAAATCGGCAACGGTAAACACATATTCCAGCGCCTTGTTAATGGAAATGTTCTTAATGTCCACGGTCAAGGTGCCGTCCACGGATTCATCCAGAATCAGGTTGAACTTGCCTTGTTCCGCCAGCATGTTCAATACGTCACGAAGGCTGGCGTCCCGCATGTTGAGCGAAACCTTGTCGCTGCCGGGGGCAATGTTCACATCCCTGGCAATGGAGACCTGTCCCCGAACCGGCTTGGCGGCGCTGGTATCCAACAGTTGAGCGGCGGCCTGCGGACAGATAAATCCCATGCCGATAGCCTCGACGCAGATTGAGGCGGCCAGCAGCAAGGAAAATGCCTTGCGCGCCAACCGTTCCGGGTTTGGCGTAAAGAGAAAATCAGGCTTTGCTTGGCTGTACCGTTTCATGGGGATCTCCCTCTAATGTTCCTGCAAACTCATACCGGGCGCTTTCATATCGCCGCCCGCCGAACCACGGCCCAACTTCTTCAGGTTCGATAAATTATCCATTCCGCCATTCATGCCGCCTGCGGGCGCCTTACCGGACAAACCGGACATAATGGCCCCCAGGTCAGGGGTCGCGGGCTGATCCGCGCGTGGGGCGGACGCCTTTGCAATCGTCCCGCCGCCACCGGAAGAATCGGCGGTTCTAGCCGAAGCGCCGGAGCTGGTATATCCAATCAGGCTGGGCAGGCTCATCGTCCTTTTTTCGCCGCCCGTTCCCAGTTTCTGAAAAATAACGCTGTCCTGCGAGATGGAAAGCACCTTGATTTGGCCGCCATCCATCATCAGCACATCGCCGGTACGAACCATTTGAGTCTGGGTCTCGCCGCCACTCACCGACACAATGGCCATGGGCGACTTGGCATGGTAGGCAATCCCCAGCAGGGAAACATTGGCAAACGGATCCGGCGGGGCTTCCGCCTTGCCGGGATCGGTGGGACTGGAGGCGGTCATAGCCTCCACAATGGGCTTGGGCAAGCGATCTAAAAACGGATTCCCTTTCAGAAAAATAATATCGGAGGCCAGACTCACCAAATTCCCGGCCTGCTCCACCTTGGCCGTGGGGGCCATGGGGTTTACACCCTCCGCATCCGCGCTACTGTCGTTGCTTCCATCCGATTTCACCGGCGCGCCTGGAATCTGGCCCGGAGCCATACCGGGCAATTTGGAATCCTGATTATTCTGGGCCAGCATATCGGACGATTTGGCCACCGCATCCGCCACGGATTTTTGCGAAGGTGCGCCACCGTTCGCGGAAGCCGCAGGCGACCCGCCACCCACCGGCGCACCGGGCGGCCCCATGCCGGGCCTTGCCCCAGGAGGGCCGGAAGGACTGCCGCAACCAGCCAAAAACAGCAAACCGACCAGCATCAGGCTGGACATGCCCATATAGGCCAGCTCCCTGTTCTTGTTATCCACGGACTTCCTCATCACATTCCTTTTGAACCGTATCTTGTTTGATCATCACAGATGGGTGTCGAGTTCATCAGCCTAAAAATAGAAAACATCGATAGTTTTCGGGCCATATTTTGAATGATAGCCTTTTAAGCCTTTCTTCCGGTTCCTCCAGACGGGGGAACTCTCATTTCCCCATATCCATTGAATGATGGGGGTCTGGGAATTATTAATTTTTCATTAACCGGATAGACAAGGCTTTTCCTCTTGCCTAGGATAGAGTCACCGAATTGTATTGTCAGTAGCAGCAAATTCTGGATATCTCAGTCACAGAATAAGCGTTAAGTGGAGGACACTATGCCCGCAACTGAAACCAAGGTAAACATTCAACCGCTCGATGACCGCGTTGTGCTGGAAGTATTGACCGATAACGAGCAAACCGCCGGTGGCATCTACATTCCCGATACCGCCCGCGAGAAGCCTCAACAGGGTATCATCCTGGCTGTTGGGCCGGGTCGTCTGAACGACAACGGCAACCGCATCGCCCTGCAAGTCAAAGTGGGCGACAAGGTGCTGTTCGGCAAATACAGCGGCACCGATGTCAAACTGTCCGGCAAGGAAGTCAAAATCCTGTCCGAAAAAGACATCCTGGGCGTCGTCGCTGAGTAATCGGCCCAGCCCCTAATTTTCAGTATTCGTATTTAGTAGAGGAAAAATAACAATGGCAAAACGCATTGTATTTGAAGAAGAAGCCCGGCGCGCGCTTGAGAGCGGCATAGACGCCGTCGCAGACGCGGTCAAAGTAACCCTCGGCCCCAAAGGCCGCAACGTGGTTCTGGAAAAGAAATTCGGTTCCCCGCAAATCGTGAACGATGGCGTAACCATCGCGAAAGAAGTGGAACTGGAAGATCACCAGCAAAACGCTGGCGCCCAGCTGATCCGCGAAGTCGCCTCCAAAACCAACGATGTGGCCGGTGACGGCACCACCACCGCCGCCGTCCTCGCTCAAGCAATCGTGCGCGAAGGCTTGAAAAACGTTGTGGCTGGCGCCAACCCGATCGGCATCAAGCGCGGTATCGACAAGTCCGTGCAAATCATCGTGGAAGACCTGCGCGCTCAGTCCCGCAAGGTTGAAAACCGCGATGCAATCGCTCAGGTTGCCGCTGTTTCCGCCGGAAACGACACCATCGTCGGCAACCTGATTGCCGATGCCATGGACAAAGTAGGCAAAGAAGGCGTGATTACCGTTGAGGAATCCAAGTCCATCGGCACCCAACTGCGCGTGGTGGAAGGGATGCAGTTCGACAAAGGCTACATCAGCCCCTACTTCGTGACCGACACCGAACGCATGGAATCCGTTCTGGAAGATTGCTTCGTGCTGTGCGTGAACAAGAAAATCAACCTGGTCAGCGACTTGGTGCCGATTCTGGAGCAAGTGGCCCGCGAAGGCCGCGGCATCCTGATCATCGCCGAAGATGTGGAAGGCGAAGCGCTTGCCACCTTGGTTGTAAACAGCATGCGCAAAGTCATCCGCGCCGTGGCCGTGAAAGCTCCCGGCTTCGGCGACCGTCGCAAAGCCATGCTGGAAGACATCGCCATCCTGAGCGGCGGCCAGATGTTCACCGAAGACCTCGGCATGAAGTTGGAAACCTTCACCGTGAAGGAAATGGGCAAAGCCCGCCGCGTGACCGTGACCCGCGAAAACACCACCATCGTGGTGGATGAGCACAGCAAGGCCGCTGTTGAAGCCCGCGTGAAGCAAATCAAAGTGCAGATCGAAGCCAGCGACAGCGAATACGACAAAGAAAAACTGCAAGAGCGTCTGGCCAAATTGGCTGGTGGCGTTGCGGTGATCGAAGTCGGCGCTGCCACTGAAACCGAACTGAAAGACAAAAAACTGCGCCTGGAAGACGCGCTGAACGCTACCCGCGCTGCCATCGAAGAAGGCATCGTTCCCGGCGGCGGCACCGCGCTGTTGAAAACCGAAAAAGCCCTGCGCAAGTACGCAGATACGCTGGTCGGCGACGAGCGCACCGGCGCTGAAATCCTGCTGCGCTCCTTGGAAGCACCCTGCCGTCAAATCGCCGACAACGCTGGCGCTCGCGGTCAGGTTGTGGTTGAGAAGGTCAAGGAAGAAGGCCAGCACATCGGTTTCGACGCGCTGAACGGCGTTTACACCGATATGTTCAAAGCCGGTGTGGTTGACCCCGTTAAAGTGACCCGCAGCGCGCTGGAAAACGCAGCCAGCATTGCCGGCTTGCTGTTGACCACCGAAGCGTTGATCGTTGACATGCCGGAAAGAAAATCCGCTGGCGCCGGTATGCCCGGTGGCATGCCCGGAATGGACGACTACTAGAAAGCGTTTCCCCTAAGCGGGATTCACTGAAAAAGCGGCGGGCCTCAAAACCCGCCGCTTTTTATTTAACTTTCCGTGAAATCATTGAAATGATCACATTTCTTCACATACACACATTCCAAAAAAGCCTCATGCACAAGCTTTCCAGCCTAAAAATCCCGAAAAGCGATCCCCCGCTTAGCTTTCAGCCTTGCAAACCCCATTCAAAATGGTATATTAAATATCAAACAAATTTTTGAGTAGTCCAATTTTTCACTCTACAATTAAATGAGTAACTGAATATTTTATCGCTCCTAAGCTCTACCTTCCCTAGGTAGGGGATTATTAAAAGGGAGAAAGGAGGTAAATAAATGACGAAGACGAAGAAAGAAACTAGCAAAACACTCGCTTCATTGGCTGGTAAAGTCTTACAAGATGATAAATCCAGCCAAAAAGCCAAGAAGCTTGCAGGCTCTGTTCTGTCTCAGCGGGAAACTAAGAAAAAGAAATAAGCTGCAAGCTACCTGTATATTAAATCCGAGCTCCAAACTCGGTAAGCACTGGTCTCCAAAACCAGTGCTTTTTAATTCTTCCACTAATCTTGATGATTGGCAAGATAGACAACAACTTAGTGGCCTTGTTTATCGCCAATTACGCCGGGCCAGCTAATGGTGGGAGCGCCGGACATATAGTGACTCGCGCCATGGCCGGGGCCGTGACTGGACGCAAAGCCGTAAGTGGAATTGGTAATAATCCGGTGATCTTGCGCAAACAGGTTGTTAGGCGGGTGCCAACTCTTGAGTTCAGGGCGGCGATCGCCGATTTTGGAGCTAATCCAGCGGGCAACGGGCGCACCCAGCATTAAGCCGACGATAATATAGCCGTATATGGGGTTCATGGCCCGGTTCAACCGGCTAAAGGAGGACTGGGACTCCTCGATTTTGCCCAACGCGGCATTCACAATGGATTTATGCTCCCGATCAATGCCTGTAAACAAGTGATTACCGATTTCAGCGACCCGCTCGGTCACTTGCGACTTGAGGTTCAGCAATTTTTCGCTGAGCGGCTCCACCACTTCCAGATCGGGCCTGCCCTTGTATTGCCCGGTTTTGCTGTACAGCGCCTTTTTCTCAGTCAGCACCTTGCGCAACTCTACCAGGGAGTCTTTCAGGCTCTTGGCCTTTTCATCGCTCTGGGCCAGCTTCTCCAGGTGGATATCCATCCATTCTTTAAACCGGGACTCGTTTTTACCCTGGCCCAACAGGGCATTGTGGATAATATGGTCATCATTGGCGCGGCCCGCCTCGGCAAAGCTTTCAAACAGGTGGACGCCCGCCCAGCCCATCAGCATGCCCACCGCCGTATTGACCATGGCCTGAATTTTCTCGTGGGCGGTGTGTTTCTGGCCGGAACGGTAAGCCGCCAACCCCAACCCAAACAGGGGATAAATGCCCGTGGTGTACTTCAATACCCAGGAACTCAGCCCGGCTTCCACTAACATGTGCCACCAGGCGTTCTTATCGCCGCCATTGGGCTTGGTGGCCTCGTTTCCCTGATGGTACAACATAGCGCCGCCAGCCACGATCAGGGGCAACAGAGGCGTCATGGGCACCGAAACCGCCGCCCTGGCGCTCAATTCGCGGGGATTTAACCGGCCATAGGCAGCACGGCCTACGGTGGCTATCCTGTCCGTGAGCATATTCTGGCTGAGGCCAATAATAGGCATGGGTTTGGCTTTTATCCGGTTAGGGACTCTGAGAGAGAAAACCGGATGAATACCAAAGGGTGCTATCAGCAGCAAGCCCTTATTAAGAAAAATTTACAAGACTACATCAACGGCCCAAGTGCGCGGTTGACCTTTTCCAGGTATGGCATGCAGACCGGGGTCACTCCATTGCGATCCACACTGCCCGGCCCTTGATAATAAGCCGATAATGCGTATTCCAGGTTGCCGTTGTAGCGTTTCACCAGCCAGGAGAGAAAACGGGCGGTTCCGGCAATGTTGTCCACCGGGTCATAAGGATTCATAACGCCCAGCCACTTGGCGGTATCCGGCTTGAGCTGGCCCATGCCAATCGCCCCGGAGGATGACACCGCATCGCGCCGAAACGAGGACTCAATGGCGATAATGCTGGTCAGCAGGCGGTAATCCACACCGTAGCGTTCGCTATATTGCACAATAGCCTGAGAAATATTCCCGATCTCATCAGAGGCCAGCTTGCGATTGTAGTTTTGCACATAAGAAGTGACTGAAGTCATTTTCTTACGCACAAATTCTGCATTTTCAGCCGCAATAAACGGTGCAGGAGAGGCTTCGCTGATTTGAAGCGGCTCCGCCACTGCGGGCATGGGGCCAATAGCTGGCTTTACGGCTGCGGCATCCAGCCCCGGATCTTCATCCGCAGTGGCAAAGGCTACCAACGGGCTTACACAGGTAACGGACAAAGCAAAAACGGTTCCCAGCAAGGCGGCAACGCCCCGCTTCCCAAGTGAAAAATTTAAGCGCATCTCAACATTCCCATGGGCATAGCTCATTATTCGGTTGTATACCCCACATGCGGGGGATTCAGACCAAAACTCTAACATACGACACAACCCTTCCAGGCGTAGGACACATTATACCTATTTTTTTTAAAAAGATGGAACCCTTAAGATACAGAATCCAGAATCCGGACGAGATCAGCGGGGGTATCAATCCCCACGGGCGCTTCGCTGACCAATACGGCATAGATGGGCATTCCTGCCTCCAAGGCCCGCAACTGCTCCAGTTTTTCAGTCAACTCAAGGGGGGAAGGCGGCAGTTTGGTAAAGTGTTCCAACGCTTCCCGGCGATACAAGTAAATCCCAATGTGCCTATAGGTATGCGGAGGCACCTCATGCGGCGCATCCCGGTGGTACGGCACCGGCGAGCGGGAGAAATACAAGGCCCGGCCATTGGCGGCAAGCACCGCTTTCACCAGGTTAGGGTCTTGCCATGATTCCACATCTTGAATGGGCGTTACCAGTGTAATAATGGCTGCGTCTGGATACCTTTGGATAGCTTCCAGCGTGGCTTCCAGATGCTGCGGGTTAATAAACGGCTCATCCCCCTGCACGTTCAGCACCCAGTCGTATTCCGGCAACGTGGCGGCCACTTCCCACATGCGGTCGGTGCCGGAAGGGTGTTCGGGAGATGTCATGCGCACTTCAGCGCCGAAACGTTCGGCAGCGTCACGAATTCGCGGGTCATCCGTAGCGATGATCACCCGATCAATGGCCGCAAGCCGGGAAACGCGTTCCCACACATGCTGAATCATGGGCTTGCCTTGAATATCCACCAGTGGCTTACCCGGAAAGCGAGTGGAAGCGTAGCGGGCCGGAATAACCGCCAGAATTTTAGGATGCAGGGAAGTGTGCGAGCTGCTCAACTGTCCATTCTCCGCCGACAGAACAATCAGAATGAATTAAACTTAAGTTAAGCACGGTCGAAAGCAGGAAACTACTCCATCGCCATGAGGGTGTCCTCCCGCCGAGCACCATATTTCATTTCAACCCCACAGAGAGATTTGTAAATGCCCGATAAGCCAGCCGTATTAAACGAAGACATTCTGCAAGCGGTCATCCCCACCGAACAGGTGAATCCCCGCACGAAAGACATTGATCTGCTTTCCACCGAAAACGTACTGCGCAGGATTAACGAGGAAGATAAACTGGTGGCCCAGGCGGTAGAAGCGGCCATTCCCCAGATTGCGGTTGTGGTGGACGAAATTAAAAAGGCGTTTGAGAACGGGCATCGGCTTTTTTACTTTGGCGCAGGCACCAGTGGCAGGCTGGGAATTCTGGACGCTTCCGAATGCCCGCCCACCTATGGGGCGCCGCCCTCATTGGTGCAAGCTTTTATTGCGGGCGGCGACATTGCTTTGCGAAACGCAGTGGAAGGCGCGGAGGATTCCGCCGAAATGGGCCGGGCCGATGTGGAAAAGGCCGGGGTTCAGGCGGGCGATGTGGTGGTAGGCATTTCTGCCAGCGGGCAAGCGCCTTACGTGGTTGCCACAATGGAAGCCGCCAGGGTGCTTGGCGGCTTTACGGCAGGCATTACCTGCGATCCGGGTTCCAAGTTGGCGCAGGCTGTTTCGCAGGCAATTGTGGTGCAGGTTGGCCCGGAAGCCATTGCCGGTTCCACCCGCATGAAAGCCGGAACCGCCCAAAAACTGGTATTAAACATGCTGACCACCGGGGCCATGATTCAGACCGGCAAAACTTACCAGAATTTAATGGTGGACGTGCAGCCCACCAACCTGAAGCTCAAGGCCCGCGCCCGGCGCATTGTAGCCGCACTGGGTGGCGTCCCTATCGAGGAGGCGGAGCGCCTGCTGGACTTAACCGGCTACCAAGTAAAACCTGCCGTATTGATGGCCTGTGCTAAAATTACCCTATCCGAGGCCCAAAAACGCCTGAGTGCGGCCTCCGGCAAATTAAGGGTCGCCTTGCAGCAAACCCATTAAAATTTTGAAGCCCGTTAATTCTTCAGGCTCATGAGAACTTCTGGCCGATTAAAAATTTTTGAACCGGGAATTAAATTCAGCGTTCAGGCGAAACATAGAATTCAGAGAGACTTCAGGAGGAAATACATTGATGAGTCTGCTGGTTGATCGGCTTTTAAAGAGACAGGATCCCGGTTATCCCCTGTTAACCGAGGATAGCATCCAGTGGACACTCAGCGAACTTAGGGAAAAAGCGGCCCGTCTGGCTTCCGCATTGCAGGCCAAAGGGATTCAGCCCGGCGATCGGGTAGCCATTATGTTTATGAACCAGAAAGAATACCTGGTCAGCTTTTTCGCCGTTCTGTACGCCGGAGCTGTGGTGGTGCCCATTAACATTACCCTGCCTTCCGAAGATATCGTCTACGTGTTCCTGAATTCCGGCAGCAAGCTGATGATTAGCACCCAGGCTTTTGCCGAGTGCTTTGAGGGCAAGCCCATCCCCATTCTGATGGCAAACCAGGGCGAAGAGAAGAACTACCCCGCCTGGGAAGAAGCCGTAGAGCAAGGTAATCCCAGCTTTGAACCGATTCCGCATGGCGATGCTGACAGCCTGCGGGTTTTAATGTATACATCCGGCACCACGGGCAAGCCCAAGGGCGTAATGCTGAGCGAAAACAACCTTTCCAGCAACATGGACGGCATTACCCCCCTGTTCCAGTTCCATACCCAGGAGCGCCTGCTGCTGGCCTTGCCATTGTTTCATGCGTACGGGCTGATTATTTCGCTGTACGCGCTGGATGCCCAGACACCCATTTACCTGGTGCCGAACTTTACGCCCAAAAAGATCCTGCAAACCCTGGTGGAACATCAAATTACCATTCTGCCTCTGGTGCCCACCATGTTCAGCGTATTGTTGCACAGCATCCAGAAAGTCGGCGCGGATAAACTGGCCAGCCTCAAGCTCTGCATCTCCGGCGGCGCTTCCCTGCCGGAAAAGCTGTTGACCCAGATTGAGCAATCCATTAATCTTGCCGTGCTGGAAGGTTACGGCCTCACCGAAACCTCGCCGGTATTGGCCGTCAACAGCCGGGAAAAGGGTTCCGTCCCCAAATCGGTGGGGCAACCCTTGCCGAATGTGGACATTAAACTGGTGGATGATCAGGGCAACACCTACCGCTATGAACCCGGCAAGGTTTCCAACGAAGGCGAAATCCTGGCCAAAGGCCCCAACGTGATGCTGGGCTATTACAACCTGCCAGAAGAAACCGCCCAGGCGTTTGACGCCGACGGTTACTTCCGCACCGGGGATTTAGGGCATTTCGACGCGGAAGGCAACCTGTATATTTCCGGCGGGCGCAAAAAAGACCTGATTATTAAGGCTGGAGAAAACATTGCCCCGGTACGCATTGAGGACGTGCTGTACCAGCATCCCGCCATTCTGCATGCGGCGGTTATCGGCATACCGGATGAAACGCTGGGCGAGGACATTGCCGCCTGCCTGGAACTCAAGCCGGATCAGACGCTGACCGAGCAGGAGGCCAAAAAGTTCTGCCGGGAACATTTGCCCGCTTTTATGGTGCCTGCCGTAATCCATATTTGCGAGGAACTGCCCAAAAACCAAACCGGCAAAGTGCTTAAAAACAAATTGAAAGAACAATACGCCAACCAACTGCAAAAAACCGGCGGTTAATTCATCTGAAAGCAAGGTCTAAAACTAAAAAGCCAGCGCTTGTTTTGTCGGGCGCTGGCTTTTTAACATTGCAGGGAGGGAGCATTTGGCAAATGCCCCACTTGCTAATAGTACAAATCATCCTCTGAGGATATGGTGGGTCGAGGGCGTTTTCTGGCAGGGCGAGGCGGCTCATCCAGCAGACTATCGAAATCAGCCTCACGGGCCTTTCGCTTCCTGGGGGCCAAATGTTCAGGCTCTATGTTTTCCTTGTTCTCTTCTTTATTAAATGGCCATACTTTGGATTTAAGATTGCCAATAAACGTTTTCTTGGGCGGCGCTTCTTTTAAGGAAGGCGCTTCCGACTCAAAGGGATCTTCCTCGAAGCCCGCCCCATCCATCGAATCCTCCGCAAACGGGTCATCCGCCACTCGGTGACCGCCATTGGCGCGGCCTCCCGGTCTGGCAGGAGCCTCATTTTCCGCAAGGGCCGCTTCTGGCGGCTTCCTCAGCCAGGCCACAAATTCGGTGGCCAGTTGCTTGGCGGCCGGGTCATCCCCGCACATCGCGTTAATCACCCGGCGCACAATGGGCATGGGTACTTTACTGATACCCGGCTGCACCGAGGAACGGAACGATTCCAGCTTGGGGCCAATATTTTCCTCAATGGCGTCAACGTCAATCTGTTCCACTTGCTGCTGAACTTTTTCCTGCAAGGCCGGATTGTCTTCCAGCAAGGCAACCACGATTTTCTTGATCTTTTCACCGGTTTCCTCCGCCGGGGTCAAATCCTCCGCAAGCGAACCCGCCGCATTGGCGGTCAACTTGCCCAGCCCCGGATTAAAGCCCGGTCTGGAGACAGCGACGCCCGGCATACCCAAGGATGGGCGAAACGGTTGCGAAAACGGGGAAGGCGATGGCAGCCGGGAAGCGGTATTGATCCCGGTAGAACCCAGCGACGATCTCCCCAAAGGGGAATCGACAGAAGCATTTAAAGAAGAGCCTAAGGCCGACGGGTTCGTGGCGACAGGCAGGTTATTCAACGGGGCGAACGGGGTTCGTCTGCTGGGCAGCGGCACGGTAGGCCGGTTTAAACTTAGACTTGGCGCAGGTTGCCACAGGGATGGCGAGGGGGACAACAAAGAAGGCTGGATGGGTGAAGCGAGCGGAGGCGGGGACAAGGCGCCGCTAATGGCCATGGGTTTATACGCATCAGGCTTGTACAAATCCATCGGGCTGGGTAAATCGGGCATCGTATCCAGCAGCGGGGGCTGAGGATAACGGTTTTGCTGAGACGCCGGATACAGGGGGGATACAGGGAAACTAGTGGGACTCCCGATCATGGTCATTCCGCCTTAGAAAATTGGTTGATTACAACAGTTGCCCCTACTAAAAACCCCTCAAGCGCAAAAATTGTTATCCCCTTCCACAAAACGGCAAGCATCCCATGAGGCATGTTATCTGGTAAATCTCTAGAAGGGCGGATATCCTTGTTGAGGGAGGCTGCCCAGCGTTTTTTCCCGCAACAGGGCCGCCGCGCCTTTTAAGTGCGTGTTCATGGTGCGGGGATTATTCACCGCGTCATGGATCACCTGTTCCCAGGAGGGCTCCCCTGCCGCCTGGGGTTTACTGCTTTGCCCCACGGACTGCTTAGACCCGCCCAGCCCGCGCACAAAAGGCAGCAAGGCGTCTTTCCGCGTGGTTTGCGCCTGCCGCTTGGGTGCAAGTTGCTCAGGAGCTTCAATCGCCTTATTGCGCATGGGCTTGTAGCCGGGCGTATCCGGGGTTGCCCTGCGGCGAGAGCCGGAAGATCCGACTTCCTTGAGCATGTTCTCAAACACCTTGCCCAAGCCGGTTCTATGAATGCTTTTATACCGCTCAAAACTCTGCTCGGCGGCTTTCTCGTAAGGCTTGCGATCCTGAATCTCCCGTATGGCGGCAGCCTCCTTCTCCGATTCCGAAAAACCTTCGGGACGAGGCACCCAGCCTCTTCCCCGGTTTAAAGGCGAGGGGCCGGATGGCTGACCCTGCGACAAAGACTGCGCCCAGCTTGGCGATTGGGAGGAATAGAGGCTCTGAGGTTCCGCACCGGCAGCGCCCGCAGCAATAGGGGAACCGGGCGCGCTTTCCCGCATGCGGCTTTTCACTTCATCCAGGCTGTTGCCGGAAAGCAGGCGTTCCTTGGCCTGGCGAAAAAACGCGATATCCTGCTCGCTAAAGGCCAAATCCCCCTTGAACGAGAGATAGCCCACGTCCTCGTACGCGGCGCGCGGCACCTTAAAGTACTGGGAAAGGCGCACCAGCACCGTTTCCGACAATTTAAGTTTTTCTGCCGCTTCTTCCAGCGTGTAGCACAGGTGGGTCATACTGAGAGTGTATCCGGTTTGTTCCCCAATTCACTTCTATTATAGGCCATAGTAACCGCAAATTCACAGTCAGGCCATTGCCGCCCTATATTCCCGTATTTTTGCCGTTACAGGGCGAATGCCGAAATAGCGTAGTGAAACCCTGCCATAGGCTGCTGTTGCGCCTGTAACGCACAATAGCCCAAGTGAATTATACAACCTAGCAACACAATAATAAACACGCCCGGCAATAGCATTTCCAGCAACCATTCCCATTTTTCAACATTTGTCCGCGTGTTTGTCCCCGTCATTCCGTTCCCTTGCGTCCCCGATTTTGTTTTGCCTGTCATAATTGCTCTCTTCCCCTTTATGCTTGTCGTTCCGGATTCATTCACCCACGCCGCCGCAAACTGCTCTCATGTTCTGCCCTATAAGGCATTATAATCCGTTTTTCGGTCAGGCGGCCCAATGTAAGCCGCCGCTAACCGGCTCATCAACCTTGTCAATCTTTTCAACCCTTCAATCTGCTACGGACTCACCGTTCCACTACGGCAATTCCCCTGTTTTTTCAACTACCAGCCTATGCCGATTCTATGCTCTTATCGTCTCCACTTGCATAAAACCCAACTTGCCCATTTTGATGCTAGCCAATTTCAATTTTTTACCAGAATCCTCCATTCGCAGTATCAAGTCCGGCCCCATACTTTCGATACTCACTTTGTAAATCCACATCTCTCTTTCTTTCCCTGATGAACCACACGGTGCCTTGACTCTCAGTCTTGGCACTTTTCTTTTTTTACGGGTAAGCGCTTACCCAAATCTCCTCCAATCATGGTATTCAGACTCGCCTTAAATTCCCGATAACCCATTTGTAAGCAAGGTTGACTCTCAAAGTCGAAGCATTTCGAAAGCGAAGTTCCGCCCGCTTACCCGCAAGAAAAAGATATCCCACACCTCTCTCTCTTTCCCTGATGAACCACACGGTGCCTTGACTCTCAGTCTTGGCACTTTTCTTTTTTCTCCCCGATTTCTTGACAAGTGGCCCACGACTAGCGACCGCGCGTCGCCCAATAATGGAATGGCATATTATAATGGGCTTATGCCTTTTCATGCGCCTACCCTTTACCAGAATATAGATGAAGTGTACATAGCCCGTTGCCTTGCACTGGCGGAGTTGGGCGCGGGCAGCGTCAGCCCCAACCCTTTGGTGGGGGCCGTGGTATTGGACGCTCAGGGCCGAAAAGTAGGGGAAGGCTACCATCAAAAGGCCGGGGAAGCCCACGCCGAGGTCATTGCATTGGAACAGGCCGGGGAACGGGCCAAGGGCGGCACCCTGTACGTAAACCTGGAACCCTGCAACCATTATGGCCGCACCCCGCCCTGCACCCAGAAAATTATTGAAGCGGGCATTCAACGGGTGGTCTGCGGTACGCTGGACCCTAACCCGCTGGTGGCCGGGGCCGGACGCGATATGCTGCAGAATTCGCGCATTTCGGTACGCTACGGCTTTTTAGAGAAAGAATGCAAGCGGCTGAACGAGGTGTTTTTCCATCACATTACCACCCGCCTGCCGTTTGTAACCGTTAAGCTGGGCCTAACACTAGATGGCAAAATAGCCAACCGCCACGGAGAAAGCCGCTGGCTGACCGGCAGCTTCTCGCGGCAATACGTACATCATTTGCGCCACCATTCCGATGCGATTTTAACCACCGCCGAAACCGTGTTAATAGACGATCCTTCCTTAAACGTGCGGGACATCCCCAACATTCGCAAGCAGCCCGCCAAAATCATTCTGGATCGCCAGTTTCGGCTGAACCCGGATCGCTACAAAGTGTTCAAGGGCGATAGCCCGGTATGGGTCGTCACATCCAAAACCGGCCACAATGAAATCAACGCCCAAAAAGCGAAAGCAGCAGGCATTAAGGTGCTGGAAGTGGATGAAACCGGCAACGCGCTCCATTTAAAAGCCATGCTCGCCCAGTTGGGAGAAATGGACATGACCAGCGTGTTCGTGGAAGCAGGCGGGCGGCTGGCGACCTCGTTGCTCACCGAAGGGCTGGCCAACAAGTTTTACCTGTTTTACGCGCCCAAAACCCTGCGGGACAACATGGCCAAATCCGCGTTCGGGCATGCTTTCCAGTTAGATTTGCCGGATGCGCCGCAACTGGAAATTTTAAGCTCCCGGCAGATTGATCAGGACTGGGTTCTGGAAGCCCAACCCATCCGCAAAACCAAACACGCCAACCCATAAAACGGACAGCCGATTTTCATTCTATCGACAGGGCAGTAAGCCACCAGAGGCTTTTAACGCATCCGTCCGTATGGCACCATAAAAGGGGTATCCCGCTCGGCACAAAACCATTGAGCCGACAGACAATCCGAAATAAGCCGACATGTTTAAAACACTCCTCAAACCTTTCCAAAAATTCCTGCAATTGCAGGCATCGGGCAGTATTTTGCTCCTGCTTTCCGCAGTGGCGGCGTTGCTTTGGGCCAACTCCCCCTATAGCGGCAGTTACCAAGCGTTCTGGGAAACCCCGCTTCACCTGGGCTTGGGCGCATGGCAGTTCTCCCAATCCCTGCACTTCTGGATTAACGACGGCCTGATGACCGCTTTCTTCTTCTTGGTGGGGCTGGAAATTAAGCGGGAATTGATTGTGGGGGAACTCTCCAGCCCCCGGCAGGCCAGCTTACCCATTATCGGGGCCATTGGCGGAATCCTGGTTCCGGCCCTGGCCTATTTGGCCTTTAACCCGCCCGGCAGCGCCTTCAATTCCGGCTGGGGAATCCCCACCGTAACCGATATCGCCTTTGCCATCAGCGCGCTGGCCATTTTGGGCGATCGCATCCCGGTGGGACTGAAGGTGTTTCTAATTGCGTTGGCCATTGTGGATGATATCGGGGCCATTCTCATCATCGCCCTGTTCTATTCGCAAGGCGTCCAGCCGTTTTTTCTGCTGGCGGCAGGTGGAATTCTGGCCGTATTGCTCGGCATGAACCGGGCCGGTATCGACCGCCCCTGGCCCTATGCCGCGCTGGGCCTGTTATTGTGGGCAGCCGTCCTGAATTCTGGCATTCACCCCACCATTGCGGGCGTGTTGCTGGCCTTTACGGTGCCGTCTTTTTCCAAAATCGACCCGGCGGCTTTTTACCGGGAAAGCAGCAACGCACTAACATGCTTCAGTCAGGCGGGCCTGAGCCATGACACCCGCAAAGTGTTAACCAACGCCACTTACCAGGAAAGCATCCAGCACCTGGAATCCCTCTGCGAGGCCGTGCAAGCTCCCCTGCAACAGATGGAGCATGCCATTCACCCCTGGGTGACTTACGTGATTTTACCCTTGTTCGCCCTGGCGAATGCAGGCGTTACGGTGGATACCGCCAATTTGGGAGTCGCCCTGGCCCACCCCGTCACTCTGGGCATTTTAGCCGGGCTTTTTATAGGAAAACAGGTCGGAATTACCCTGTTTGCATGGCTGGCGGTTCGTTTTCGGCTGGCCGATTTACCGGACGGCACAACCTGGCGGCAGCTCCATGCCACGGCCATTTTAGGAGGCATTGGGTTTACCATGTCGGTATTCATTACCCTGTTGGCGTTTGAGAACCCGCAATACATCGCCTACGCCAAGCTCAGCATCCTGGCAGGTTCCATTTCTTCGGCGCTGGTGGGCCTATTGCTCCTAAAAAGCCAGACCCGACAAAAAGCCTGATAGGATCAATAGCCGTGACTACTTCCGCAGCAGCACCCGATCCTGGCCGTCCACTTCCTTCAACTGCACAAACACGCGCTCCTGTTTGGAAGTAGGGATATTCTTGCCCACATAATCCGGACGAATCGGCAATTCCCGGTGGCCGCGATCCAGCAACACCATTAGCTGCACCGAAGCCGGGCGACCGTAACCGTTCAAGGCATCCAGCGCGGCCCGCACACTGCGCCCGCTGAACAGCACGTCATCAATCAGCACCACTTTTTTGCCGGTCAACTCCACCGGCACATAGCTTTCCAGGGCTGCTTTAAAGGTTTGGCCGGTATCATCACGGTATAGGGTAATATCCACGTACCCTTGCGGCACGGGCTTGCCTTCCAGTTCTTCCAGCAATTTGGCGACCCGCTCGGCCAGCGGCTTTCCGCGAGTAACCACGCCCAGCAGCACCAGATCCTGGGTGCCGTGGTTGAATTCCACCAGCTCATGCGCCAGCCGCTTGAGGGTGCGATGGATGTCATCGGCCTCAAAAATCACGACATCGGCCTGTTCAACCGAGTTTTCTGTGGGGTTGCCTGTGGTCATGGCCTTACTGGCTCCTATCATTCATTGCAGTGGGGGAACGGCGGCTGGCCGGTTCCCGGTTTCCAGCCGGTGCAGCTCATTCAGGCTGGCGGCGGCTTTGCGCAGGCATTCCCGATATTCATGGCCGCCCACCGCATCGTGTACAATACCCGCGCCAATATGTACAGCGGTATTATACCGCATGGCCCCCCCGCTGGAATCATGACCGGCCGTATCGTCCACCGACTTTAAAAAAAGGCTGCGGATTAGAATATTAAAATCCATGGCCCCGCTGGCCGCATCCATGTAGCCGAGACTACCGGTATAAAAGCCCCTGGAAACAGGCTCCACTGCATTTAAAATCTCCACGCAGCGGATTTTAGGGCAGCCGGTAATGGTGCCGCAGGGAAAAATGGAGCGTAGCAAGTCCCAGCCGGTGCAATCGGAGCGCAATTGAGCGGTTACGTTGCTGACCAGATGCGTGACATGCGAATAGCGCTCCAGCACCAGCAGTTCATCCACCTGCACCGACCCCGCCTCCGACACCCGGCCCAGATCGTTGCGAGCCAAGTCCACCAGCATCAGGTGTTCGGCGCGTTCTTTTTCGTTTTGCAGCAGGGTTTCGCCAATTTCGGCGTCTTCTTCCGGCGATTTCCCCCGGCCACGGGTACCCGCAATGGGTCGGGCCTGCGCCTTACCGGATTCATCCACCTGCACCAGCCGTTCCGGGGAATTACAGACCAGCACCCCGCCCGGCCACTTGAAAAACCCCGAAAACGGCGAAGGGTTCCGATGGCAAAGGCGCTCGAACAACCGATAAGGATCGAGATTCAACTCTTTTTGCAGCCGGATCGACAAGTTGGCCTGATAGATCTCGCCGTTGCGGATGTTCCCTTTAAGCCGCTCCACCGCGTTTTCAAACGCGGGTTGGCTGAAAGACGCATCAAACGTGGACACATAAGCCGCCATGGCTTCCGCATCCAAGCCCGTCGGGGTGATTTCCGCATCTTCTCTAATATTCGCCGACAGGGCCGCATGCCATGCCTCCCAGTAGGAAGCCTCTCGCACGGGACTTTCCGTGAGTATCACCAGCCGGGCAGTCTCCAGATCCAGCAACAACCAGTCCTCAAATTCGCATAAAATCAGCTCCGGCCATTCACCTTCTTCCGTAACGGGTTGCTCCTGCCGCCAGCCCACATCGCACCAGCGATAAAAGCCATAGCCCAAACAGCCCGCCAAGCCCCCCGCCATGGGCAACCCGTGTTCCAGCTTTTCATCCGGCCAGGCTTTGGCCTGCACACGAACGGTCTCCAGCAGTTCAAACAGCCGCTGCGCTCGATCCGGCCCGGTCAGGTATTGGGCCATGCCGTTCACCGTCAGGCAGTCGCCCTGCAATACAGCCGACTGCCGACTTCGCAAGCCGATCATCACCCACTGGTTCAGGTCGGTTGGCTCCACCGAGCCTCCCAGCATACAGGCATGCGTCAGGGATTCGCTCACCTGCCGGAAGAACAAGTGCAGGCGGGCGGGCGTGAGTTGCGACATGAGCGGATTAAGCCTGTTCCAGCTTATTAAAGAGGGTTTCATCCATGTCGAAGTTGGCGTAAACGTGCTGCACGTCATCGTGGGATTCAATGGCGTCCAACAGCTTCAGCAGGGGCTTAGCCTGCTCCTCGCTCTCCACTTTAACGGTGTTTTGGGGCAGGCGGGTCACTTCAGCGGATTGAATGGTAATTTTGGCCTCGTTGAGAGCTTGGCAAACCATGTTTAAATCCAGCGGGGCGGTAAAAATATCGAAGGTGTCATCGTCGTCATTCGCCATAAAGTCAGCCGCGCCCGCCTCAATGGCTTTTTCAAACACGTCTTCTTCCACTAGCCCAACCTGAGGGACCTTAATTAGTCCTTTTTCCTCGAAAATCCAGGCCACGCAGCCATCGGAACCCAGGTTGCCCTGATACTTGTTGAAATAACTTCGAATATCGCCCGCCGTGCGGTTGCGGTTATCCGTCACGGCCTCAATATAAATGGCCACCCCGCCCGGCCCGTAACCTTCGTATGACAAATCTTCCATACTGTCGGCCCCACCGCCGCCAGTGCCTTTCTCAATGGCCCGCTTGATGTTGTCGTTCGGCACACCCGCCGCCTTGGCGCGGGTAATGGCCGTCCTCAGGCGAAAATTCCCTTCCGGGTCTCCCCCGCCCAGTTTAGCGGCCATGATAATCTCTCGGGAGCACTGGGCAAAGTTCGCTCCGCGTTTCGCATCTTTGACGGCCTTGGTACGCTTGATTTGGGCCCATTTAGAATGTCCAGCCATATCGAACATTCTAGCACGACCCATCTATCTTTTTTTTGAGCTTTCTTAAAGGCATCAAGTCATACACGCCCAAGTTTCACTCTTCTGTATCGAAATGTAAAAATGCTGGTATTCTATTGTCTAGGGAACATTTGTGAGCGTTAGATGACTTATAAATCGCAAACCGTTTCAGCCATTGTAATCACCGAAAATAATGCAACCACCCTGGAAAAAGCCCTTTCTTCGCTGCACTGGGTGGATGATCTGGTGGTGTTCGATCGCGGCAGCACCGATGGCACACTGACCATTGCCCGCGGATTCACGGAAAAAGTTTATTTCCATCCCTCCAGAAACCTGACCATGGTGCGCCGGGATGCCCTTTCAACGGGTTCCTGCGACTGGCTGTTGCTGGTGGAGCCGGATGAGTGGGTGGAAGAAATGCTGCGCCACGAAATTGACGGCGTTTTACTGAACACCCCCGCCAACCTGAACGGCTATACCCTGCCCCGGCAACTCCGATTCCAAAGCCAGTGGCTTTCGGCGCCGGTCGGGGAAGAACCGAACCGCTTACTGCGCCTAGTGCGAAAAAACCACTGGGAAGTGGGCGAGGATTGGGCTGCTACCCTGAAAGTGGGCGGCGATGTGGGCAAGCTGGATCGCCCGATGGGATACGCGCCTTACAAGACCGTGGAAGAGCTGTTCAATGAAATCAACGGCCAGTCCACGCTGTCAGCCTATCGGCATTTGGAAACGCACGGCGTATCCAGCAAAGATCAGGGCACCTTCGGTCTGATGGTCAAGACCAAGCTGGCCGCCTGGCGCGAATTCATTTTTAAAGGCGGGATTTTCAAGGGCATCACCGGGCAAACGCTTGCCATGGCCAACACCGTGGAGGTTTTCCTGAAATACGCCAAAATTCGGGCGTTAACCAAAAAATAGCCCGCCTGAAGCTTTCAACCGGAGCCTTTGAAGTGCCAACTTATCAATATCGCTGCCTGCACTGCCAGCATATACAGGCCGTTTTCCAGGGCATGCAGGAAGCCTATGCCCCGCCTTGCGGCCAATGCGGGGGGTTAACCGAACGATTCGTCGGGCAAGCCCCCACCGTGCTTGGGAAAGTCAAGCCACTACCGGACATTGAAAAGCCCGCAAGCAACCATATGCACGAATGCGGCTCCGCTTGCATATTGCACCGAAAGTTTGAACAGGCTTTAGAAACCGACTAGCCCAGGCTAGCTGCCAGATCGGCGCGGGTGTAATGTCTGCCGCCCACGAATACGCCTGCCAACAGGTTACTTCCCATACGGTAGAGCAGTTCGTTATAGCCAGCCACGTCAAACAGGGCCAAATCCGCCCGCTTGCCCACGGCCAGGCTGCCGCGATCATGCTGCAAATCCAGCGCCATGGCCGCATTCAGCGTAACAGCCTTGATGACGTCCACCGGCTGCATGTTCATTTGCAGGCAGGCCAGGGCCATAATCCATTGCAGGTTATCGATCACGCAGCTACCGGGATTGAAATCCGTCGCCAGCGCCACCGGCACCCCGGCGGCTAAGAGTTTTTGCGCGGGCGCGTAGTCCTTAATCCGCAAGTAAAAGGCCGTTCCCGGCAAGAGGGTTGCCACGGTGCCGCCCGATTTGAGGGCCGCAATGCCTTCATCGGAAATATTCAGCAAGTGATCGGCAGATACCGCGCCCATTTCACCAGCCAGCACAGCGCCGCCCAAATCGCAGAACTCCTCAGCATGGATTTTGAGTTTAAGCCCGAATTGACGCGCTGTTTCCAGAATCCGCCGGGACTGGGCCACGTCAAAATACCCCTTCTCGCAAAACACATCGCAAAAGACGGCCAGCTTTTGTTCCGCCACTGCCGGTATTTGCTGGCTGCACAGCAGAGCCACGTACTCATCCGTCCGGCCCTGGTACTCCGGCGGGATATCATGCCCGCCCATATAGGTCGGCACAATGGAAACCGGCGCATCCACCTGCAAATCCTTCAGCACTTGCAGGCATTTCATTTCGCTCTCAAAGTCCAGCCCGTAGCCGCTTTTGATTTCCACGGTGGTCACGCCCAGGTTAAGCATTCGCTGCAAGCGCTGTCGGGTAAGAGCCTGCAAAACTCTAGGCTCAGCCTGACGGGTTGCGGTCACGGTTTTCAAAATCCCTCCGCCCGCCTTGGCGATTTCCAGATAGGTTTTGCCTTGCAGACGCATCTCAAACTCATCGGCCCGGTCGCCCGCAAAAATGGTGTGCGTGTGGGAGTCAATCAGCCCCGGCATCAGCAGTTTGCCTTGGGCATCCAGCCAGATGTGCGAAGAATAATCCGCCCGACTGACTTCCGAGGAAGCGCCCAGCCAAGCGATTTTCCCGTCCTCAAGGCGAATCGCCCCATCCCGAATGAGACCCAACGGATTCTCAGGCGTCATCCACGCCGGATCAACCGTTACCAACTGGCCAATGTTATAGATGAGCACTGATGTTATTGATTGCATCTTCAGCCCTTCCTCCATAGAACAAAAATAGCCCCTAGACAGAAAAGCACCAACAAACCTATCTCTAGAGTATCCGTTGTTTGCAAAAGGTTTATTCCGAATAAAGCAAACAGGACATAAACATAAGGTAGAACAATACTTAAAAAGCCTTTCAAAACTAAAAAGATGGGGAGCAAAAGCAACATCACACAAAGCTTAAATCCCAACCCAAAGTTTTGGTTTAGATTTTTATTTTCCATGTAGTTACGTACCTAGAAAAGGGATTTTCACCCCGGCGGAACGCGCCATAGCCTTGGCTTCATCGTATCCGGCATCCACGTGGCGAACCACGCCCATACCTGGATCAGAGGTCAGCACTCGTTGCAGGCGGGCTTCGGCCTCAGGGGTGCCGTCGGCCACAATCACCATACCCGCATGCTGGGAATAGCCAATGCCCACGCCGCCGCCATGATGGTAAGACACCCACGTTGCGCCATTCACCCCGTTAATCAGGGCATTCAGGATGGGCCAATCAGCAATCGCATCGGAACCGTCCTTCATGGCCTCGGTTTCTCGGTTGGGGGAAGCCACGCTGCCGCAATCCAGGTGATCGCGACCAATGACGATCGGCGCTTTCACCTTACCGGAGGCCACCAAGTCGTTGAAAATCTTGCCCGCCTTGGCCCGCTCGCCGTATTTTAACCAGCAAATCCGCGCAGGAAGCCCTTGGAAATGAATATGCTCCTTCGCCAGTTTCAGCCAGTGAAGCAAAGGCTTGTTATCGGGGAATGCTTCCATTAGCGCCTGATCCGTCACGGCGATATCATCGGGGTCGCCGGACAGGGCTACCCAGCGGAACGGGCCGGAACCTTCGCAAAACAGGGGACGGATGTATTCGGGAATAAAACCGGGAATATCGAAGGCGTTTTGTACGCCCATGTCCTTGGCCTGCTCGCGAATGTTGTTGCCATAATCGAACACCACGGCGCCTTTTTTCTGGAAAGCCAGCATGGCTTCCACCTGTTTCGCCATGGCCTGCTTGGCGCGACGCACATACGCATCCGGGTCTTTCGCCCGTAAATCCGCCGCTTCGGTCAGGCTCAAACCTTCCGGCACATAGCCCACCAGCGCGTCATGGGCGGAAGTCTGATCCGTCACCATATCGGGGATGATGTTGCGACTCACCAATTCCTGATAAACCGTGGCCGCATTGCCCACCAGGCCGATGGAAACCGCTTCCTGCTTCGCCACGGCCTCTTTCACCCAAGCCAAAGCCTCATCCAGCGAACCGGCGAGTTTATCCATGTAGCCCGTGTCCAGACGCTTTTGAATGCGGCTGGGATCGATATCGATCCCCAGGAAAACCCCGCTGTTCATCTTGACGGCCAGCGGTTGCGCGCCGCCCATGCCGCCCATACCTGCGGAAAGCACGAATTTGGCTTTGAGATCACTGTTATAGTGCTTACGGGCCGCTTCGGCAAAAGTAAGATATGTGCCTTGCACAATGCCCTGGCTGCCAATGTAAATCCAGCTTCCGGCGGTCATTTGACCGTACATGATCAGCCCCTTGCGCTCCAGTTCGCGGAAATAATCCCAGTTCCCCCACGCTGGCACCAGGTTGGAATTGGCAATCAGCACCCGAGGCGCATCGGGGTGGGATTTCATGACCGCCACCGGCTTGCCGGATTGCACCAGCAGGGTTTCATCATTTTCCAGGTTTTTCAGGCTTTCCAGAATCTTAGAGAGACACTCCGGGTTGCGGGCCGCCTTGCCGGTGCCGCCGTACACAACCAAAGCTTCCGGGTCTTCCGCCACTTCAGGATCCAGATTGTTCAGCAACATGCGGTAAGCCGCCTCCGTGAGCCAGGATTTACAGGTCAACTGGCTTCCGTGCGGGGCGCCGGTCAGTTGCAAGGGTTTCTCGGTAGTCACCATCGTGTCACTCCTTTTTAGTTGTTCGAATGAGTGCGAAGCTTTCAGCCTATTCAGGCCGTGAGATGTGCTATGCCTTCAATAACTGTTGAATCGGGGCCAGCAAGGAACCATTCTGGATCTGGGCGGCAAGGGTTTCTACATCGCCTGCCAAGGTACGATCCGCCGTCAGGGGGGCCACCGTCTTGCGAATTTGCTGGTACACCTGCCATACCCCATCGCCGGGTTTCAGGCCGTCGCGATACTCCAGCCCTTCGGCGGCGGCCAGCAGCTCGGCCGCCAGAATCCAGCGGGTGTTGCCTAATATCTGAACCGCCTTGCAAGCGGCAGTCGCGCCCATGCTGACGTGATCCTCCTTATCGTTGGACGTGGGGATGGTATCCACCACCGCCGGATGGGCCAGCACTTTGTTTTCAGCAACCAGGGAAGCCGCCGCATAATGCACAATCATCATGCCGGAGTTCAAACCTTCCTGATATTTACCGGCCAGAAACGCAGGCAATTCGCTGAACACAGGGTTCATCAGCTTATCAATCCGGCGCTCGCTAATGCTACCCAGTTCGCACAAGGCCAAGGCCAGCATTTCCATGGCCATGGCCACCGGTTCCCCGTGGAAATTGCCCTGGGAAATCACGTCCCCGTTGGGGAAAATCAGCGGGTTATCGGTCGCCGCATTGATTTCCACCTCCAGAGTCCGCCGGACGGAGGCCAGCAGATCGCGCGCCGCGCCATGCACCTGCGGAATGCAGCGCAGCGAATACGCATCCTGCACCTTGGCGCAATCCCGGTGGGAATCCATAATTTCGCTATTTTGCAGCAGATTGCGCACCACAGCGGCCGATTGAATATGCCCCCCATGCGGGCGGGCGGCGGCCACACGGGCATCGAACGGTTTTTGGCTGCCTCTTACAGCCTCAATGGTCATAGCCCCAGCCACTTCGGCGGCAGCCATCAAATTCTCCGCTTCCAGCAGGGCCAGGGTACCCATGGCGGTCATCATCTGGGTGCCATTCAGCAGGGCCAAGCCTTCTTTCGCCTTTAAAGTCAGCGGTTCTATACCGGCCCGTCTCAGGGCTTCGCCGCCGTTCAGCCATTCATTGCCGTAAAACGCCTCGCCTTCGCCAATCAGCACCAGCGTCATGTGGGCCAGCGGGGCCAAATCGCCGCTGGCTCCCAAAGAACCACGGGAAGGCACCTTGGGATAGACCCCCGCGTTGAGCATCCCCAGCAAGGTTTCTATCACCACCGGGCGAACGCCGGAAAAGCCTTTGGCCAGCGTGTTGGCCCGCAGCAGCATCATGGCGCGCACGGTGGCAAAATCCAGCAAGGTTCCGGCACCCGCCGCATGGCTACGCACCAGATTCACCTGCAACTGATCCACCTGCTCGTTAGAAATGGTGACGCTGCTGAGCGCGCCAAAGCCGGTATTGACGCCATACACGGTTTTGCCGGAAGACAGCACGTCTTCCACAATCTTGCGGGACGCTTCAATTTTTTGTAGAGACTCTGCCACCAAAGTCACCCGAATATCCGTTTGCAAGGCCACCAACCGTACATCGGCCAGGGTCAGTTTTTCACCGTTAATTTCCAATACTTTCTGGGGATCGCTTTGCATGGTTGGTATTCCCGTATCTCTCTATGTCTCACTTCTATTTCTCACATCTTGGCACTTCCGCTCTGGCCCGTACCCGGATTTCATATTGCGCCACCACTTTCCCCTGATTGTAATGGGGGGGCAATCGACATGCAAATACAACCCAAGCTGTAATCCACCTTCAATATAATGAGTTTCCTTCAATGCCTGAACGGGGGCCAATTGGCCCCCGTTCCTGACTTCAAGCGTCTTCCAGTTTTTTCCCAGTAAGGCTTTTGTTAATTGCCAGCCAGCTTGTTGTTGGCTGCGCCGATACCGGCAGCACCGGCGGCCATACCGCCCAGGAAGGGGCATACCGCGGAGGCGGCGGCCACGCTGCCACCCATCGCCAGCATAGCGGGAGTATGATCTTTGGCCAGCGCCTTGAGGTCGTTCAACGCCTGCTTGCCGCCAGAGGCCAAGGCGCTCTGGATATCGCCCATGCTGCGGCCGTTTTGCAGGCCCACTTGCTGACCTTCTTTCAGAACCTGGGTATTGTCTTTAATGCCGCCTTGTTTCAGGTAAATTTTATCCATTACCTCTTCTTCGGAACGACGCAAGGAGCTGCCGTTCACCTGACCGTCATCCGCCTGGTCGGCAGCCGCCAGGGCTTCAATCTCAGGATCGATGTTGACATCCTGCCCGCCATTGGCCGCATTGCCCTGGTTATCCAGCGAATTGGCATTCTGGTAGCTCAATCCAAGAATATCGGCGTTTACGGTACCGTCCTGGCTAAACAATACCGAGTGGCCCGCCAGACGATACGCCGCCTGCTCGGATCGGGTCAATCCCGTTCGTTGCTGCAAGGTGTTAATATCGCTGACGATATTGACTGTTGTTTTACTATCCGCAATGATTTGGGGAAGATTGGGATTGGAAGGGTCGGTAATTTTGGCCACGCGGGCGTCAACGGCGGCCTTGTATTCCTGCATCTTTTGGGGGCTGGTGCCGTTACGGTTGCCCATCTGGTCGATAAATGCGTAATCCAGGTATTTGCCGGTCACAAAGCCTTGCCCATCCGGTGTGAGGCTGGCGGTTTCCGCTTTTTCCTTGGCCGCAAAACCCTGAATCAGCTTCACTTCTTCTGGCCTGAAGTTTTGCGGGCTCTGCAACACGTTGTTATAGATACGGGCCGTGGGACTGACCCCGCTGGCCGTTTCCGCGTCCGAAATATGTGCGCGGCCGCCCAAGTGGATAATCGCGGCGGCGGTACGCTCATCTGTGGGAGAAAGGTTGTCGTTCAGGTGGGTAAACTGCGCCCTTTGCTCTTCGGGGAGATTGGCATAGTTTACGCCCAGGTTAGCCTGAATGTTGGCGTTATTGGGAATTGCTCCCGCGCCGGGAGTATTGCCGCCATCGGCCTGTGGGCTGCTCCCTGGAGTGGTTAGCCCGTTGGTGACGCCACCCGGTAAAGCGGAGCCGTAGGGATTGGAGGACAACACGCCCGCCGGGGGTTTATTGCCCCCTGGGGTATCAGCCGCCGCATTCGTGCCGCCACCGAGCAATTGAGGATACATGGTTTTGAACAGTTGCATAATACCTTGCAGCAACTGTAGCATCATGGGCATCATTGCCGCTAAACTGGAATTCCCTCCCGTTGCATTCAGGCTTAAAGGCGTTCTCGTTCCATCAGCCTGGGTGGTAGCAGCCAAGGCAGCATTATTTCCGGTCAATCCGGACGCATACAAAGATCGATTTTGTAGGCTAAGGGGCTGCATCATCTTATTCTCGCGCTCTCTAAAAAGGGTTCTGCCTGTACTCTTACAAAGCCCGGTAAGAGTTTTCTCTCTTAAATATATAAAAACAAATAGACAGGATTGATTGCCTGTCACCTCTGAAAAGTTACAACTTGTTAAAATTTCCTGATAAACCCCTTCCAAGGCAGGGTTTTACCCCTGAAAAAGAAAAAGCCCCTGTCTGGCTTGAAACAGGGGTGCACCTTCAAAGAGAAAATTTGTAAAAGGCTAAACGCAAAAAAAGAAGATTTAAACCACGAGCGCCTCGCAAAACATGAGGCGGGTGACGAGTGATTTTTCACTCAGGCTGGCCTGCCCCGCAGACCCGGATCTATTCAGACAAAAGACTTAGACAAAAAGAAACTTCTTCACTCCGGCTGAACCAGACCTGCCTCAACGGGGAAGCCCTTGTCTGGAGAACCCGCTTAACACTCTCATCATAGAAAGTTTACGCCACCGTTACATTAGCCATAGTAACGATCCCCGCAAAACCGGCCTAGACCCATTGGTATTAATACTTTGGAATGAGTCCCCTGCCAGAGGAGACCCCGCGCGCAAAAAGGCCGTCCCTACCGGAATAACAAGGCCAAACCTTTTACCAGTGAGCGTAGGCCGCTAAACACGTAATGCACTGAAAAGCAAAGCCCCACATGCCCAAATCCCTCGCCCAGAATAGGATGGGGAATCGCGCCATGATCCACCAGAAACTGGCTGACGCCCGTCTGATCCAGCAGGCAGTACCCCGCCACCGGGAACAACGGCACCAGCAGGAAGAATTTAAGAGCCGCAAGAAATTCGGCATTCGACAGGGCCGCCTTGCCGTTGGGCGAAGCCACGCCTGTAAAGCGACTGGTTAATGCCTGGGGTAGAGATTTAACACCGACCAAAATGACGTCCTTTTTCTGGGTTACTGGGTTAGTCCTGAAATACATAAAATGCCGGGCCGCGCAAAAATGCCCCGCTCGGCTAAGAGGCGCTCACGCAGCTCTGGCAAAGGCCAAACACCTCAAAATTGTGGTAATCCACCCGGAATTTGCCTTCCAGTTGGGCCAGCACCGGCTCAAAAGGGCAACTGTCCAGCATCTGGATTTTCTCGCAGCGGGTGCATACCAGGTGATGATGATGCATGCGCTGGTTATTCAACTCGTAGCGCACCTGCCCATCGTTAAAGTTCAGGGGTTTTATGCGGGCTTCCGCCACCAGGTAGTTTAAGGCCCGATAAACGCTGGTCAGGCTCACTTTTTTTTCG
Source organism: Candidatus Melainabacteria bacterium (assembly GCA_902168245.1). Lineage (GTDB taxonomy): Bacteria > Cyanobacteriota > Vampirovibrionia > Vampirovibrionales > Vampirovibrionaceae > Vampirovibrio. The sequence continues at coordinate 101,524 of CABHPA010000111.1, forward strand.
CTGGAAGTCCGGTTAATCCAGTCCATAATGTCCGGGGCCGTGGCATGATTCAATTGCTGGAGCGATTCCAGAACAGCCTGGGTGGATTTTGGGAGCCGGGCGGAGGTTACAGTCATGAAATGAAAACCATTTTTATTTTGGCAAAGCATAACAACTCAATCATAAAAACTCAACCTTTCTGTTTTATTCATTTGACATCCGTCAGCTTCTAAAATAAAAATGAAAATCATTTTCATTTTTGATCTGGAACCGATTATCGAAATGCAGGCTATTTATACAGGATATACCTCGCCAGCGGCCCCCTACCGGGTTCGCCCAAGCCTGTCGTCTGCTTACGCCTGCCCTCCTGCTAGTTTCACAACCCAAGCCAGCCCTTTTCCCACTGCTTTGCCACCTGCTCACGCCGCCACGGAACCCGCTTTACTCACCAGGCCCGCAACTACCCCATCAACCGGGGAGCAACGCATAAAGGCGGCGGCCAAGGCGCTGGGTTTCATTACTCCAGCCATTTTACTGGCCCGCTTTGCGCCCGGCCAAAGCGCCAAGGAGCTACAGCAGGTTATCCCGACCGATTGGAAGATATGGGCCAAAATGCTCCTGGGCGTGGCCAGCCTAGGGGAACTCAACAAGGCGCTTCAGTGGACGCCGCCGCCCTGGCTGGGCGCCATGATGAACGTGCTGCTGATTACCCCCCTGATATCCGGGGCAAAGGGGTTGCGCCTGCTGCCGGTGCTGCTGCCGACCGTGGGCGGGCTGGTGCAAGGCACCCACATCGCCAGCGAAAAGGCGGAAAAACCCCTGGAAGAAAATTGGAATGTCCCGCCCATCGTTACCCGCCTGCTGTTTTCCGCAATCGGCATGGGGGCGGGCTTTGTGGCCCTTCCCCGATTGCTGGGCGCGCTGAAAGGCACCTGGCTCATGCCCGAATCGCAAATGGGCATGGGGACCACGTCATCCGTCATATCCACCTGTTCACGCGGCTGTTGTTCCAGCGCCGTTTGCCTGAACGAGATTGCAGACTACGGGGCCGCCTTCAGTGGGTGGCTTCAGGGCAAATTGCCAGGAAAGCCCTCACAAGATCAAAAGAAATGGGGAACGCCATGAGCATTCAGCCGGTTGCCCTACCAACGGTAAAAAACACCGTAATGTTTATCCACCAGCCTTACAGCGCAAGCATTTTCCGAGGAAAAATAGGGCAGGATACCGTCCAGTTTGGCCACAAGCACGCCCATGGCAAAACCTGCACCGATCACAGTTGCCATGATCACCACCACCACGACCACCCGCCCAAGCCTGCCGCAAACAATGTATTTTCTAAAGCGGGGCTGTGGCTCAGCGAGTTTTTCGGCGGCATGCTGACAGATCTACAAAAGCTAGGCAAGGCCCTGCTGCACTTGTTCGGCATCAAACCCAAGCCCGACAAAGGACACCACCACACTCACGATGAGTCGTGTCAGCATCACCATCATTAAGAATCAACTGATTTTCATTCTTAATGCTTCTAAGTTTCCTCTACTGGTTTGCAATAGCATCTCTTTAAAAAAATGACCAACAAGTCAAAGACTTAAGGAAGCTGATAATATTTAACTCCAAGCTTTTTCTATTTCAGCATTATGGAGCGGTATGGAGTTTCTCAAACCTTATGAGTCCCTTTAGTGATTATATTATCTACGTTGATGAGAGCGGAGATCATAACCTAGAACGTACAGATCCAGATTACCCACTATTTGTTTTAGCTTTTTGCATTATCAAGAAAACAGATTATTACTCAGTAATTTCATCATCTATCCAGAAATTAAAATTTGATTTTTTTTGGTCATGACATGGTCATCTTGCATGAAAATGATATCAGAAAAGAAAAGCCACCATTCACGATTTTAAGGGTCCCAGAAGTCAGGAATCGCTTTATGCAAAGGATGAGTGCATTGGTTGAACAGGCACCCTTCACTGTAATTGCCTCTGCCATCCATAAAACCCACCTTAACGGCAATTATGCAAACCCAGAAAACCCCTATCCACTGGCTCTTGGATTCTGTTTAGAACGTGCTTATTCCTTTTTGCAAGATCAAGGACAAGCCGAAAGAGTGACACATGTCATTGTCGAGGCACGGGGCAAAAAAGAAGACAGAGATCTAGAATTAGAATTCCGACGAATTTGCCAAGGCCGAAACTATCACAATGCAGCCTATCCTTTTGAAATTGTTCTCACAGACAAGAAAAGCAATTCTGGAGGACTGCAATTGGCTGACCTATTAGCACGCCCTATAGGGATTCATGTTTTAAATCCTACGCAACCAAATCGGGCTTATGACATCATTCAACAGAAATTCAGGCAAAGTCCAAACGGACGAATCACCGGCTGGGGGTTGAAAATGTTCCCCTAAAAAGCGAAAAACCCCGGTCTACACCGAAGTCCTAACGCCGACCGGGTAAGCCCAGTCCACTTATTCAAATCTTAGCACAGTCTTGAATAAACGCAAGCCAAAACGCTTTTACAAAAAAAGAGTACCCCAGACAGGATTCGAACCTGTGACCTACCGCTTAGAAGGCGGTTGCTCTATCCAACTGAGCTACTGAGGCACATCTGTTTTACGATGTCATCCATAGTAGCAAAAAGACTGCCCACTGGTAAGCTCTCTCAAACAAAAACCCGTATAACGCTTCAGGCGGGAACCATGGCCCGCCTGACTGCCGTTTATCAACTTTATAAAAGCCTAACTGGGGAGCTGCCCGCCTAAAAAGCTGGCCATGGTGCTATAAATGGTGTTAATCATGGCCGAAAAGTTTGGCGGAACGATAATAAGGCCCGCCGCCACAATAATGGCCGCAATCACCAGTGACCCGGCGTATTCCACCACCCCTTGCCCCCGCATGGCCGGTCTTTTTTGATGCTTTGGTTTGCCAGACACGGTCAAAATCCTCACTGCCTTGGTTACACGACACAATTTTGCCCAACCACCCGACATCCGTTATGGGATTGCCCGCCGGTATGGCCTTTGATCACCCTTGTACTTTCATGATTCCCCCCCAAGCTCAGCTTGAAACCAATTTTTAAGAAGCATAAAGCAGATTTTTGAGCTTGCGGTAGAAGTTCTCGTGCGGGCCAATCAGCAAAACAACAATGCTTTCGGTTTCCACGGAAAGCTGGTAGGCAATTCTGAACTCTTTGCCCTTATAGGTCAGGTGATGCGAAAAAACGCTGGTCAGCGGTTGGGAGAGGCGCTCGCCCAAACGCTCCGGGTCTTGGCACAGGCGCATCAGCGCGTCGCGAATGGCGATACGCAGCGGCTTATCCAGCTTGCGCTGGCATTTATCGGCAGATCTGGACAGAAACAGGGTCCATTGCCGGGTTTGGCTCATCTCTCCATCGGGCTGGCCGGTCCCATTACTTAGGACTGCACTCACGGTTACAAGTCTCCAAATGCATCGCTCATCGTTACAATACGGCCCTTACGAACGTCCTCAAAGCTGGCGAACAGTTCAGTCACCTGCTCCACGTCCGTTAAAATCTCAAACGTCTCTATCCGAGAAGCCCCAAGCGCGTCCGTCGCGGCGCCCGCAAGATCCGGCAGCCAGCGAGACAAAGCCTTTCGGGCGGTTTTGGACATTCCTTTCGATTCCGCCATGAAGTGAATATCCCCTCTAATCACTGATCATAAGCATTAAACCCGTTTCCGTAATTTTGATGCGCCCAATTTTGATTGATCCATCTCTCCTATATATAGAGGAGAAATCACCCCCCAGGGCTAAAGTTTTTGGAGGGATGTTTCGATACGCCATTTGGAACCGAACGGACAGGAGTCTACCAGGACTGATGAACGCTCATAATCCATACGCCAAACAGGCCGAACAGTATAAGAAGAATCAAATCGAGACCGCCAGTCCCGAAGAAATTCTGATTATGCTTTACGAAGGCGCCATCCGCTTTCTGCTGATAGCCCAAAAAGCCCACCAGGAAGGTGACGTGGAGAAGTGCCACAAAAACATCATCAGCGCCCAGCACATTATTCGGGAGTTTATGGTGAGCCTTGATATGGAAATCGGCGGCGACATGGCGGTTAACCTGTACCGATTATACGAATACCTACATTACCAGCTCGTCCAGGCCAACATTAAAAAAGAGATGGCGTTGATCGATGAAGTATTGGATCATTTAAGAAGTCTCAAGAAAACTTGGGAAGAAGCCATACGCATCGCTCATAAAGAGAGGGACGGCATCTCCAATGAATCAGTCACCCAACTGCGGGCCTGACGCACAATCGTTTGAATCGGCTTACACACGCGCACAAGCATTGCACGACCTGACCCAGGCCATCCTGGCCCAAAGCGCCAATCCTGATTTGCCCGTATTAGGCCAAATGGTGTTACAACGCGGCTTACTGCTGGAGGAAATCGCAGGCTTCCAGCTTACCGATTTCACCCCCGAAGAACAGGCCCGGCTCAACGAATCTCTTCAGGCCAGCAAACAACTGGATTCGGAAATTGAGCAAAACATGCGCGCCTTTCAAACCGCGATTGACGGCCACCTAAAAGAGCTGAAAGACACCAAATCCCTGCTGGGCAAGTACAAACTGCCCGGAAAAGAGGATCAAAGCACTCGCAGCCGGGAAGCCTAACTAAACCACGCCTCTTTCGGGCAACCCAACTTTGCGGTAGCCTGAAAAACATGATGAACATGCCCATTCCGATTCTGCTGGTTGAAGATGAGCCGCTGTGGCAAAAGGCCGTTCAGGACTTGCTGGCTACCAACGCCCACTTTGCCCTGAGCGCCATTTGCGAGGATTTTGACGCGGCCATGAAGGCTTTTCAGGATGTGCGCCCGCAAATGGCGCTGCTGGACTGGCAGATAAAAGGGCTAAAAGACGGCCTGGCAGTGGGCGACGCTTTGCTGCAAAAAGGCTTGCGGCCAGAGCAAATCGTGTTGATTAGCGGCTCCTCACCATCATCTATCCCGCCGCATCCTTTTTTATATATCCCCAAAAACCGGATTTCCGAAGATTTAATGCCATTGCTGGAATCTGTAACAATTCATTAATATCTTTGCTTGCGTCCCATTTTTGTCTTTGCTATATATGTTGCTCCTACCATTTGGTCTGTGTCCCTTCAACTCGTCAAGCCCTTTGTCGCTTCCTAGGAAAAGCCTTGGTGCTGTGCCAGTAGTTTGAAAGACGCTTCTGACGCAGTCAAATCAGGTGTTTTCCGGTTCAAAAGCAGTGCTTTAACCCTTGTGGAAGGAAAAAGCCGCCAGTCGAAACGGAATATTCATAAATCCCCTTACCGGTAAAACAAACGGAAACAAAGAAAGGATCAGTGGCTGCCGTGGGAAAACTGGCCCAAAAACAAGAAACTACGGAAAAGCTCAAAAAGAAGTTGAGCCTTGCGACGGTTGCGGTTGTTGCCGACCCCCGTGGATTGACGGTCGCCGAATTAACCCGGCTCAGAAAAGAGCTGTTCGTTGAAGGAGCCGACTTCACTGTCGCCAAAAACACTTTAACCAAGCATGCCCTCAAGGACAGCGACCAAGCGGTTCTTGAAGCGTACTTGAAAGGCCCGACCGCCTTGTTAATCGGTCGTGCCGACCAAGTTACCCCTGTGAAAATCCTGACCGAGTTCTTGAAAAAGAACAAAAAGGAAAACGAGATTCGCGGCGGGTTTCTGGATGGGAAATTGCTTACAGCGGCTGAAGTGGACCAGCTGGCTAAGCTTCCGCCAATCGAAGAGCTTCGCGGTAAATTGGTGGGCGCAATCAATTCCCCATTGAGCGGTATTGTCGCCGCACTGAGCAGCCCGCAACGCGGTCTGGTCAACGTGTTGGATCAATACGCCAAACGCCTACAGGAAGGGTAATCATCGGGTCGTTCTACCCAATGAATCCCCAGCCCCTGTTACAAGTTGTTACGAAGTCAACCATTAACGAATGAGGTTCAAACCCAATGACCGTTGAATTAGATGATAAAACCAATAAGATTTTCGAAGAAATCAAAACCCTGACCTTCTTGCAAACCGCTAACCTGGTGAAAGCATTTGAAGATGAGTTCGGCATCACCGCTTCCGCTCCGATGGCCGTTATGGCTGCTCCCGCTGCTGGCGCCGCTGCTGAAGAAGAAGTGACCGATGTCAGCGTTATCTTGAAAGACGCTGGCGGCAACAAAATTGCTGTCTTGAAAGAAGTTCGCGCCCTCACCGGCTTGGGCTTGAAAGAAGCCAAAGATTTGGTTGATGGCGCTCCCAAGTCCATCAAAGACGGCGTTAAAAAAGAAGACGCTCAAAAAATGAAAGAGCAACTCGAAGCAGCCGGCGCTACTGTCGAACTCAAGTAAGTACATCATAGGCAAGGAAAACTGAGGAAGCCAACCCGATTGGCAACTTAGTTTTCCTTTTTGCCTATGAAATTTTGCGTTTATTCCTATCCTTGGTATATTGGGGTATTAGATTTAGCCCCTCCTTATCTATCGTGACCTGATTCAGTCTCAAGCGCGCAATCTTTTTATATCAAAATCACGTTTTCAATTACGACGAGGTTTACAATGGCAGCAAAGACCATGCGTTCAACCCTTCCAGGCATAGGGTCTCTCCCTCTGGAACAGCTTCCTGATTTGGCAGAAATCCAAAAGAATTCGTTCAACTGGTTCATCACAGAAGGCTTAAAAGAAGAGCTGTTATCCTTCTCTCCGATCCGTGACTACACGGGTCGTCTTGAACTTTATTTCCTCCCTGAATACAGCTTTGACAAGCCCAAGCACACTGTGGAAAGCGCCCGGCTGCACGACACGACCTACGCTCGCCAATTAAGGATTATGCTGCGCCTCGTCAACCGCGATACCGGGGAAATCAAAGAACAAGAAGCCTACATCGGCGAGATTCCGATGATGACCGATCGCGGTACGTTTATTATTAACGGCGCCGAACGGGTTATTGTCTCCCAAATCGTCCGCTCTCCAGGCATCTACTACAAAAAAGACCAGGCATTGAACGGAAAACGGATCTTTAACGCCACACTAATCCCCAACCGCGGCGCATGGCTGAAGTTTGAGACTGACATTAACGATGTAATCTACGTCAAAATTGATAAAAACCGTAAAATCCTTGCTACTACCCTATTACGCGCATTGGGCTTGTCGGTCTCCGAAATGGAGAACCAGTTCCGTCACTTCGACTATCTGAAGAAGACGTTGGATAAAGACCCAACTGAAACCACCGAAGAAGCGCTGATTGAAGTCTACAAAAAGCTGCGTCCCGGCGACCCGCCGAGTGTGGGCGGTGGCCGCTCCCTGTTGGAAAGCCGATTCTTCGATGAAAAGCGTTATGACTTGGGCAAAGTGGGCCGCTACAAGCTGAACAAGAAGCTGGGCCTTTCCGCGCCGGACACCGTGCGTGTTTTGACTAACGAAGACATCGTTTCCGCGATTGATTATCTGGTCAACCTGAACTACGACGACGGCCAGGTGGATGATATCGATCACCTCGGAAACCGTCGGATTCGCGCGGTTGGCGAATTGCTGCAGAACCAGTTCCGGGTGGGCTTGACCCGTCTGGAACGGATCGTTAAAGAGCGTATGACGTTGCAAGACATCGATACGCTGACGCCGAACAACCTGTTGAACCCGAAGCCCTTGTTGGCGGCAATTCGCGAGTTTTTCGGTTCTTCTCAGTTGTCCCAGTTTATGGATCAAACCAACCCATTGTCGGAATTGACGCACAAACGCCGCCTATCCGCCCTGGGGCCTGGCGGCTTGACTCGTGAGCGCGCCGGTTTTGCGGTTCGAGACATTCACCCCAGCCATTACGGGAGAATCTGCCCAGTAGAAACGCCTGAAGGCCCGAACGCCGGTTTGATTGGCTCTCTGTCCACCTATGCAAGGGTCAACGAATATGGCTTCCTAGAAACACCCTATTGGGAATCTAAGGACGGCAAACTAACCGGCGAAATTCACTTCCTATCGGCTGATGAGGAAGATAAGTTCCGGGTGGCCCCCGGTGATGCGCCTCGTTCCGAAGATGGAACGCTGATTGGGCCTCACGTGCCGGTGCGTTACCGAAACGAATTCACGATTACCGAGCCGGATACAGTAGACTACGTCGGGGTTTCCCCCATTCAGATCGTATCGGTGGGAACCGCATTAATTCCATTCCTGGAACACGATGACGCCAACCGGGCGTTGATGGGTTCCAACATGCAACGTCAGTCCGTACCACTGATTTCCGCCGAGCGACCGATGGTCGGAACGGGTCTGGAGCGTCGGGTGGCAATGGACTCCGGCATGTCGCTGTCCGCCGAGGTAGAAGGCAACGTGGAACGTGTAACCGGCGATACGATCGAAGTGCGCGGCAAAGACGGCAAAGTCTATCCGCACCAGATGATCAAGTACCTGCGAAGCAACCAGGATACCTGCTTGAACCACCGTCCTATCGTCCGTGCCGGCGATAAAGTGGAGGCAGGCCAGGTTATTGCGGACGGCGCGGCAACCCAATTGGGCGAGCTGGCGCTGGGACGCAACGTTATGGTGGCTTTCATGCCTTGGGAAGGCTACAACTTCGAGGACGCCATCCTGATCAGCGAGCGGCTGATACATGACGATGTCTATACCAGCATCCACATTGAGAAGCTGGAAGTGGACGCACGTACCACCAAGCTAGGTCCGGAAGAAATCACCCGCGAGATTCCCAACGTCGGAGAAGACGCTCTGCGCAACCTGGATGAGCGTGGCATTGTTCGTGTTGGCGCCCGTGTATTCGCCGGAGATATCCTGGTGGGCAAGATTACGCCGAAAGGAGAATCTGAGCACCCACCGGAAGAAAAGCTGTTGCGCGCCATTTTTGCGGAAAAAGCCCGCGACGTGCGTGACAACTCGCTGCGAGTCCCTCACGGGGAAGGCGGACGGGTTGTAGACGTGAAGGTATTTGACCGGGAAAAAGGCGATGAGCTGCCTCCTGGGGCAAATACTGTGGTTCGGGTCTATCTGGCTCAAAAACGTAAAATCAGCGTGGGCGACAAAATCGCCGGGCGCCACGGAAACAAGGGGATTGTGTCCAAGATCCTACCGATCGAGGATATGCCCTTCCTGCCGGATGGCACGCCGATAGACATCGTGTTAAACCCGCTGGGCGTACCGTCCCGTATGAACGTGGGACAGACGTACGAAACCCTGTTGGGCTTGGCGGCTCATTTCACCGGAAAGCACTATGAAGTCCCTCCGTTCGATGAAATGTACGGTGAAGAGGCTTCCCGGAATTCCGTCACGCGCGAACTGCAGGAAGCATTGGAGGACGCCGGGATTGACTGGGCGTTCAACGATGGCAAAGCGGTTCTGTACGATGGCCGCAGCGGTGAAGCATTCGCCAACCGGGTTGCCATTGGCCGCATGTACGTGATGAAGCTGGTTCACTTGGTAGACGACAAGATTCACGCCCGTAGCACCGGCCCGTACAGCTTGGTTACCCAACAACCGCTGGGCGGTAAGGCCCAGTTCGGCGGACAGCGTTTCGGGGAAATGGAAGTATGGGCATTGGAAGCCTATGGCGCCGCTTATACCCTGCAAGAAATGTTGACCATCAAGTCTGATGACGTGGTTGGCCGCTCCAGGGCATATGAAGCGATTGTCAAGGGCGAAAACCTGAACCGGCCCAGTATTCCGGAGTCCTTCAAGGTACTGGTTCGCGAAATTCACAGTATCGGTCTGGATATTACGGTGAAGAAACGCCTGAAAGACGGACGCGAAGTTGAGATCGACCTGATGGCCGATGAAGCCGCCCGGGCGCCCAAGCGAGAGTTCGCCTCCGCGGGCAACGAGCTGCTCAACTTCTTCTCAGCCAATTCCGATTCAATTTAAAGGAGTCCCATTGTGGTTAGTACAAACATTGACCAGTTTGATTTCATCAAAATCGGGATTGCCTCACCCGAACGTGTCCTTAATTGGTCCCACGGCGAGGTTATGAAGCCGGAAACCATCAACTACCGTACGTTAAAGCCTGAGCGGGACGGCTTGTTCTGCGAGCGTATCTTTGGGCCTTCCAAGGATTGGGAATGCTACTGCGGCAAGTACAAGCGGGTTCGTCACAGAGGGATCGTCTGCGAGCGTTGCGGCGTAGAGGTCACCGAATCCAAGGTGCGCCGTCACCGGATGGGCCATATCAAATTGGCTGCGCCGGTCACACATATCTGGTTCCTGAAAGGGATTCCCAGCTATCTCGGCCTGATTCTGGATATGTCGCTGAAGGATTTGGAGCAGGTTATCTACTTCAACTCTTATGTGGTGCTGGATCCGGGCAACACTGAGCTGAAAGGCAACCAGTTGCTGTCCGAGGAAGAGTATGAAAACATTCTGGAAGAAAACGAAGAAGCGCAGTTGGAAGTTGGCATTGGCGCTGAGGCTGTCCAAATTCTATTGTCTCGCCTGAATTTGCAGGAAATGAGCGATGGGCTGAAGCAGGAATTGGAAGAAATTACCGGTTCCAGCCAGAAGCGAGTGAAACCACTGAAACGGTTGCGGCTGGTTGAATCGCTGATCCAAAGCGGCACCAATCCTTCCTGGATGGTTATGGATGTGCTGCCGGTGATTCCGCCGGATCTGCGCCCGATGGTTCAGTTGGACGGTGGTCGCTTTGCAACTTCTGACTTGAATGACCTGTATCGCCGAGTCATCAACCGGAACAACCGTTTGTCCAGACTGTTGGAAATGGGCGCGCCGGAAATTATCGTACGGAACGAAAAGCGGATGTTGCAGGAAGCGGTTGACGCACTGATCGACAACGGACGCCGTGGCCGTACGGTTGTTGGCCCCAATAACCGCCCGTTGAAATCCCTGTCCAACATTATCGAAGGGAAACAAGGCCGTTTCCGTCAGAACCTGTTGGGTAAACGGGTTGACTACTCCGGTCGGAGCGTTATCGTGGTTGGCCCTCGGCTGAAATTGCACCAATGCGGTCTGCCGAAAGAGATGGCGATTGAGCTGTTCAAACCGTTTGTAATCAATAAATTGATCGAGCGCGGCGAGAGCCAGAACATCAAATCGGCCAAGAAGACCATTGAGCGCCAAGAGACTGTTGTGTGGGATGTGCTGGAAGAGGTCATCAAGGGCCACCCGGTACTGCTAAACCGCGCACCAACGCTGCACCGTTTGGGGATCCAGTCTTTCGAGCCGGTCTTGGTGGAAGGACGCGCCATTCAGTTGCACCCGCTGGTTTGTACCGCGTTCAACGCCGACTTTGACGGTGACCAGATGGCTGTACACGTACCGCTGTCGGTTGAAGCGCAGACGGAAGCCCGCATGCTAATGATGGCGACCAATAACGTGCTGCAACCTTCCACCGGGAAACCGATTATTACCCCCACCCAGGACATGGTTTTGGGCATTTACTACTTGACGCTGGATAACCCCCACGCGACCAAAGGCGCCGGTATGAAGTTCTTCAGCTTTGAGGACGCGCTGGCCGCTTATGAGGCCGGTGTTATCGATCTGCATGCCAAGGTCATCGTGCGCGATGAAGGCAGCCAGCTCATCGAAACCACGGCCGGACGGATTATCTTCAACAAGACGGTCCGCCAATCGGTTCTCCAGTAAGCATTGAACGAGGTACCTACGCCCATGAGCATTCTCTCCCCGAATAAGTCTCAGAAAAAACAACTGGACTTCATCAATAAGGTGGTTGATAAAAAAGAACTCAACCGATTGCTGGCCAAGGTTTATGCCGAACATGGCATGGCTAAGACCGGCACACTGGCTAACAGTCTGAAGGATTTGGGTTTCCGTTACGCGACACGTGCCGGTGTAACCATCTCCATCGCCGACTTGAGTGTGCCGGAAGAGAAAAAAGGCCTGATTTCCGAGGCGGAAGCCGAAATTGAACGGGCCACCCAGCGTTTCATCAAGGGTGAAATCACCGAGGTAGAGCGTTATACCAAGGTAATCGACACCTGGAGCGAAACGACTGAACTTTTGACCAAATCGGTTGTCGATAACTTTGACCGATTGAACCCGGTATACATGATGGCGTTCTCCGGCGCACGGGGTAACATCAGCCAGGTTCGTCAGCTGGTCGGGATGCGGGGTCTGATGGCTGACGCGCAAGGCCAGATCATTGACTTGCCGATTAAGTCCAACTTCCGGGAAGGTTTGAGCGTAACCGAGTACATCATTTCCAGCTACGGCGCACGGAAAGGCCTGGTAGACACGGCGTTAAAAACCGCTGACTCCGGGTATTTGACCCGTCGTTTGGTAGACGTTGCCCAGGACGTGATTATTCAGGAAGCCGATTGCGGAACCACCAACGGCATTATGGTTCAGGCCATTATGGAAGGTGAATCCGAGATCATGACGCTGTTTGACCGTATTGTGAGCCGTGCCGCAGCCATTAACGTGGTGAACGAGGACGGTGAAGTATTGGTTAGCGCGGGCGAAGTCATTGTTCCGATCACCGCAGACATTGTTGAAAAGGCTGGCGTTAAGGAAGTGTTGGTTCGCTCCGTGCTGACCTGCGCAAGCCAAGTTGGTATCTGCCAAAAATGCTACGGCTGGTCGCTGACCAGCAACAAAATCGTAGATGTAGGCGAAGCAATCGGGATTATGGCTGCTCAGAGTATCGGGGAACCCGGTACCCAGTTGACTATGAGAACATTCCACACTGGCGGCGTATTCAGCAGCTTGGGCAAACGGGAACTATTCAAGGCCAAGCATGCGGGTGAAGTCACCAGCAAACTGCCCACGCGGGAATTCCGTACCCGTCACGGGGATATTGTGGAAATGACCACGCGTGACTGCACGCTGGAAGTGAAGACCACGGACGGCAAAACGGACAAATACAACCTGCCGTACAACACCCAGGTCAATGTGGCTACCGGCGACACTGTGAAAAAAGACCAAACCCTGGCCTCTTTTGAACCGACCGCTGGCCGCCGAACCGAGAAGGCGACCAAGGATATTACCGCGACCATGAGCGGCGAGATCTGGTTTGAAGGGTTCGAGGCCGATGAAAAACGGGATCGTCAAGGCAACATCAGCCGTACGGCCAACCGTCCGGGCACCATTTGGGTGTTGGGCGGCGACGTGTACAACCTGCCAACCGGCGCCAAGCATATGGTGCAAGACGCGCAAGTGTTGAACGTGGGCGAGATTATCGCCGAAACGCACGTTATCAGCGAGCATGGCGGTGAAGTGCGCATTCCGGCCGACTTGGAAGTTGAAGAACAAAAAGTGGGCAAGGAACTGGTCAAGAAAATCGTCAACGGTAAGGAATTGACCATTATTATCGCCAGCATTACCCCCACCAACGCCGATCTGGTGCAAACCAAGAAAGAGCAATTGTGGAAGGTCGGCGAGAATGAGGAAACCTACATCGTCAAATCGCCGGAAGGCACCTCGCTGGAAAACGGCAGCATTGTGGCCGAGCTGGTTGACGAGAGCATGTCGGTTCCCACCAGCGGCCAAATCCGTTACCTGGATATCGAAGTGGACGAGCAGCGGATTATTACCCAGCCGGGTAAAGTGTTGTTCCTGCCGGAAGAAATCCATCAGGTCAGCAAGGATATCTCGCTGAAGGTTCCTGGCATCGAGTCCGGCATGGAAGTCAAAGCCGGCACCGAGATCGTCAAAGGGGTGGTCTGCCAGACGGACGGTATCGTGGACATCGTGGAAGAGAACGATATCATCCGTGAAGTGGTGGTGCGCCCCGGCAAGCTGTACCGCGTCGATGACATCAGCACACTGAACGTGGACGATGGCACAGTGGTGAGCAAGGGCACCGAAATCGCCCCGGGCATTAAGGCAACCGAAGATTGCGTCGTCACCATCAACTTCCAGATTGAAGAGCCGGAAGACGATGACGAGGACATTGAGGACACCAGCGATCTGGAATACGCCGAAGTGCTGCTGCGGCCTTACCAGGAATTCGTGGTTGAACCGCGCAAAGTGAGCATTGAGTTTGACTCCACTGATAAAGACAACATCGCCATTGTGCCGGTGACTCAGTTGCAGGTGAAAGATGGTGACAAGATCCGCCATATTGAAGGCGCGCCGATTCTGAGAACCAGCCTGGTGCTGCAGATGAGAGGCTACCTGGAGCGTCTGCGGTCAGTGGCCGAAATCAAGGAAGCCGGGAAAAAAGACACCAACAACCTGAAGATCGTGGTATTGGAGAACCTGACCATTCGCCGGGAAAGCCCGACCACGGTTGGCACGTTGCAAAAAACCGCCACCCAAACCCAGTTGCTGGTGGAAGACGGGCAAGTCATCGATAAAAAGGCGCCAGTGGTCAAAACCCAGGTTATTACCCATACCAAAGGTCGGGTGAGCCTTGGCAACGCGACTGGCGGCAAGGATGTACGCCGGGTTCTGATTATTACCGACGAGCATGAGACTGAAATCGAAGTCAGCGACAAGGCAAGCGTAAAAGCGGGCGATTTCGTGACCCAGGATCAGTTGATCAGCAAGTCCGAAACCACGCCGCATTCCGGCCAGGTGACTTCCGTGGACGGCAAAACGGTTGTGATCCGCGAAGCGCGCCCTTACCTGATTTCCGGCGGTACGCTGCTGCAGGTTGAAAACCGGGCGCTCACCCAGCGAGGCGACTTGATCGCGTCATTGATCTTCGAACGTCAGAAAACCGGGGACATCGTCCAGGGTCTTCCGAGGGTAGAAGAACTGCTGGAAGGCCGTAAGCCCAAGGAATCCGCGGTGATTGCGCCGGTAGACGCATCCGTTGAGATTGTATGGGAAGACGATGTGCAGCGGTTGTTCCTGACCAGCATCAACGGTCGGGAAGAAATCTCCACCCCGGTTGGCTCCACCATCATCGTGGAAGACAAACAGCAGGTAAAAGCCGGTCAGGCATTGACTGACGGCCCGATCAACCCGCACGACATCCTGGTTGTTTCCGGGATTGAAGCGGTTCGGGCGTACCTGGTGGAAGAAGTCCAACGGGTATACCGTTCGCAGGGCGTAGAAATCGCGGACAAGCACATTGAAGTGATTGTGCGGCAGATGACCAAGAAAGTCCGGGTTGACGAAGCCGGTGACACCACCCTGTTGGGCGGCGAGCTGGTGGACGAAAAACTCGGGGCCGAGGCTAACCGCGCGATTGAAGGCAAGGAAGGCAAACTGCCTGCTGAGTATCACCCGGTATTGCTGGGTATTACCAAGGCCAGCTTGAATACCGAAAGCTTCATCTCTGCGGCGTCCTTCCAGGAAACCACCCGCGTTCTGACCGAAGCTGCCGTGGAAGGCAAAAGAGACTTCCTGCGCGGCCTGAAGGAAAACGTGATTATCGGCCGTCTGATTCCGGCCGGTACCGGGTTCCCTCACTTCAAGGACGAGCGGTCGGACATGATGGAAGAAGCGGAACAGGCATTCGCCGCAAAATCCACGCTGCGTAAGCCGTCTGCTATTCTGGAAGAGATCGAGAGCATGTTCGGCTCGCCCGAAATCTCCGAAGAAACTATGGAAAACCTGTTGATCGATGATTCCTCCATGCACGTTGAGAACATCGGCGGCGAAGAAAGTTTCGAGGATGAAGATTTCAGCAGCGACGCCATTCTAGACGACTAGCACACGTCTTTCACATAGCATTCAAACACCGCTCTTCCTAAAACAAGGGCGGTGTTTTTGCATATAAATTTTTCCCTGACAGATGCCGCCACTCACGCCTTTTTTAATGGATCTTTCCTGGCATGCCTGTTAGCATGCAGCTCGCATTAACAGTTTATAACTCATCACCTAAGCTGGCTTTGGCCATTACACCGATTTTTTATAGAACTTTTTTGAGCATTGTATTTTGTGAAAGGCGCTCCAATGAAGCTTGGATTTTCTCCCGCGTTAACTTTAAGTCGGCAAAACACTTCTGTTATGCCGGTTAAACCCAGCCTGCACCAAAACACGCCAGTGAAATTTGGTAGAGACTGGCCAAAAGATAAGGATAAGGACATCTTTCAACCGTCTGCCCAACAGGCAGAAGCCGAAGAGATGCAGACAGATGATGAGCTGGATCCCAATAATCCCACCGAACGGGAGAACCTGATTGCCTCCATTTTGGAGGATGTGGAAGAGGATCCCCATCTGCATCGGGAACTGACCCGGTTACGGGACGCCCATCCGAATGTGCGGGCCTACAGCGAAAGCAATCCCCATCAATTCATTGAGGACTTGAGAAATATCGCCGTTGCTTATGCGAATGAGAACTCCGATGCCGCGCACCAGCAGATGCTGCAATTGATTCAAAGAGCTAACCGGCATTAAACTGAACGCTAGCAACAAATTCTGTTGAGTTGCTTTTATGAAGGCAATGGAATCACGAGCCATTCGATTTTTATCGGCGCCATCAAAGGCCATATCAACCATCCGGTTATTGGTTAATTAATAGACAGATGGTTTAAAGACTGGCAATTTTCCGGTAGAATAATGGCCGTTCCAGTTCGTGTAAGCGATTCTCAGACTGTATTGCCATGACGACGACGACACCAGTTTTATGCTTTGAAACCAGTCTCAGCCAGCGGAGACGGCGGAAGGCGCTGGGCTTTTTTCACGAGGCGTACCATGCCCAGTTGCGCCGGGACTACTCCAAGGCGATTGAAAAATATCAGGAATCCATCGAACTGTACCCCACCGCTGAGGCCCATACCTTTCTGGGTTGGACTTACAGCTTTTTAGGGGAGTTGGAAACCGCGATTGAGGAATGCCACCGGGCGATTGAGGTAGATCCTGAATTTGGCAACCCGTACAACGATATCGGGGCATACCTGATTGCCAAGGGCGAGTATAATGAAGCCGTCCCCTATCTTCACCAGGCATTGGACGCCAAACGTTACCGGGCTTACCATTTTGCCCATTTCAACCTGGGGCGGGCCAAGGAATACCAGGGTGACATTCTCAACGCCTTGCGGCATTACAAAAAGGCCATTGAAATTGAGCCTCGCTACCTGATTGCCTATAAGGCCATTGAGCATCTCAAAAAATGCTCGCTGAACTAAGGGCAAGGATGGTCGCCGGTTAGGGGTTGAAGATTATCACTAGGAAAGGCTGACTGCTATTCCAGTTCAGTTGCTTTCGGTAGGCAGTAAAGCTTCCACTGAGCCAGAACGCGCTTTATCACCGAAAAGTGCGGTATGATGGATAGATTACCCTCTGGTATAAAGTATTTTTGAAATCGGCATGGGTCTACTATCCCTCATCGTCTACAATTTTTTACTGATCCTGGGATTATTCGTCCTGGCGCCGTTTTGGATCGGCTATTTGCTGCTGGCGCCAAAAACGCGCGCAGGGTTCTGGGAAAAGCTGGGCATATACCCCGCCACACTGCAAGAACGCTTGCGCAAGGCGGAAAACGCTCCCAGGCGGATTTGGTTCCATGCGGTTTCGGTGGGCGAATTTAACGCCATTAAGTCGCTGGCAGCGGAACTGGGATCGAGTTTTGAGGTGGTGATTTCCACCACCACGCGCACCGGGCACGATTTGGCCCAGCGCACCTTTCCTGAAATTGCGGTGATTTATTTCCCGTTTGATTTTCGTTCCGTGATCGAACGGGCCGTTCAACTGGTGCAGCCGGATCTAATGGTAATTGCCGAGACCGAAATCTGGCCCAATTTTATCGACATGACGAGTCGGCGCTTCGACATTCCCACGCTGCTGATTAATGGCCGTCTGTCACAGCGTTCCTATAAGGGATATCGATGGATTCGGCTACTGGTCAAGCCTTCTCTCAATCAGTTTGCCCATTTGTACGTGCAATCCCAGGCGGATGCCAACCGAATTCAGGCGCTCGCCGATCTAAGGCCCGAACAACTCACGGTGGCGGGCAATTTAAAGTTCGATCTCATCCCCACCGTCGATCCGGTAAAGCAGAACCAACTTAGTCGCCTGCTCAACATTCAGCCCGATGACACCGTATTGACGCTGGCCAGCACCCATTCGGGGGAGGACTTGCCCTTGCTGGAATCCTATATCCAGCTTAAAAAGGATTTCCCCGAACTCAAGCTAATCCTGGCCCCCCGGCACCCGGAGCGCTTGCCGGAAATCAAGAATATCCTCAACAGCAAGGCGCTGAGTTTTTCGGTGCGCAGCCAGCTAACGGAGGACAAGCCGAACACCCAGCCCATTGTGGTGCTGGATTCCATTGGGGAATTGCTGACGATATACAGCTTCAGTCGCATTGCGGTGATGGGCGGCAGTTTTATTGAAAAAGGCGGCCAAAACCCCTTGGAGCCGCTGAGTCAACGGGTTCCGGTTATTTTTGGGCCTTATATGCACAATTTTGCGGAAATCAGCCGCATGGTAAAGGAAGCCGAGGCAGGCTACCAGGTACAGGATCAGCCCGGCCTGATCAACGCCGTTACCGCCTTGCTGACCCAGCCGGAAATTTATGACACCATTGCCGAGCATGGACAGCGACTGATTGAAAACAACCGAGGAGCCAAGGAAATTATTGATAAAGCTATCCGCAGCTACCTACAGTAAAACAATTGGCAGTATAGCCGTCCCGAATTTTCGCTTTAGGGAACCAGCAGTTTTTGCCGCACTTTTTCTTCCAGCAAGGGCAGGAGCTTTTCCGGCGCATCGGTAATAGAAAACTCCATGGTGCAACCGGCGGCCATTTTGTGGCCCCCTCCGCCAAAAACGCCCATCACGGCAGACACGTCAATATCGTGCGTATCGCTGCGAATGCTGATTTTGGTAATGCCCGATTCGGTTTCCTTGAACACGACCGCCACCAGCACGGAATCAATCCGGCGGATGGATTCCACAAGGCCGTCAATATGCTCATCCAGCGCGCCGTGTTGCGTCAGCAATTCGCGGGTGACAACAGCCCAGCCAATGGTTTTATCGGCATTAAAGCGGGTATGCAACAAGGCATCGGCTTGCAGCATGACCTGGCACAGCGGTTGTTCTTCATACAGTTGCTTGAAGATGTATTCCGGATTGGCCCCGGCGGAAATTAAGGCCGCCGTGGTTTCCATGACCTTGGCAGTGGTGTTGCCGTACTTAAAGCCGCCGGTATCGGTCACAATGCCCGTATACAGGCAGGTGGCGATGTTTGCGTCCAGGGGAATCCGCATTTCCTTCAGGATGTCGAAGGCCACCTCGGCGCTGGCCGCTGCGGTGGTTTCCACAACGTTAATCTTGCCGAATCGATCGTTGCTGATGTGGTGATCGATGTTTGCCGAGTTTTTCGCGCCTTCAAAGTAGGGACGAGCCAGCCCCAGGCGATCCGGGGAACCGCAATCGACCGAAATGGCCATATCGTATTGCGTTAACAACGTGCTGGCGGTCTCCATCCGCAGGATTTCCTTGATGCCGGGCAAAAAGCTGTAAGCGTCCGGCATTTTACCGGAAATGACGCAATCCACCCGCTGAATGTGCGGGCAAGCCTTTTCCAGGGCAAATTTAAAGCCCAGCATGGAACCCAAGGTGTCGCCATCCGGGCCGACATGGGCGGTGATAAAAATAGTCCTGGCCTCGCCGATGGCGGCTATAAAATCCTCGTAAATGACAAGACTCCTTGCAAATGCTATCTTTTGCACAATATTATAACCCGCAAAATTCCCAGAACCCAACTTTTCCCAAGCAATTGAAAGCCAGAATCGCATGAACAAAACCGCTTTTATGGAGCAGCTCAGCCAAGCGCAGGGCATCGAAAAACTGGTGCAGGTGGTCGCCCGCCTTCGGGATCCGGTGGCGGGCTGCCCGTGGGACCTCAAGCAAACCCACCAAAGCCTGAAACCCTACATGCTGGAAGAAGCTTATGAGGCGGTAGAGGCGATTGATGAAGCGCAGGCCACCCAAAACCCGGCCACTTTAAAGGAAGAATTGGGCGATGTGCTGTTACAGGTAGTATTACATAGCCAATTGGCGAAAGATGCCGGGCAGTTCGATTTTGAGGCCGTGTGCGACACGATTTCAGAAAAGCTGGTGCGCCGACACCCCCACGTGTTCGGCGAAGTGGAAGCCCATGACGCAGACACGGTGGTAACCAACTGGGAAGCCATTAAAAAAGCGGAAAAGGCCCAAACGCAAGAAGATCCTGAATCTGCCGTGTTACAGAGCGTGTTGCACGGGGTGGCCAAAAGCCAGCCAGCCCTAAGCCGCGCGCTGGATACCAGCAAAAAGGCGGTAAAAGTAGGGTTTGAATGGCCCAGTCTGGAATCCCTGTGGGAATGCGTGATGAGCGAGTACGAAGAATTTCGCGCGGAAATCCACGAGATTGAGGAAAGCCAGACGATTTCCGCCGAGCAGTTTGAGGGGCTGGAATCGGAAATGGGCGATATTTTCTTTGCCAGCGTGAATTTGGCCCGCCATTTCAAGATTGATCCCGAAGTGGCGCTGACCAAGGCCACCGCCAAGTTCACCAAACGGTTTCAGGCCATGGAACGCCTGATTATGGACAGCGCCAAGCCTGGGCAAACGCTGGAAGCAGCCATGGCCGAGCTGGATTTTGAAGCCTGGGACAATCTGTGGCGGCAAGCCAAAGCCCAGGTCAATCAGGATATTTAGGGATTTTTATCCGACCCATTCAATTGCGTTAGCCCTTACCCATTGGGCTAACCTGATACATCCACTTTCAACCAAAAGGCAGAGGTTCCGCTTGAACTTAGCCGATTGGGCATGACTCTTTTAAAAAAATTTTCGCCCTAATTTTGCGGCAAAACACAGCAGTGAAAGTAAAGAATTAGCTTTACATTCCGGCAGAAGCATTAAAAAGACGCTCCGACTTTAAACCCATCCCTTATAATTATTTTTTGATTCCCATGGAACTTTTTGAATTAGACAATAGTCTAATGTCCTTATAAGGAGTCTAATACCTAATCCGGTAGTACCTAGTAAAAAAACAGCAAGCCCAGTATGGACAGCTTCAAGGGACGTAAGGAAAAACCATCGATTTTCGGTTCGGGAGGTTTTCGGCAATGACAAACGATGTATTCTCTTTACTGCTAGACAAAAGAGTTTCGGAATTGAGTGATAAAGCTGTGGAAAGTGGTTTGAGCAAAGCTGAGCGCGTGGAAATGAGAGCTCTTAATGAGCACCAGGATAAAGCCCCGGCGGTGTTGCACCGCATTCGTATCCTGGCATCCAAAATGGCCCAGGGCAATTATCTGGGCATTTTATTTTTGCGGTTCTCCAGAAAGTTCAAACAGAACCTGGCGGAACTGGAAGCCCTCATCCAATACGGAAACAGCAAGGCGGTTTGGGAGATCGCCTACCTGTATCGCAAACAGGCCACCCACAAACTCAGCCCGACCGAAAAAAGCGAACTGGATTACCTGATGCTCTACCACGACAGCCAGGACGTGCTGCGCGTTACCCAACTCAAAATGCGCGAGGAGTACGGCGTGCTTTCCAGCGCGGAACGCCAGGAGTTGACCGAGCTGCAACGCAACCTGTACCGCAAGGAAGGCATTCCTAATCATCTGCTGGAAATGCTGTGGCCCAACCACCAGCCCATGCACCTGGATTTAAGCCAATCCGGCTAACGCGTTACCGGCCAGAAAGCCTATAAGGAATTGAACCCGCATGTTGACCATCCTGTCCTCTTCCAACCTGATTTATGCCGCTGCAACTTATGCGGCAATCCTGTTGGCGGGAGCCCTCAGCAAAAGCACCCAGTACCAAATGGCGCGCGTCTATTGCCAATCCCGGCTAGGATACCACTCGTAAGCCAGCACCCAGGCTAACCTGGCGCAACGCGGGCATGCTTGTAAAATTCGTATAACTTCATAGTCGGTAAAGTTCCAACGGTTCCGGTCGATAGTGAATGGTGATGCAAGCAGAACAACCGGGAGCCGTGCGTGATCAAACAGGCGCTTCATTTCCAACAACATTCAACCGGCGTTACATTGACGGAATATGCCCTGGTC
>CABHPA010000112.1 GCA_902168245.1 Candidatus Melainabacteria bacterium
AAGAAATCCAAAGAATCATATGGAAGCATTACCGTGCCGCTTTGGCCTCGCACTGCCCAAAACTTGAGATGGCCTTACCGCCTTCACTGCCAAGGGAATATCGACAACTATTTAACGCTTTGTACTCTTTGCGAGAAGGCGTTGTTATCGGGTTGGATTTGGAAAATCTTCGCGCGGTAGAAAATCTGATTTTTAATAGCTACAAGATGTTCTATCGCTATTTCGCATTTGGTATAAAAGCGTACCAGAGAGATGATGAGCTCAAAAGCATGGTAGACGGCTCGACTTGCAACAAGCATATAAAGATGTATAAGGCGAACCGAAACAAAATAGGGTATCAACAGAATCATATGATTTCTCCCATGGTTCTTTTTTTATTTCCAGAATTAGATTTATAAATTTCTCGGTTAACTGATGATTCTATTTCTGGACTTTGATGGTGTTCTTCACACGTTTCCTTCACCACAGGATCCAACCCATCTATTTGTAAATTTGAACCGTCTGGAGCAAGTACTTCGCGATTACCCGCATACACGTGTCGTAATCAGCAGTACTTGGCGAGAAAAGTATTCACTCAGCGAACTATCCGCATTGTTTTCACCCGATATCAAAAATCGCATCATAGATGTTTTGCCTGTGATTGAGATTCACAGTCTGGCCGACATGGAAGCGATTAGATTTAGAGAGATAAGCAAATACCTAAACGGCAGAACGGATAACTGGATCGCACTAGACGACGACCCAGATCTTTTTCCAAAAGGCTGCGCCAATTTGATTCATTGCGTTGACGGCTTTGGTGAAGCGGAAGAGAAACTGTTAAGAAAAGCTCTTGAGACTACGAAAGAGATTTAATTTTCCGCTTTTAGGTTGGTGATGTTCTTTGCTGTGCAAATTCATCAATCCAATCCTCTAGTTCGGCAGATCTCTTATACAGATACTGTCGACACGAATCGACCGACGGGCCCGCATAAGGTTTTATGCCGCGAGATTCCAGACAACTTGGAATAGCCGATGCGCGAAGAATGCCGCCGATTCGCGACGAAATTTCGTTTGTATGGATATAGGCTTGGCTGAATTTTTCAATATCCTTCTGTGTAACAATCATCTGCCCGGTATCTTCTTCGATATAACTTCCGAGAATTCCACACCGTACCAAGTGATAAGCAGCCTCCTGTTTCAATTTAAGCCTTTTGGCTGCACTCACTACACTTAATGCATCAGCGCGCAGCTCCTGATTCTGCAATTCAATCCACGTCTCCAACTCGATACGATCGAATAGCCAGGCGGCTACTCCAGCATGCTCTGTTGCCAGGCCTTTCGGCAAAATCTTCTGTTCTATAACTGCAATAAGAAGCCTGGGGAAGAGGCATCGCCGATACAGCAAGTATTTCAGTGCGAACGCCAAACTGACTTTATCGGGATGATCCTTTTCGCTAACAGGAGTCCACTCTCCGCCAAAAAGAGGCATTGCTTCCATGTATTGCCTGGACAGCGCCCATTTCCCATATCCCTTTTTATTTGGGGATATAGCCTTCCCAAGTAATGCATGCTCAGCAAGCTGGATAACGCGGTTCTTACTGACTCCCAGAATGTCGCATGCGGTCTGCATGTCGATCAAGTCGTGTAGCAGACCTTTTATCAAAAGAATTTCGCGGCGATCAACGCAGAACGCACTGCGGCCGCTAGGCATTTTCGTCAAATGGCCGGCAATCCTGCCTTCTTCATGTAAGCGAAGTAGCTGCTTTCTTGAGGTATTGAGTTCCTTGGCTAGGATGTGTGCCGGAACCCACACATGATTTTTCCGTAACGTGGGAGATAAACATCGATTTCGATTGGCGAGCGGGGCCGTCCAATTCTTCTCCAGATAGGATTCAAAAGCATGAATAACTGGGCCATACTCTCTTGCCGTGAAAGTCCTAAAAAAGTAGCGATAAAAAGGGCCAAAACGCACTGAAAGCTTGGTACTGGATCGCATCGCTTCTGACGTAGAGAGCTTATCTAGCATTTTGTATAGACCAGACGGCCAATCCATCAAAACTGCAGCGGCGTTTTGTGTGGTGACATGCGCAGTCTGAAGCGAATTGAATTTGGAAAGTTTCATACGTTTTCCGCTACTGCCCGCATCTCGTGCGTAGGCACCAATGAATACGACAAGATCATGCAGCTGGCCGATCGTTAATAAGTCAAGATGCTCGGCTTCACTTATTTGATTCAAATGCTTTGCGTGCATGCATTTGGCAAGTTCAATAGAAAACTTGTCCGCATCTTCCGCTTCAGCATGTCTCAAACTTGTTCCACAATCACAGTGAAACAACCTCTGCCGCTTCCAGGTAAGGGAGCTATCACAGTTCTTACATATGCCTACCAGCCGTTTCCCGTGTCGCGGACACACCGTCATGAGCGCCAACTCCCATTCCTGCTTCCACACGGCACGCTCTTTCAGACACTCCGGGCAATAACGTGACGTTTGGTTATTCCATACGCGGTAGCCCACTCGCCCCTCATTCTTTGATTGAATAACAAGTGGGGCAAGTCGTACGTGATCCGGTGATACGCCTAATCGATCGGGTAATTCCTCCATTTCAAAAGAAGTTCGGGAAATAATCTCTTGGATGCCATGAAAGTAGTTGCCTTCTGCAAGCCGCAATAAGTATCCATTGAGTCCCTCACCATTCACAGGAAGAGGGTGGAAAACCAGTTTCCCCGCTAATTTTTTTGCTGTCATTTGAGCCCACTCTTCTTGGCTAAATCAAGTTGGTCATGACGTATGGCATTTGCCCATTTGTAGAACGGCTCTCCCCGTCCGATCAACAACCGCAGTTCGCCACGCTGAGTAAAAGGATTAAGTTTTTTCGGTGCGTCCCGCCATACTTCCTCCTCAAATGCTTCTGCCAATATTGCCGAATCTATTCTTCGGCTTTCATATTGAGCGGCGAGCTGTACGGCCGTGTCTGCCAGCTTACAAACGAAATCGATTAATCCGAAAGTGGCGACGTAGAATCTTTGCGCCATCTCTGGATCGCTGAGGCTTACCGCCGGCATGGGTAAAGAATCTTGTACGGTCTGCAGCAACGCACGAAACTCTTGTTGATCTTCTTCGGTATCGAATACGAAAGGCTTCAGATAATGACGAGCTGAAAACCTTCTAGCTAATTGCACGTTCATATTCAAGACGCTCTCGCAATCAGGCAGTCCGATCAGGACCACTGGTATACCGGCAGTATCAATGAGGTTTTTTAACCAGTCCGTAACCAATAAAATCTGACTGCGCCCGCCATGTTGCACAAAGTGCTGAAACTCATCGATCAGGATAAGCTCGACTTTACAGAGACGGAGATAATGGTAGATTCGTTGCGTCTTCTGTTCCGTTGTCCCTCGATACCGTAGTTCATCCCCCAATGCAGCGAGAATGGACTCCGCGAGATTCTTCACT
Organism: Candidatus Melainabacteria bacterium; assembly: GCA_902168245.1. GTDB lineage: Bacteria > Cyanobacteriota > Vampirovibrionia > Vampirovibrionales > Vampirovibrionaceae > Vampirovibrio. The sequence continues at coordinate 3,434 of CABHPA010000112.1, forward strand.
GTCGGCCCCGCGGGTGTGTCCACCGTCAGAACCGGAACATGAAAAGCTTCCCCCGTGTCTCGCGAGGGGAAGCGTGCCTGATATTCCTGCTTGACTGTGCTTTTTCCGCTTCCCGACAAGCCGGTGATCAATAAGCCACCAGGCTGTCCAGTCAGTCTGGATCGCTGGTGCAGTCTTTCTATACGATCAATCGCGGCACAATGCGCCTTATATTCGATGACATGACCACGGATTGAATAGGACCGAAGAGCAAGAAGACGATTATTCATTGCTGTTCCTCCTATCGCCTGGATGATTGCGGCTACGGATGACCAGCTTTGGTAAAGCAATTGTTTTGTTCTGGATAGTAGGCGCCGTATTTTCTAGCTTCTTTTCACTATTCCTGAGCGTAGAGCCCGATGTATTAATGCCTTTAAAAACTGCGGCCTTTTTGCGGTTAGCCATTTTCTTGGCCTTAAGGGCTTCGTCCACAATGTTTTGAAGCTCATCTCGCTTTTGCAGCAATCTCAAAGTGGTTTGCCGATCCTTATTTTCTTGTCTTTCAGATTCCTTGATGACGTCATGCATTTGCAAGGTGGTTCCTTGTGCATAACTTTGATCAATGGCATCAACCCTGAAGTAAGCACCCATTTCTGGATTAAAGACATGTATAAAACCAATGTCATCTTCATAGAACTTGAGGTCGACATGCAGTGCTTCGCCATGGCGCTGCGGAAGTTGCTGAAGTTCATCGTTGTTGTAGAAGATGGAATTGACTTCTACACCGTAATGAAACACTCGCCGATTCGCGGGCTGTCCCAGAATTACGTCCAACTGCGCTGGCTCTGCTGGATGTTCCAGAACTGTCCGCGCCTCTCCTTGCTGCCACTTTACCAACGGTGTGGCGCCGCCAATCCCGCGGTGCGGTGTGGCGTTATATATCTCGACGATCCATTTGAGAACTTGGTGATTGAGCGTTTCAAAAGAAATGCATGAGAGTTTTTCGGACGGATAATCACCACGCTCTTCAGGATTCGAAAATACTGTTCCAGGAAGTTGATGGATCAGATCGTGATTGATCGTCTTGAGGAATCGCTCAATGGATCCTTTATATTGCGGCTTCTTAGCCGGGCAGAACTGAATTTGCACGCCAAGCTCCAGACAAACTTGAGAAAAGCTGTGCGAATGCAGTTCCATACCGTTGTCGCATACGACAACAGCGGGAATGCCGCGCGCGGGCCATGACGTCGTTATGTCTGGGTAGCTGGCCAGAAGAGCGTCCTTAGGAAGAATCGCTTGGCGCAAGCACTGCAGAACCGCGTATGTCGACGGGGTACGATAGGAAATGTAGTACCCCACTACCAACCGGCTGTGTTTATCAATGGCAGCCGTTAGCCATGGTCGGCCATTCCCACGTTTTCCATGCTCACAGTAGACCAAGATATTCAGGGGCGTGTGGTCAATTTCCACACGCTCTAAAATGTCGAAAGCCTGTTGCTTACCGATTACAGATCGAAATTTTTGTTTTGCCGCTGCTTTGCCTTCTCGGCCTGCTACAACGTCATAAGCTTCAAGCTTACTTAGATAGCGGTATATCGTGGCTCGTGACGGGAGTAGATGTAACTGCCCCGTACGCTCGAGCTGCAGCGTCATCCTGGCAATGACTTCTTTGCGTGGATGCCGTTGCTGGTTCAAGAAAATCGTGTCGATAGCTTCGTCGAGCGCAGCAGCTACCTCTGGCACCAAGCTAGATTTTCTGCCGCCATTACGCTTCCCACTTATCAAACTTGTTATTGAGCCGTGCTTTTTGTAGCGGTAGAGCCATCTGCAGAGAGTTGTATGGCTTGGTGGATTGGCATCACAAATATCTGCTGAGACGGCTTTAATTAACGGACGAAGCGTCGTGGGATACCATGAAATATCTTGTTCAAGGACTACGGAGACATATTTCATCCGATATGCAGCTTGATCCTGATATGCCTGTGGGTAGGTTGCAAGATCCCGTGATACATATGGCCGTTTTAGGTTGACCTCTGCTTCTGCATCCAAATCTATCGCCAGAGTTCCCTGCCTAAGCAGGGACATGATCTCCGCTTCGTTAGTAGTCTGAATTTCCCCGTCGTCTGACTCCTGCATATTACGGCCGCTCATGGACAGTCAGTTTAGTCTGAGCTGGACACCTCAGACGGAATCTCATGGTCGCTCTGAACAGCTATGTAGACAAACGCATTAATCGGCCATCGAAGACATTCATTTGGCAAGCTGGACGCCGAAACGGTAACAGAATTACCGTTTCGGCTTTCTGGGTGAGATGCTAAGAGGTTGCGAGTGATGCTTTTCCGCGTAGTTTTCGCATCGACTCGCCTTTCAACTGGATTTTGTATGCCTGGTGCACAATGCGATCAAGCACGGCATCGGCAATAGTCGGATCCGGGAAAAAGTCATGCCATTGCTCTACGGGGTACTGACTTGTGATCAGAAGCGATCCTTTTCGCGCCCGCCGGTCCACGATATCTAACAACACTTGTGCAGCCATAGGTGTCATCTCCCCAATACCAAAGTCATCAAGGATGAGAAGGGCTGGTTTGAAGAGTTGTGTCTTGAATGCCGCGATAGAACCGTCTAGCTGAGCCTCGATCGCGTGAGCATAGAGATCGCAAACTCTATAAAACTTTACAGACATTTCTAGGCGGCAGGCCTGTTGTCCGAATGCCGAGCCGAGCCACGTCTTTCCTACACCGGTAGCGCCTAAAATAAACAAGTTTTGATGGCGCGATATCCAGCTGCAGCTAGATAGTGCCGCAATCATTGTCTTATCAAGGCCACGAGCGGCCCTAACTTCCAGATCTTCTAGCGCTGCCGCTTCAGGGAAATCGGCACCTTTGACGAGCCGATTTAACTTGCGGGATTTTCTTGAAGACATTTCAGCTTCCAAAAGCATGCCGAAGCGATCGTCGAAGGCAAGACTGTGTAATTTGGGCTGCTCATTCTGCAACTCGTAAGCGTTCGCCATTGCCGGCAATTTGAGATCACGTAAGTGAGAGGTATTTTGTGGTTGTGTACTCATGATTAGTCTCCGAAATATTGTGCGCCGCGGACGTTATCGTGCGTAGTGCGATTGTTGCTATTGGCTGGCTTGGCCGGGCGTAAATCGGCATTTGTTTTGAGGATGGATTCGATACTGCGAAGCGTTGTGATATTCGATTTCAAGGCATAGGCACAAACCTTTTCGAACCGCTCCTCGCCGTGGTTTCGTGCCAAATTTCGCATTTTTTGTGCGGCTCGTAAGCCATTGGTCGGATCACGTCGATCCAGCAGGTGATAGGCAATCATCTTTTGGGCGTGTGGACCGACCGATGCTGCCCACTGAGTCAATGCCGCTGGTTCACTTTCAGAAACAATGCGATGCGCGATCGGCTGATGTTCTGGTTCTGTGACAACCTTGCCGTGTATCGACGCGATAGGATGAATGGCTACACGACGTCCGGCAGTGAAGATCTCCAAAATTGAACTGGTGAATCGCAGATCTACCTTGCTACCCGCGAGATAGTAAGGAACGGAGTAATAGGCATTTTGATGTTCGACGTGTTGATCTTGACCCACCCGAATTTGATATCGCCAATCGGATAACTCATACGGCCGGCTTGGAAGTGCTCGCAATTTCTCCTGCTCGCCTTCTTCGAAACTCTGGCGTCGACAGCCTTTTAATTTTTTGAAAGGATGTAGATTGAGCTTGTCGGTCAGAACACGTAGCTCCTCATTGAGCTCTTCATAGCTAAAGAACTGTCTGTGGCGTAGGCGAAAGAGGATATAGCGTTGTGCAATCTGTACGCCGACTTCCGCCTTTGGCTTATCTTTAGGTTTCCTGACTCGGGTCGGACGCGCTGCAGTACCGTAATGCGTCAAACAATCTCGATAGGCTGGATTGACCACAATGCGATGACGCTCTCGGCGCCAAACCGCCGCTTTCAGATTGTCACTGACCACCCAGCTAGCAGCGCCACCCATGTATTCAAAGCACTTATTGTGACAAAGCACCCAGTCTGCGGTGGTCTGCGTCGGAACTGCGTACACAAAAGTCAGATTCGAGTATCCAAGCACAGCGACAAAGATTTGCGCTTTACTGATTTGCTCTACGCCGGCAACGTGGACAGGCACGGTACGTCCTGCAAAATCGACAAACAACTTATCGCCTGGATAGTGCACTTGCCGCATGGTGATGTGCAGCTTTTTGACATATTGGCGGTAACCGGTGGTGAACTGTGTGTAACCAATACCAAGCGGTGTTGTTTCACGCCATTCTTGCCAGAGTTGCTCCAAGGTTGCTTCAGGGATTTGCATCTCTTGATGAACCCAGGCCCAATCCGGCGCCGGCTTGCTCACGGCGATGCTGCGATCGTGCGTTCCAACGACAGTACGCCAACGGTCATCGTCAAGTTCTTGCAGTGATGGCCAATCTGTCTGTAAAACACGTAATTTCGCACGCAGATTGCCAACGGTGGTCGGCGAAATGCCAACGATGTTGGCGATCTCGCGGTCTGATGATTTTGAATCATAAAAATGCAGGCGAGCTATCTCGCGCTGCAGGTGCATTTCAAGCCTCATAGGCTCCTTCCAGCGCGGCACCGGAGATGCGCCGCAAAAGGGTGAGTGATCCCCTCACGCTCCCCTTGACAGGGAATACGTTGCAGCCGATACTCCGCCTAAGAGATCTGAGATCTTTCGGTTTCGGCCGACGACAAAGCCCGAGTTTGCGCACTCGGGCTTTTCGCTTTCTAAGGGGTTAACGTGCTTGTGTTATTTCGTTATGTGCGACCTCCTCGGATGAATTAAATGACGACTTTGTCGAAGTCGTGTCCACACTGCCGTAACGGCAGCATGGACAACGCAGACTCAGTCGGTCGCTCATCCTACGCAGAAGGTGTCATTTAAACTACTGGGCTATCTGGACGTTTGAAATGCCTTTCCATCTCGATGATGTCAACCTCGAAGAAGCGGTTGAACCCTATCGTTCAGTCCTGATTGGTCTGGCGATCGCAGTCGGCGAAAAAGCCGTGACGCCGGCGATTTGCATCAAGATGATTCATGCGCACCTTGTGCCGCTTCTACCTGAAACGCAGCGATCTCTAATAACAATCCAAGGGCAACCCTCTTGGGACAGAATCGAAAGCCTGCATTCCCGCCTGATTTTTGCCGGCCATCAATCGCAAGACCAGCACTTGATGGCGATCGGCATGATGATCGGCATGTTCGTTCGACACACTGCACGTCCAGCAAGGGAAACGTCTTTTCCGCCGTTCATTGAAATCGTATCGTTCAATCGAATGTGCAATTACCTGGGCGTCCCGATCGCTAAGCCATTCGTGTACAACGGCGGTAGTGCAAGCGACCTTTATCATTTTTGCAAATATTGCTGGCTACCTGTCCGTCGCAAAGATGTCTGCAATGTTCATACGACCAGATTGGTGAGTGAAGAAGAAAGAAACCATTTACCGATTTGCGGGAGCCTTACGTTCAAGCAGGCACAGCGTCTGAAAGAGGCGTTTGACCAGCAAGTGCTGGCAGTTGTCACTAAGGAAGAGTGGGAATTTCATCAATCCAGTTTTGACATGCCGGCATTGCTCCCACCATCCGGACTATTGTCATGGCTAGAGCAGCATCGGCCATATTTGGCTAGCTTGGTTCAACGAGAGCTGACAGAATCTCCGGCAAATGTATTGCGAAGTCTGGCTGCCGTCATGTACGGTCGGTCATTGGGGATACTCGTCAACGAAGCAATTGGTGGTGCGGTCCATTTGTGGACGCCTATTACGGCAAGAGCGGAAGGATGGCTGAATGCCTGGAATAACCGGCCTCGTAGGGGCGGCGCCCGCAGGCGCGGCATCAAACTGCTGGAGACTGTCGATTAACAAGTCAGAGCACACCACAAAAGGAAAAGCCCGCAAGAATGCGGGCTTTTTTTTCGTATGTCTGCAGGGGGAAGCTTTCGCTCACGAAGTCCCGCAGCTCTCGCGGTAACTGCACTCAATGCGACGAGGAAGAACAATCCGACGGTTTTTCCATGCGTGGACGATATGTATTCGCATGAAAAATACGAGGAGAATTGCCTTGGTATGTATTCACTAAATCCATTGGATGACCTGGTCAATCGAAGTAACAGAGTCCTTAAATGGACTGTCGCCACTACGTGCAAGGTGTAACGACTGCAATCCTGCCCGCCTAGGTCCCTCATAGTCAGCATCGATCGTATCGCCGACCATAAGCACTTCCGAAGCTGGATAGTTTAGAGACCTGCAAATATGAGCGTAAATTGCCGGATCTGGCTTAATCGCACCGACTTCGAAACTCCAGGCATATACGTCAAAATGAAATGGAAGAAGACGTTTAACCGGAGCAGCGTACGGTGCCGCCAAATTAGAACAAAGGGCAATTTTGAAGCCGGCTCTACGAAGAGCCAATAGACTTGACTCTACTTCCGGGAATGTTCGAATCGAATCAAGTTCGGCACATAAATCGATCTCTAGTGATTTCAGCAGCGAGGGAGGAATCTCCGCTCGTAACAGTTGGGCGACATCGGTTAATTCGACGTGGCTGGTCATCAAACGTGATGCGTCGTCAATTTGCTTAGCTCGACCAGCCGCCTCTAATGCATTTAATAAATGTCGATACGGACGGCGATGGTCGGTTATCTCGACTAAAGTCCCGAACACATCGAATGCTACACACTTTATGTTTTCAAACATCGGTATCCCACAAAGCACTTATTCGACGATACATTTATTTGAATAAGTAAGGTGCATGAAATTGCGCGATATTGATTACGACGCCCGTTATAGCGAGTCCGGTCACCACAGCGGGAGCGATGACGTCTAACGCGATAAATCGATACCTGGAATATCTCCCGTGCTTGTTCACGCAGTCTTCAAATGACTTGATACGTTGGGAATCCATTCGCAAAATATCTAATATTTCGTTCACTTGATTCTTTTGGGTGCTCTCGACGCAATCTAAAGTCTCAATATTCAATGCCTCGGCGCGATCGGCGTCAATTCCGAGCTTAATGGTCCAAGTTAATTCCTTAACTTTGTAATTTTGTTTGTCGCGCATGACGGCCACAGCCGGAATAAGTGTGTGGTTGAAACCAATTGAGCTGAACACCATCATGTGTTCGGACCTCCATTTGATGTACTCGCCGTTGAGCTGAACCCCGTAATTTATGGCGAACCAGATTACGCAGACCGTCAATAGCATTACCAGTAATTCCGCGGGAAGCTTGGTATTCAAAACTTGTACGTCGCTTAGTGATGCGTAAAAAAAGTGAACGTTGGCTGCCATAGCAACGAACAATAAATTCCGCTTATAACGTGTGCACAGCTCCGATAGTTCAAACACGCCAAGTGCTTTCTCTCCCGCCATCTCATCCTCTCATTTATTGTTATGGAGTGCCGTTTTGGTAGCCCACCCGATTGAACGGATCATTGACAGGCTCGGATATGTTCGATGCTATTACTAATACCTAATGTTTACGATTAGTCCGATGAAGGTGGCTTTACCTGATTGGGCCAGAGCTCTGTTGATCTCGGAAGATAATCGGGTGCGTCACCAGATATCTGCCATTGCAATCGATTGTTATTGCCGGTCAATTTGATATACGCCGTTGCCACTCGATTAACGGACCGTCCACTGATTTTTATAACGGTCAATTCAGTAGAGCGCCACCCGACATTGGCATGTACATCAAGCAAATGATTTGTTTTTGAGCTTTGCAATGTACCGATGATGTCGCCGTCATGATTTTCCAGTTGAAGATCGACAAAGAGTGATTCACGCGAAGAAATATCGCCTTCATTCGTCCAAGAACGAATGATTTCTTTGCTCGTAGATTCAATGGCTTCGCGTCGACTATTTGCAAGGAAAATAATACCGCTGACAACGGCTCCCAGAATCGCAACCGCATAAGCGGCCGACTCAAGCCAATCCTTTAAAGTCCAATTTTCAATACCGGTTGTCATACCTAGGCAACACTCCACAGATGAATACGGTCATTGCAGATTTTTCGTGTGAGGGACTGCGAAACACCATTAACAGCGCCTTAAAAATTCATCCCGCATCGGGTAATCGATGCGGGATGAATTTTTATTAGACGTTATAGAGCGTCCAGTTATTGAGCAGCCACGTGTTAACGTTTTCGTGGCTTCGCAGGTTCCCGGGGAGGTGGAATCTGATAAGCGTTTCCGCTTTCAATGCGACACCGGCGCGTCCGTCACCATGGTGGTTGGCGAACGTGTTGATGAAGTGAAGTACTTCATACCACTCGTTCCGGTTAAGCAATGATCGATCCGGTTGGCCACGTAGTGCCCGATTATCTTCATCGGCAGTAGGTCGACGATATGTGTATTGCAAATTTCGTCGCTGAAGCGGATTGCTTACATTGGGGAGCGTTGCGAACATATTGGCTAATGCATTCATGGCTTAAGTCCTTATAAACAACAGTTAATGTTGCTTTGAACGTCACCCCTTGACACTGCAGCCGTCTCTCGTCGACACTTCCGGTGCTTACCCAAGCAGGAGTATCTCGATAAGGGTGACTTCTTTATCCAGAGGGCGTTGGCGGGAACCAATGCCCTCAGGATTTCAAAGCGGCATACAAGCTCAAACCACAATAGGTAGTGGCAGAACCTGCTGCTGGTACTGATTCTAGTGGGTAGAAGCGCTGTGTACGGTTTTTTCAGGATTTTTCCTTAAAAAATCCAATAGATTTTCCCAATGGAAACGAAAACCGTTGTTATGCAGCAACGAAGCCTCGGTTTCTCTTCGCAATTTCTCCCTAATGCCTGAAGTTGTAGCCACGCGGCTTCAAGTTTTCGTTGTCCCGGCCAGACTCCTGCGAATCAATGCGACATATCCATGACTGCGCATAATCAACAAACTCCCCATCCTTCGCCACTCGTTCAAATCCAGTCAATCCAATCTTGTCATCTGTGAGCCAGAGAATCGATACGTTGTACAACGTCTTAATAATCTTGCCGCTGTCATCCTTCAGATGCGCCAGTTTCAATATTCGGTTTAACTATTTTCGCGCGTATCATTTATTTCCAAATTGCCCTTACGGCTTGGTTGGTTACGAAGAGTTTCCTTCGGCCACGCTATACCGTCGCGTCTCATCTCTAAGATCGTAGTCTTCATGGCAACGCTCAAATACTGTATTAATGAACAGTATAAGTAAGGCCTAAGACTCAATCAATGAAAAACTCCTTGTTTCTATTCGATAATTCCATAATAATTGAATTATCGAATAGGAGATTCCGTGGATACCAAAACTACCATTGTCGCACTGGCTGCACTCGCGCAAGAATCGCGTCTGGCCGTGTTCCGTTTGCTGGTGCAGATCGGTCCTGAAGGACTTGCTGCGACAAAGATCGGTGAACAACTTGGCATCGCGCCTTCTTCGCTGTCCTTCCATTTGAAGGAGCTGACTCATGCACAACTGGTGTCAGTGCGCCGTGATGGTCGTTCGTTAATTTACGCAGCAAATTTCCCTGCAATGCACGAACTGATCGGTTTCCTGACCGAAAACTGCTGCGGCGGCAACGTTTGCTCACCAGTCGGCGTGTGCTGCGTCCCTGAAGAAAATCATTCGTAGTTTTATCGCTGTTCCAATCACTCCCACAAGGATCAAACATGACCTCAACTGACAAGACGTACAACGTTCTGTTTCTCTGCACCGGCAATTCCGCACGCAGCATCATGGCCGAAGCCATGCTCAACACAATGGGTAAGGGACGATTCAAAGCCTACAGCGCAGGAAGCCATCCTGGCGGCACCGTCAATCCATTCGCCATCGAACAGATAAAAAGCACCGGCTATTCACTCGACAACCTGCGTAGCAAAAGTTGGGACGAGTTCGCAGTAGCAGATGCGCCGAAGATGGATTTCATCATTACCGTGTGCGACAACGCTGCCGGTGAAGTTTGTCCGATCTGGCCGGGGCAGCCCATCTCCGCCCACTGGGGATTTGAAGATCCTGCGGCTGCAACCGGCACTGACGAAGAAAAACGTGCCGTGTTCTCGAAAGTCGCCAAGCAAATCCATACACGCGTGAATTTGCTCAATAGCATTCCAATCGCCATGCTGGAAAAGACAGCCATCAAGCGTGAAATGGATGCCATTGGTGCCACGAAATTTGAAACTGCAACCAACTAAGTACAAGAATTATGTCGGTTCAATATGAAATGGCTGATGTGTTAGCCGGTTTGCCAAATATCGCGAAAGAGCACTTTCATGTGCCGACTGCGGTTGACTTTAGTGTGGTCACAAGTTCGAAACTTGCGCCGAAATTTTTACTGTTGTACGGGTCGGTTCGTGAAAAATCATACAGTCGCTTGTTGACGATGGAGGCTGCCCGCCTGCTTGAAGCAATGGGCGGCGAAGTGAAGATTTTTGATCCGCGTGGCTTGCCCTTGCCGGACAGTGAGCCGGATACGCATCCAAAGGTTCAGGAGCTGCGTAATCTTGCCGAATGGGCCGAAGGCATGGTTTGGTGCTCACCAGAACGTCATGGCGCGATGACGGGCATCATGAAGGCGCAGATCGACTGGATTCCGTTGTCCATCGGTGCCGTACGGCCGACGCAAGGAAAAACATTGGCGGTTATGGAAGTGTCGGGTGGATCGCAGTCGTTCAACGCCGTGAACCAGATGCGCATACTTGGCCGCTGGATGCGCATGATCACCATTCCCAATCAATCGTCGGTTGCCAAGGCATTTTTGGAGTTTGACGACGCCGGGCGCATGAAGCCATCCTCTTACTACGAGCGTGTAGTCGATGTGATGGAAGAGCTATTCAAATTCACATTGCTCACACGCGAAGTATCGCCATTTCTGGTCGATCGCTACAGTGAGCGACGCGAGAGCGCAGAAGAGCTTAGTAAACGAGTGAATCAAAAAGCCATCTAAGCACTGTTACGGCGTATGGAAAACGAATCGAAAAAAGGAGCAATAACAAAAGTCCAAAGTGCGCAGCAAATGGCAATCCAGATAGCCAATGCCAGAACGACGCCCCATTTCGTGCGCGGCTTACGTCCTTCCTTTTCCATCCATTCGGTAGCTAGTTTCCGGCACTCCTCTAGGACATCGGCTGGCATCAACTTGATCGCTAGCCAAATCAACCCCGGCAAAACTAACGCCTCATCTAGAAGGCCTAAAACCGGTATGAAATCGGGTATAGGATCAATCGGGCTCAAAGCGTACGCGACCACAAATACTGATATCGCTTTGGCTATCAGCGGAGTACGTGGGTGCTTGTTCGCGAACCATAAAGTAACGCCGTCACGCTTCAGGCGGCGCGCCCAAGTACGAACCTTATCAGTGAGCGACATGCTTTCGCCAAGCAGGTAGGGTGCGCACGCATAGTAAGATTGCCGCTGTAACGATCGCGACATCCGCAATGTTGAAGGCGGGCCAATGCCAGCGATACAGATAGAAATCAAGCCAGTCAACCACCGCTCCACGGGTAATGCGATCCGTCACGTTTCCCATTGCGCCGCCAACCAATAGAGCAAATGATGTTCCGTCTTTTTGAAAAGGCTGGAGCATTAACGAAATCATTAGCGCCACAGATATACAAATTCCAAGAGCGATCAAGAACCATCGTTGCCACCCGGGTTCGTCGGCTAGCAGGCTAAACGCGGCACCTGTATTGAGAGCGTGAACAATATTAAAAAAAGAAGAAAGCGGGATGAATTGGCCGACGTCTAATGTTGATTCAACCCAGAACTTGGTTAGCTGATCGACTACGAGCACAGTCAATGCAAGCCCGAGCATTAACCCGAGCCGACGCCATTTCGCTTGACGCTGCCGTTCATTCGGCGTCGTACTCTGGAGAGGAATGTCGATCATGAGAGTTTCAAAATGCGTTGTGCCCCGCGCATGACGATCAACGCGATCACCGTGCCGATAACGAGATCTGGATACGATGAATTCGTCCAGTGGACTAGCATGCCGGCGACGATGACGCCAATGTTTGCCAATACGTCGTTCGCGGAAAAGATATAGCTGGCTTTCATATGCACTCCATGATCTCGCTTGCGTGAGATCAGTAGTAGGCAACTTACATTCGCAATCAGGGCAAGAAGGCCTACACTCATCATCAGGTCCGATGCCGGTTCGCTGCCAAACATGAACCGCCGTATCACTTCCACTAATGCGCCAATGGCCAAAATCATTTGTAACCACCCTGCGATATGCGCGGCTCTAACTTTCATGTGTGCAGCACGGCCAACCGCGTACAGCGACAATCCGTACACTGCCGCGTCCGCGAACATATCGAGAGAATCCGCGACCAGACCCGCAGATTGCGCCATCAACCCCAACACCATTTCGATTGCAAACATCAGCCCATTGATCGCTAGTAGCAGGCGCAGCGTTTTTGCTTCGCCCGCGTCATCGGGTCCTGCTGCGGTACTTGCACCAGCAATATTTCGTCGCGCTGACTCTATGATGGCAGCGCCTAAATTTAATGGGACCAGCTTGGCAAGGATTGCTGATGCCGCTACTTGATGTACGACCCGTAGTTGGCGGCTGTTCAAATCGAACGACAACTGGACGGTATCACCGAACCCTTGTAACGCCACGCGTATCAGATTTTCTTCCGACGGGCAGTCCATTTTTGGGATGGCAAACACGGTTTCATGAAAGTCGTTTGATGGTACGCTTGAGACACGCGTTTCTTTCAAGGTAGTACCGAGATTCAGCGGTGAGAGACGGGCAAGCAGCGCGGCTGGATCGGACGAATGCGTGACATGAAGCGTTCTATTGGGCAGGTCGAAGCGCAGTGACTGAACCGGGTCATCGGACAACGCCATTCTGATCAGATTTTCTTCGGACGGGCAATCCATTTTGGGGATCGCAAAGGTTGTAACCTGGAGCGGCAACGACAAGTCTTCGCCATTCGTTAGCCGCTCTGAACTGGTTAGGGTCGCTCCCAGTTTCAACGGTTCGAGGCGCTTCGTCACCTCCTGTTCGAGCCCCGCGTGCTCGATCGTTACCCGCCTGTTTTGCAAATCAAAAGCGAAATTCTTGATCGGCAATGAAGCAAGCGCCATACGGATCAAGTTTTCTTCCGAAGGACAGTCCATCTTCGGAACCAAGTAGGTGCTTCGATAACGCGCTATCGTTTCGTGATTCAATTCTTCTGCCATGCTGCCTCCAAATAGATACCGCCACAATAGACGTTATAGTAGCTATAAGGTCAAGGAGATGAACATGAAAATTGGCGAACTAGCGAAGACGATCGGTTGCCAGACTGTGACCGTACGTTTTTACGAAAGTAAGGGGCTGCTGGGTCATCCGGCTCGCACGCCGGGAAACTATCGAAATTACAACAAAGAAGATCTTGAGCGTCTGGCATTTATCCGCAATTGCCGCGCTCTAGGGCTAACTATCGAAGAAATTACCCGCCTGATCGAATTGCAAGAAAATCCTGAGCTGTTATGCAACGACGTCAATCAACTGATAGAGGACCATTTGATGGACGTTGAGCGGCAAATGGAGGCGCTACGTCAATTACAGGGTCAATTGAGAACTCTGCGTCATCGTTGTGACTCAACGCGCACTTCGAACCAATGTGGGGTGTTGCAGGCCCTTGCAGTAGAACGATTCAAAACAGCGACGGCGGATAATTAATAGCAACGTGGGAATGCTTGCCCGGTACCGACAAGTGTGTCGCCGATACCGGGCTGAAGTGTCCCTTATTTTTTGGCCGATCGAATGTTGTAGACGACACTCGCAATAATGATGGTCAATATCAGCAGTTGTGCGATGACGGTTTGTGTCGTTGGATAAATACCCAACAAGTCAATTTGTGGTCCCGCGATCGGAGTGATATCGAATACGCCGACTTTCTGCAACGCTGCAACGCCCTTGCCGACCATAACGAAGGCTAGTATCGCGACCAGTGCTGAGCTGGCGGCGAAGAATTGACCGATCGGCAAACGCGCAGACGTCCGCAATAGAACGTACGCAACTACCGCCAAAATCAGAATTGCGGCTCCCATGCCGAGCAGCATGTAGCCGCCGTTACCACCGGTCCACAATGCGGCGTAAAACAGCACAGTCTCGAATACCTCGCGATACACCGTTACGAACGACAAAATGAACAGCATGAATGCGGAGCGGCCATTGAGTGCAGATGACAGCTTATCCTTCACGTAAGCCTGCCAGCGTCCCGCCATACTCTTCTGGTGCATCCATATCCCTACACCCAGCAAAACTACCGCCGCAAATATGGCAGAAAATCCTTCCGTCATTTCTCGACTTGCGCCGCTGAGATCAACAAGATAAGTCGCAACGGCCCATGTGACGCCGCCGCCAGCCAAAGCGACAATCCATCCGGCATGAACGTATTTCAAGACGTCCTGACGCTGTGCCTTCTTCAAGAAGGCCACCATGGCCACTACAACGAGCAGCGCCTCCAGTCCTTCACGAAGAAGAATGGTGAAGGCTCCGAGGAACGTGGCAAGCGGATCATCGGTCGCCGTCGTTAATGCGTCTTGTGCCTGGGTCAGCATCACCTGCAGTTTTTGTTCCGCCACTTTGGCTTCTGCAAGATCGCCACGGTTGACGATCGCGCGGAACGCGCCCATTCCTTTTTCGAGGTCATTGAACAACGCGTTGTTTTTAGCGGCCAAGGCTGGCTCCGCTATTTCGAAGCCGTCGAGATAAGCTGACAGCGCCAGTCGCGAGGCATTCGCCGTATCGCCTGTTTGCAATGCTTGTACGCTCTCTGCGAGACGTTTCTTGGCCAATGCAAGACTGTCTTCATTGGAGGCCATCACCTGACCAGGTTCGCTACGCAGGTGCGCCAGTAGCGGACGTGCATCTTTACCTATCTGTTTTTCCAGTCCGGCTTCAGTAGCCTGAGTCAGGGCATTCAGGTCTGGTATCGCATTGCGAATCGTGGCATTGTCGGCACGCGCTTTTTTTCCCGCTTCCCGATCAGCGTCACTGTAAGACAGCGTGGATGCAAAGAAAGCAATGGACCAACGGTCGTTTTCTGAGAGCTGGGTGAAAGCCGGCATTGACGTGCCTGCTACGCCATGCGAAATAATCTGCTGGAGTGAAAAGACGCTTCGTTCTCTGGCTCGTTCGTGATCAGAAAACGCGATCGGCGGCGGGTTCAGACTTTTAGCGAGGGGGCCGTCGCCGTGTCCTGCAGCGCCGTGGCACGACGCACAGTTCGCCTGATACAGTGCCGCGCCTTTTTTCAGATCAGGGGCCTGCGTCGGCGACAGTGGCACGGGATATACCTTCAGGACGTCCGCGGCTAATGCTCTTGACTGCGTTGCTACCTGTTCGGGTGATGCTTTAGCCGCAATCAGGCCACGCAGTTTCCCTGCTTGTTCCACCAATTTTGCAGTGGCGTCCGATTTAGGCAATTCCAAAAGTTGCTTTTCGGCGTTCGCAGAGAATTCTTCCATCTCTGCGTATTCGTCCTTGCTGACGACAGCGCCGTTTTGTACAGCCGCGCCGTAGTCAACTGCGAGATAGTCCAAAACCTGCCAAATCTGCTTGGCCTTTTCTTGGGCCGCTACGTCCTGAGCAAACGATGATGTTGCATTTAACGATATTAATAAGAGAAAACTGCTGAAGAGAATCAAAAACTTAGAGCGGGCGACTGACATGATTACGATCGTAAATGAGAAGTATTACTATTTTAGACATTAAATGTTTGTTCTCAAAGGACAGTCGCCGTTGACGTTGTATTTGTTGCTTAAGAGCTCTACTTTGGTGCATTTAAAGCGGTAACTGTAGGGGTTCCCTGAACAAGTTCTACGTTGAACTTCACCTTGTCGCCTTGCTTCACACTCTCTATCAACGAGGAATCTCGTACTGGAAACGTCATTGTCATCGGCGGCATTTGCACGGTGGCGCTTTTGATCGCACCGTGTTTCAAGGTGATTGTTTTATTCGGCTTGCTCACGGCCTTCACTTCACCATCCGTCAATGTATTGGCGCCGGATACTTGAGCAGGCACGTCCATTATGATGCCACCCATGTCCATCCCTTTATTCATCGATTGTGCATAGACGTTGGTCGCGACGATCGCACCTGTTGTGATTACGGCGGAAATTAGCTTGTTCATTACTTCTCCTTGCGGTTGGTTGATTTAAGTCTGCGCTCTTGAAGCAAGCGCCATGCTGCGGGAATAACAAAAAGGGATAGCAATGGTGCAGTGATCATGCCGCCCACCATCGGCGCGGCAATTCGTTGCATGACTTCAGATCCTGCACCACCGCCGTACATGATGGGAATCAGACCTGCCAGAATCACGGCAACCGTCATTGCCTTTGGTCGGACCCGTAGCACGGCACCTTCTCGGATTGCCTCCAAGATGAGTTCACGGCTTAACTCGCGTCCAACTGCCAGACGCTCGTTCAATGCATTACGCAGATAGACCAACATCACCACGCCGAACTCGGCCGCCAATCCAGCCAGTGCGATAAAACCGACGGCAGTCGCAACGGAAATCGCATGCCCGAGAATCCAGACAAACCAGAATCCACCGATTAAGGCAAACGGCACCGTCAACATCAGCAGGAAAGCTTCAGAGGTAGAGCGAAACGCTAGATACAGCAGAATAAAAATCACGCCCAACGTGAGCGGAACAACGGTCTGAAGCTTCGCTGTAGCTCGCTCCAGATACTCGAACTGGCCCGACCAGCCGATCGAATATCCGGGAGGCAGTTTCACTTCCTTTGCAACGGCTGCCTGCATGGCTTTCACAGCGGTATGCAAGTCCGTTCCACGTACGTCGACATACACCCAACCGGAGAGCCGAGCATTCTCGCTACGGATCATCGGCGGGCCATCTGTCACCTTGACGTCCGATACATCGCCGAGACGAATCTGCGCGCCTTTGTCTGTGACGATGGGAAGTTCACGCAAGGACTGCACGGAGTTTCGGTATTCCTGCGGGTAACGAACATTGATCGGGAATCGCTGACGCCCCTCAACAACTTCACCCACATTCTCGCCGCCGACGGCGGATGACACGACGGATTGCACATCCATAACCGAGAGCCCATACCGCGCGGCTTTTGTGCGATCAATGTCCACGTCAATGTACCGACCGCCACTTACGCGTTCAGCCAATGCTGAAGTCACGCCGGGGACGTTTTTGACAGCCGTTTCCACTTCTGTAGCAATCTTGTCGATTTGCTTGAGATCGGGGCCGGATACCTTTACGCCGACCGGCGTTTTGATACCGGTAGACAGCATATCGATGCGATTACGGATCGGCGGCACCCAAACGTTGGATAGTCCCGGCACCTTCACTACACGGTCCAGCTCGTCGATCAACTTGGCTTGCGTCATGCCGACACGCCATTGCTCTTTCGGCTTGAATTGGATGGTTGTCTCGAACATTTCCAGCGGCGCAGGATCGGTTGCCGATTCAGCGCGTCCGGCTTTACCAAACACGGTCGATACCTCGGGCACGGTCTTGATGAGTCGGTCCGTTTGCTGCAGCAGTTCGCTGGCTTTAGATGCTGACAGCCCCGGCAATGCAGACGGCATGTACAGCAAGTCACCCTCATCCAACGGCGGGAGGAACTCGGCTCCTAACTGCGACAGTGGTATGGCCGTCAACACCAAAGCAACCATTGCGATGCCGATCGTCCAGAATGGATGACGCAGGCTGGTCTCCAGTACAGGTCGATAGGCGCGTATCAGTATGCGATTGATAGGATTAGCTGCTTCCGTCGGTATGCGTCCGCGTATCAAATAGCCCATCAACACCGGAATCAATGTGATCGCCAAACCGGCTGCTGCGGCAAGCGTATAGGTTTTCGTGAAAGCCAACGGGGCAAAGAGTTTGCCTTCCTGCGCTTCCAGCGAGAATACGGGGACAAAGGACAGCGTCACGATCAGTAAGGAGAAGAATAGCGCTGGCCCCACCTCAATCGCCGATTCGGCAATTAGCTCCCATCGTTCGGCTGTTGTGATGTTTTGGTTCGGATGTTTGTGTTCCCAAGCTTCCAGATGTTTATGCGCATTCTCGATCATCACAATCGCCGCATCGACCATCGCGCCAATAGCGATGGCAATACCACCGAGCGACATCAGATTGGCGTTGACGCCTTGGTAGCGCATCACGATGAAGGCCGCCAGGACACCCAAGGGCAGCGATACAATTGCCACCAATGCGCTACGCAAATGAAACAGGAATATGGCGCACACCAAGGCAACGACAATAAATTCCTCGATCAGCTTGTCGCGCAAATTGGTCACAGCCGCATTGATCAGCTTGGAGCGATCATAGGTTGTGACGATCTCAACACCCTTGGGCAACGAACTTTGCAATGTCGCGAGTTTTGCTTTGACTGCCTTGATGGTTTCAAGCGCGTTTTTACCCGATCGCATGACGACCACGCCGCCTGCGACTTCGCCTTCACCATTCAGCTCGGCAATACCACGACGCATTTCAGGTCCCAACCGTATGATCGCAATATCTCGGAGCAATACCGGCGTCCCAGCATCGTTCGCATTGATGACGACGTTCCTGAAATCCTCCAACGAACGCAGGTAACCGTGCGAACGCACCATGTATTCGGTTTCAGCCATCTCAACAACCGACCCACCAGACTCTTGATTTGCCTTTGCCAGCGCGTCCAGCACCTTGGCATGTGAGATGCCAAACGCCCGCAACTTATCCGGATCAAGCACGACCTGATATTGCTTGACCATGCCGCCGATGCTGGCAACTTCAGCCACATCCGGCACCGTCTTCAGTTCGAATTTCAAAAACCAGTCATTCAGTGTGCGTAACTGGCTGAGATCGTTGTGGCCTGTGCGATCAACCAGTGCGTACTCATAAATCCAGCCGACACCAGTGCCATCTGGCCCGAGTTCCGCACGGACGCCTTGCGGCAGTCGGCTTTGGACTTGGCTGATGTATTCCAGTACGCGTGAACGCGCCCAGTATTGGTCGGTAGCATCGTCAAACAAGATGTAGACAAATGAGTCGCCGAAGAAGGAATATCCTCGAACAGTCTTCGCACCGGGCACGGCGAGCAATGCCGTTGTGAGTGGATAGGTGACCTGATCCTCCACGACCTGCGGCGCTTTTCCCGGAAACTGCGCACGAATGATTACCTGCGTATCCGATAAGTCTGGCAGCGCATCAAGTGGCGTTCTATTGAGCGACCACAGTCCCCAACCGGCGATAACTAATGCTGCGAGCAATACCCAGATGCGATTGGCGATGGAACCACGAATGATTCGCGCAATCATGGTTTCTCTCCGACCGACTTGACGGTATCGAGTACATAGTCGTCTCCGACTTGTTTGAAACTGAATTCAACTTCTTGGCCGACCGCGATACCTTTGAATGCATTGGGTTGCGCCTTTTTGAAATCCATTGTCATGGCACCCCAGCCTAGTGCGGTAATAGGCTGGTGCGACAAAGTCAGCGCATCCGGTGTGATCTTTTCGACTTTGCCGATGCTTTTAAAGACGGTTACGGGTGCATTTGGTTGCTCTGCATTGCTCGTGAACTTCGGCAGTACAGATTTCAAGCTGGCTTCTGAATCGATCAGGAACTGGCCGGATGCGACCACTTTCTGACCTTCAGCTAATCCGGTGACGATTTCCGTATCGTCGCCAATGTCGCGACCGGTCGTGACGACTACAGGACGCATGCTGTTGTGGTCACCAGCAACGAGGACGATGGATTGTTTTCCGGTAGTGATGACCGCTTCGGTCGGCACAAGAAGCCGCGAGATTGATTTGTCGGCATTCAGGCGAATACGCATCAGCATGCCGGGTGTCAGATTGCCATCGCGGTTATCCAGCTCAAGGCGTGCCTGCAGAGTACGGGTCGATGCATTGATGCCAGGTAAAACATCCCGCACTTTGCCGGCATATTTTTTATTCGTGTCGCCCGATGCGGTCGCTTCTACATCCATGCCGGGCCGCACCGTGTTTGCCAATGCTTCCGGCACTTCGGCAATCAACCAGACCTTGTTCAAACCGGCTATTTTTGCGATGGTCATGCCGGGCGTCACCATCGCGCCGTCCCGTACCGACAATTCGGTCATGACACCAGTCACGGGCGACGTTAGCGTGATGTGTGTTTGCGACTGACCTGATCGATCTGCCTGCGCGATCAATCCATCCGGT
Source organism: Candidatus Melainabacteria bacterium (assembly GCA_902168245.1). GTDB lineage: Bacteria > Cyanobacteriota > Vampirovibrionia > Vampirovibrionales > Vampirovibrionaceae > Vampirovibrio. Next base: position 23,590 of record CABHPA010000112.1, read on the forward strand.
ATCGACATGGCGCGCATCCGTTGCTTTGCTGCAGCAGCGAGTTCCATATTGCCGCCACGCTTTAATGCCAGATACTCTTCTTGTGGTGCGATCCATTCCGGTACAAATACCGATGCGACGGGGTCGCCACGTTTGATGCGTTGCATTGGCGACCGTGCATACAGTTTGTCGATGTAGCCGTTGGTTCGACTTTGTACAACTTCAGCCGCGCTTTCATCGAACTGAGTGCTGCCGACCAATTCAAGTGAATCGCGACTATCTGCGCGTCGTACGGCGGCGAAGCGAATGCCTAAATTCTGTTGAAGAGTCGGACTGACTTTAACCCCGCCATCCGTGCCTTCATCTGCATATACCGGCACCAATTGCATATCCATGAAGGGACTTTTGCCCGGTTTATCGAACTTGTTGCCCGGCACCATTGGGTCGTGCCAGTACAGCACTTTGCGATCTGTTTGTGAATCCATGCTGGCGTCAGCTGACGTACCAGATTGCATTGCCTTGGATGCTTGATGATTGCTTGAACCGAACCAGTAGCCGATGAAGACTAGAGCGAAAGCGATTCCAATCAACGCGATGGCTTTGATGATCTTGGTGTTCTTCATTTCGTATCTCCTGCCGAAGCGATGTCATGTGGAACCACGTGATATTCGAGTGAAGCCCAAGTGACGGCGGCTTCGCGTTCGAGGTCGACGATCTGCATTTTTTGTTGGAGAAGTGTTTTTCTGGCATTGAAGACTGCCGTCAATGAACCGGTACCGGCACGATAAGCAGCGGTTGCCAACTCAACTTGTTGGTTAGCGGCGGGCACCGACTGGCTGTTCAGTAGTGCTGTACGCTGTTTCAGGCTATCGATGGTGGATGACAGGTTTTCAATTTCGGTCCGCAGGTCGCGTAGCGCTTCTTCGTACTGCATTCTTGCCTTTGTTCCCAGTGCGGATTTCTCGGCAATGTCGCGATCTTGTTTTTGTGAACGATTCACGGCCAGCGGGATACTCACGCCGAACGACACCATGTTGGAATATTGACTGCCGCGTTGGCTATACGATGCTTCGACCGTCCAGTCCGGATGGCTTTCGCGCGAGGCCAAGGTACTGTCTGCATCGGCAAGGTTGATCGCTCGTCGCGCGGTCAATAGCATCGGATGATATTTTTCGAGTTCTTCTATCGGCAGGGTTGAAACGTGCGACGTCAATACAGGTGTTTCGTCCGCTACCGTCGCTGCCAGCATTCCAGTCCATCGACTCAGTACCGATCGCGCAATGCGTAAATCCTGATCGCTCTTGCGCGATGCATCTTGTGCTTGCAGAAGTACAAGTTGTGCCTGTGTGACGTCAGCGGCACTTGCTTGGGCGCTACGATGCGATGCCTTCATCGCATTCAGGTCATCGGCAGATGCTTTTTCCATTGCGTTGACCAACGCCTGTGTTCTTTGCGCGTAGAGCACATTGACCCATGCCTTTGCCGTCTCTTCTCTTACCTTGGCAAGGTTTTCAAGATAAGTGCCTTCTTCGGATTCGACCGCACGCTGCGCTCGTGCTGAACGGGCCGCACGCTTGTCGGAAGACACCCATTCCTGTTCAACGCCGACTCGGCGCATGGTCATGAAATCGCTGGTCGTGCTGTAACGATCACTCCCCGTGACAGGAAGATTGTCGATGCCGACCTTTAACGTCGGATCAGGCAATTGATCGGCTTTCGCAGCCAGCTCCCGACTTGCCTGCACTGAAGCATCGGCAGCTTTGGTAGAAGATGAACGATCAAGCGACAGGCGCAACGCATCGTTCAGTGTCAGACCGCTTGATTGAGCGTGAGCAAGGGAGTAACCCAAGACCAACGCAAGCACGATACTCAGGCGACAAAAGAAGTGCGACTGACCATTGGCGATCAGTCTTGATTGAATAGATAAGCGCATACAACCCTCTGTGTAAAAGACGAACGCCGACCACGGCAACACGCCGGTCGGCAGTACAGCAGAGGGTTAAATCAAATACGCAGGCGTTGCGTTCGAAGATACGGCGGATCGTTACCAGCCAGCGACAATGGCGTTGTCTGCATAGCAGGTAAGAACTGGAGCGAAGAAAATATCTGTGCCGGGATGACAAAGGAAATAGTCAGTGGCGTTAACGACGGTGCAACCGAAAGATGCTCAAGCGCCAAGTGGGAAGCAGATTGCAGCGAGGCGCAATGCACCGGCTTTTCAACATCCATCCCAGCACATGGTCCATCGCTCATCGCCATATCGTTTGCCATGGCAACAACAGGTTGCGGACAAATATAGGCGGCCATCGCCATTCCCGATGTCATGAAAGTCATGAGCAGGAAGCAGGCGATCAAACGGCTAAATGATGAGAAAAAGTGGCGCATGTGTAGGTTCAGTTTTGCGGCAGTGTAGCGCACATTTTGGAAACAAACATCAAGCACAACGATAGAAATCCAAGTAAAAATAAATGCTGGACCTTCCTATAGTGACAAGGATTAGGTGCGAGGATTTGAGTTCTACAGATACCCAATCGGAGTCGGAAATGGATTTTCCAAGGATGAAATAACTTTAGGATTACCTAATAATCTGAACACGTGTCCTGTAAAGGAAAATTCATTTTCACTAAAATAGTTCCTGTAAAGGCTCACCTTTGTAGTTCCTGTAAAAGCTCACCTTTGCATTTTTTTAGTGTTGACGTCAAAGCTAAAAAATAACTATCACTGCCTCCAAGACTTATCACCTTGTCGAACACGAAATGTCCACATTGCTGAACTCAGTGACCATATTTACTGAAATACGCAACTCCCATTGAATGCGTTTGTCTGGAAGGCGCCGCACAATGCGCCATGCGAATTGCCCCCGTAGAAATTTCAACCCTTTCTTAAAAGAGAATCGATGCATTTTCGCTCTCCTTGTTACGAGGATAGATTCGGCTATTTGCGGAAAGGGGCTGGTCGATATCGAACCAGTACAGGCCGGCCGCAAGCAGTTGATAGATCGGGAGTGCATCACCGCAGACAATGGATGCGCCCTCCAAGGTGCGAGCCGGCAGAAGCGAGAGATCTTGAATATACGTATGGAGACTTGTGTCCGAAGTGTTTGGGAGATAGCGGGCTAGGCGTTGTAGATTGCTCAAGCTTGGCTGACTACGAATCTCTTTTTCGGAAAGGATGCGAAACGACATGCCAATCGCAGCATAGTGATCGGCGATCGCTTTGTACTTTCTTTCGATGTCGGGATCTCTTAACTTTCTGGCGGGCTTGACTTCGATATGCATGATCTCGCCGGTATTAAACGTCAGTGCAAAATCCGGAATGTAATGACGCGTCGCTCCGTCCTGCTCGTAGTAGATGTCTTGTGGTTGTTCTTCGTAGCGAATAACAGCCGATGAAAATTCAAACCGCAGAATGGCATCTCTCTCCAGCAGCGATTCCCACGCCACCATCCGTTTCATTTTCCGCGACGGAAAATAACCTCTTACTCCACGACCAGTTGGCCGCACAACTTTACGTACTGGCATACAGCACTCCATTTTTTGGCCGAGCAGTGCCCTCGGCCTGGTAATCAACCGATTGACAGTACAAAATCTGGGCGTAGCAACATCCCTCTCGGGTGTCTAAACCAAGAATTTGAACTGCAGTGTTTGGAAAGTGGCTTGACGCGGAAGGGAGAGGAGAGAGATACTTTGAGTGTCAACCGAAAGTCTCTGTACTTTCTCAAACGGGGCAAGCCGAAAGGTGTTGTCCCGTTTTACATTTTCGCCTCCTCTTTTTGTCGACGAACAATTCTTACTCTGTCAGGCACGGGCGTGACATTGGGTTGCCCTTTGAGTTGCGTAATTGAGCGGATTGCCTGGACCTGAGCAGGATGCATTGTGTCCAATGCATCCCATAGTTCGCTCATCATTTTGAAGATTTCTGCCGGCATGTCGCTCGACAGCACGTATTTCTTTTGCGATTCGTGCACAGCCAATTTCAACTGAATTTGTTCTTCCTCTTCCAGTCCCAGGGCGCGAATCAGCTTCTCGACCAACTCCTCGGTTGGCGGCCCTTTAGTACCGTTTTCCAGCGCGGAAAGGTAGGTCTGATCATAGCCAACGAGCTTCGCTAGATCCGTTTGGCGAAGGCCAAGGCGCATTCGCAAATCGTGGAAATAAAAAGAGAAGGGACTCACATTGACTCGCGCTTGAAGTAACTAATTCTTGCGAGAAGTTACACAAGCTTTATCGCAGCGTCAACAAATTTTCCTTTAAAATCAAAGAGATATATTTATATTACTCATCAAGTCCCAACGTTGGGAATGCCTCGGATTCCAGCTATTCAGATGTGATTTAATGAGTAGTAACAGTTACAAAGCAGAAGTTAGATAAGCCGCCTTGTTCTCCGTAAACTATTTTCCGTACGGCATAATCGTCGCTAATAAAAACGATGCTTATTTAGGGGCGGTCTATGTTGGTCCATATTCCCGCAGTACTTATAGTGATAGAAAAAGCGGCCTTCGGGCCTATGAGACAGGTACTCGCATCTCGCGAGACTGTTTCCGGAACTGTCATTAAATACTCTAATGAGAAGCAGCCCGGATTCGCTCTCATGGATGAACAGGGCAACCTTATCCTTACTGTCTTCGACAAGATTCCCAAGGAGAAGACTACAGAACTGGGTAACCGCGTTCTCATTGCTAGATACGGAGCTATCGATGGTAATGAGCTCGATTTGACGTCCGGTACGTGGCACCAGCACCCAGCTTTGATCGATGTAAGGCCGCCTTCAATTGGGTCTTGTGATGCAGCTATAAAATCGTGGGAGCGTGCTTTTAGTTTCGTTGAAGAAGATACGAGCAAAGGAATCATTGGTCTACGAAAGCCTCAGCTAGGCGCGCTACACGCAATTCACGCTCACTGGATTACTTCGTCTGAGACAGCGACTGTCGTTATGCCTACCGGCACCGGTAAGACAGAGACGATGCTCGCAACGATGGTATCTGTGCCATGCGAGAGAATTTTGGTGGTGGTTCCCACGGATGCGTTGAGGACCCAGATAGCGGACAAATTCGAGACGCTGGGTCTCTTGAAGGTTCCAGATAGTGCCATCCTTGCGCCTAGCGCCCTACGTCCTGTGGTTGGCACTCTTACGTCCACTCCAAAAGACGTTCTAGCGCTTGAATCATTTCTGATGCGCTGCAACGTTGTCATCACGACCAGCGCAATCTTGGCTCGATGTGGCGAAGACATCCGTCCCGCTTTTGCCAAATACTGCTCCCATCTTTTCATCGACGAGGCTCATCATGCTGAAGCTCCCACCTGGAAAGTTTTCAGAGAATCGTTTCGAGAAAAATGCGTACTTCAGTTCACCGCCACACCTTTCCGGGAAGATGGAAAACGAATGGATGGAAAAGTCATCTTCGTTTATCCGCTCAAAAAAGCACAAGAAGATGGCTACTTTCGGCCGATTCGTTTTCGTGAAGTCTCAGAATTTAATTCTGAGCGAGGCGACATTGAGATAGCCAAAGCCGCTATCAAGGAGCTGGACTCCGATGAGACTGGTGTCCATATCGTGATGGCACGCGTCAGTGATACAAAGCGAGCCGATTCAATCGGCGACCTATACCAAGGACTTACCAACTATGGGGTTGTTGTTATTCACTCTAAAGTTGGGAAAAAAGAAGTCGAGGAGCGTAAGAAAAAGCTTCTGTCCGGGGAAGCGCGTATTGTTGTTTGCGCAGACATGCTCGGCGAAGGCTTTGATATGCCTGAGCTGAAAATCGCTGCTTTCCATGACATCCGAAAAAGCTTGCCAGTAACACTTCAGTTAGCTGGCCGCTTTACCCGCTCAAGACCTGACCTTGGCAATGCAGTATTCATCGCGAACACCGCATTGATTGAAGCGAAGGACGAGCTACGAGCTCTTTATTCGCAGGACCCTGATTGGAACGCCTTACTTCCAGTTTTGACACGTGCAGCTGTAGATGGCGAAGTAATGTCACAGCAATTCTTTTCTGGATTCGATATTGAAATTGGTGAAGTTCCTCTTAAAGACTTACGTCCAGCAGCTAGCATGGTCGTTTACCGAACAGATTGCACGAAGTGGACACCAGAAAAATTCGAGAATGGCATCAAACGTGGTACTTCACGGGACAAGCTATATCACAGCCTTAATAAGGAGGAGAAAACACTGGTCGTCCTTTCTGCAACGGAAGGGAAAGTTCAATGGAGTGATGTCGCCGCAATTCGTGAATTGAATTGGGAACTGTTTATCGCTATCTGGGATAGCGATAATGAACTACTTTACCTTCATGGTTCCGGTATCAACGGCGAGTACAAAGAGATTGCAAAAGCGCTTTGCGGTACGAATGTCCAGCTGGTGGTAGCACCTGAGGTTTTTAAATGCTTTTATGACGTCAACCGTTTGGTGTTCAACAACGTCGGTTTAGAGGAGCACTTAGGTCGACAAGTACGCTTTACTGGTCGCATGGGCTCGGACGTCGAGTCTCGTATCAGCGAAGCGGTACGTCGAACAGCAAAAGAGGCCGTGCTCGCTGGCGTCGGCTACTCGGGTGGTGAAAAGGTCTCTGTCGGAGCTGCAAAGCGCGGTAGAGTTTGGTCGGCATTGAGACTGCAGGTCGACTCTTTCGGTAAGTGGGCCAAAGCTATTGGCGCGAAAATAGCCAATGACACAATTGATTACTCTACGGTGCTTGCTGGCACGCTGAAACCGCAGATAGTCGATGACATTCCCGCGAAAACCGCAATCGCCGTTGATTGGCCACACAAGATTTGGGAGAAGAATGAGTACGTAGTTTCATTCAGACATCCCATGCATCTGGCCACATCATCTACATTTGTAAATATCAACATTATCGAAGGCGACGATAAAGCACCTTTCTATATCCGGCTCTCTTCTGACCTCTGGGAGAGCATCTATATGCTCGTCATTATTAAGCGAAAAGAGTTTGTAGATTACGAGTTCAAGCGCGTAAGCGGCGATGCCATCCAAATCCAAATGGGGGCTGCTGATTTCAGGCTGGTTGAAGAATACTTCACTGACTGCCCTCCGATTGTATGGTTCGGCGACGGCTCATCCCTCGAGGGTTACGAATATACCGAGCTACCTAATAAGGACCTGCTGCCTTTCAGATTGGACCGGCTATTGCCTCTGGACTGGACTGGTGTGGATATTAAGAAGGAGTCTCAGGGAGAGAAGAAAGTTGCCGGAACGATTCAGTACCGCATGATTGAGCGCCTTAAAGAGAATAAAGAACTATCTCTCATCTTCGATGATGACGGCTCTGGTGAAGCGGCTGATATTGTGACTATCAGGGTCGTAGACGAAGAGGTAAGAAAATACCTTGAAGTCGAGTTATACCACCTTAAATACTCTGGCAAGAAGCCTGGTGGGCGGGTAGATGACCTGTATGTAGTTTGCGGTCAAGCACAGCGCAGTGCTAATTGGTTGACTAACAGAGACCGCAAAACAGATTTTTTTACTCATCTGCTGAAGCGTAATGACAAGCGTGTGAAAGAAGGCAAATCTAGTCGTATCGAGCTAGGAACGGTAGAGGACCTCATAATGTTTAAAGAAATTAGCCGTCACCACGATGTGAGGCTCAAGGTAATAGTTGTTCAACCTGGACTGTCCAAGAAAGACGCGTCAGAAAGCCAGCTGATGTTGTTTGCGGTTACGGAGCGCTATCTCTCTGATACATACGAAATACCGTTTAGGGTCATATGCAGTGATTAGCCATCGGGCAAGCTAGGTAGCCTACCTCGTGGTTGCCAAACCATTGTGATGCTAGAGCTCTCAGTCTTGACTTGATTAACACGACATAAAGAGAAAAGGCGGCCAGATGGTCGCCTTTTCTATCAGCAGAGAGTCCGCTACCGGCCCGAAGTGGGCGTTCGACAGTCACAGGTTGCATCAGCCAGTCCGATCACGATTAGCTGGCTTGTACTGTCGGCAAGACAGCTTTCAATACTATGACCAAATTAGGGGCCTTTTCTTCATCGCGGAGCATCCTCGTGAGCCACGCCTCAAATGTTGCCATGCGTGTTTGCTTGAGGTGCTGAGCGGCAAGGGCGAGCAAGCCCTTGTTGTCATAAATGGTCAGCAGACTAGATAAATCCTCATTTGCCAATGCTTCCTGAATCTTACGAGTCGCGTCCGCGGCAAGGCTTGTGACATCCAAGTTGGCGGTTTGAGTACCGTATTCTTCAACCAGACCGGCAATACTCTTTGGGCCGGAGAGGTCGATCTTTCTTAGCGTGCGATCGATTCGACGCCGACAGTACCTCACTACGACGTCATCGATTGCCGCCTGCGATTGCAGGGTGCCGAAAATGGCCGTTTTCAAATTGGACAATTGCTGCTCAAGTTCTGTACCACCAAAACCTTCTAATTGCGCGATAGCACGGCTGACTTCAGGTAGCAGAATCAGATTCTCCATTTCTGATACCGGCAGCGGAAATACGCCCAAGCCATTCAAATACTGAATTTCTTCTGCTGTGTAATCATCAGCGTCCACAACCCCGGCACACGTGACACGCGTAAGCTGCGCATTTGCACGCATTGTGACTACCGCATGCAAAACTTGTTCACATGAACCTCTAGGAATTACCGTCCATTGCGAATAACAGCACCTGTAGATAGCAAGATCCAAACTTGTCCCAGTGCCCTCCACAAACAAAATGGGGCGGCGGCTGCCAAGTATCAGCGTTGTCACTTCTTCACTAAAGCCAGTGTCCTCTGGAACAGTTTCTATTACCCAGGAAGGCGTCGGGGCATATGATCTGATGACATACTTCTGGGCAGCTCGGGCGGCGGCGAAATGCAAATCATGGGTAATGAACAAAAATGCGCAATCTTTCCGAGCAGCCTCGATTTCGTCCCAGAGACTTGACATGATGGACGGATGAACATGCAGCTCAGGTTCATCAATAACGAGGAGAGATGAATTAGCCGCGACTAAGGCTTGCGCTATGAGATAAAAGATGGCGCGCTCTCCGTCGCTCATGTCCGATGCTGGATAGGTTCCCGGCGCATCTAAAACAGCGACTTGAATGTCGTCACCAGAGACCATTAGCTGTCGATGGGGAAGGAGACGCTGCCAAATCTCGGCAAGAGTTTCGAATTTTGTTGAGGTCGCTTTAGTCAGCGTGCCGGATCTATACTTGATGTGCGTCTCAAGGGTCGTAACCGATTGGTCGGCAAAGAGTGCTTGAAGCAGACTGTCGAAGTCATTCAGCATCGCCACTGCCGGCTTCGAATTAGCCCAACGGTTCCCATTTCGATGGGCAATTGATGCGTTCTCATGATCCCATCCGTATCGCAGTTTTCTGAGCGCCTCGGCGCCACGAATCTTGGGTACCGCTGGATTAAGATTGAGCGCTCGGTGAGCCGAAATACGGTGTGCACCCTCGCCCACGGACTCCTCGATGAATACAGCCAAACGTGTTTTTCCGGAACCGTTCGCTCCGACAAAGACCATCGACGAGCCAGGATCAACGGCTATTGGTGTCCGATGAGCCGGACCGGGAATTTGAAAATTGAATGTCACGTAAAATTCTTCCTGTTATGACGCTAATTGAGTGAGAAATGTACGACATCAGTATTAATTTTCCCAGACTCTGGATCCCGGTAGCATGCTATTAAAATTCAGCATTACACGGGAATCCCGCCTTCTAATGAGAAAATCAGCGCTTATTCGTAATGACTGCTTTTGCCGATAGCGGACATGATCAATGCGAATTAATGGAATGGCGATATTTAGTCCGCAACTGCAGTGTGTTCTGCATCACACCAAAAACTCTCCTCCATAAAAAAGGCTCCTCAGGAGCCTTTTTTGTTTCACATAATTGAGAATATTTCAGATATTTTGAGAACCTACACCTACAAAAAATCAAATATCAATATTCCCCGCAGCCAGCGCATTCGATTCAATGAACGCCCTGCGCGGTTCCACATCGTCACCCATCAACGTCGTGAAAATCTGATCTGCTGCGATCGCGTCTTCGATCTGCACTTTCAATAGACGGCGTACGGTTGGGTCCATCGTTGTTTCCCACAGTTGTTCCGGGTTCATCTCGCCCAGACCTTTGTAGCGTTGCTTGCCGACGTTGCGTTCTGCTTCGCTGCGCAGCCAGCTCATCGCCTGGTGGAAGTCGGTAATGGCGCTGATCTTGGCTTTGTCGCCGAGGCCGCGCCGGATCATTGCGCCTGCACCGATCAAACCCTTGAAGGTTGCTGCGGCGTTGGCGAGAACCGTGTAGTCCGGGCCGGTGACAAAGTCTGCGTCGAAGCCGGTGACCTTGACGTTACCGTGCTGCATGCGCTGGATACGCAATGCGTACTTGTCGGCCAGCTCATCGTGGACGACTGCGACCTTGACGGCTGGGTCGTTGATGCCTTGCTGCAGACGCGTGGCCGACCCGTCAGCTGCCTCTTGCGAGCTGAGGTCGAGCGTGACGCCGGTCATGATGGCGGTGAGCGCAGCGGAATCGATCACGCGCGTCAGGCGATTGATGATCGCGTTGGCGGTGTTGTATTGACGGACCAGTTCGGACAAGGCGTCGCCGGTGATCGGCGCTGCGCCTTCCGACGGGATCAGTGCGGCGTCGTTCAACGCGATCTGCATCATGTAGACGGCTTCTTCGACGTCGTCCTTCAGATAACGCTCGTCCTTGCCGTGCTTGACCTTGTACAGCGGCGGTTGCGCAATGTAGACGTGGCCGCGCTCGACCAACAGCGGCATCTGGCGATACAGCAGCGTGAGCAGCAGCGTACGGATGTGGGCGCCGTCGACGTCGGCATCGGTCATGATGATGATGCGGTGATAACGCAACTTGTCGATGTTGAATTCGTCCGCGCCGATGCTTGTTCCCAACGTGGCGATCAGCGTGGTGATCTGTTCGCTGGAGAGCATTTTTTCGAAGCGGGCTTTTTCGACGTTAAGGACTTTACCGCGCAACGGCAGGATCGCCTGGAACTTGCGATCGCGGCCTTGCTTGGCGGAGCCGCCTGCGGAGTCACCTTCGACCACGTACAGTTCGCACAGTGCCGGATCTTTTTCCTGGCAGTCGGCCAGTTTGGCGGACAAGCCGAGGCCGTCCATCACGCCCTTGCGACGGGTGAGGTCGCGCGCTTTACGCGCGGCTTCGCGTGCGCGTGCGGCTTCGACGATCTTGCCGCAGATGATTTTGGCGTCGTTCGGCTTCTCGGCGAGGAAGTCGGTCAGCGTCTTGGCGACAATCTCTTCGACCGGGCCGCGCACTTCGCTCGATACGAGTTTGTCTTTGGTCTGCGAGCTGAATTTCGGTTCCGGCACTTTGACGGATAGCACGCAGGTCAGGCCTTCGCGCATGTCATCGCCGGTGACTTCGACCTTGGCTTTTTTCGCGAATTCGTTTTCTTCAATGTACTTGTTGATGACGCGCGTCATCGCGGCGCGCAGGCCGGTCAAGTGGGTGCCGCCGTCGCGTTGCGGAATGTTGTTGGTGAAGCAGAGCACCTGTTCGTTGTAGGCGTCATTCCATTGCATGGAGACGTCGACCGTGATGTTGGTGCCCTGGTCCGACAAACGCTCGCCGGTCGCCTGGAAAATCGTCGGGTGCAAAACGCTCTTGGCCTTGTTGATGTATTCAACGAAGCCGCGCGTTCCGCCTTCAAACGCGAAGTCTTCTTCCTTGCCGGTGCGCTGATCGGTCAGCTTGATGTGCACGCCGTTGTTGAGGAAGGACAGTTCGCGGATGCGCTTGGCCAGAATGTCGTAGTGAAATTCGACATTGGTAAAAATCTCTTCGTCGGCCCAGAAGTGGACTTCGGTGCCGCGCTTGTCGGTATCGCCGACAACCTTGATCGGCGAGACAACCTGGCCGTCGATCGTTTCAATCTCGCGGTTCTGCGGAACGCCGCGGACGAATTCCATCTGGTGCACTTTGCCGTCGCGACGGATCGTCAGCTTCAGCAGTTTGGACAGACCGTTCACGCACGACACGCCTACACCGTGCAGACCGCCGGATACCTTGTACGAGTTCTGGTCGAACTTGCCGCCGGCGTGCAGTTCGGTCATGACGATTTCTGCCGCACTGCGTTTTGGTTCGTGCTTGTCGTCCCATTTGATACCGGTCGGAATACCGCGGCCGTTATCGGTGATCGAAATGGAATTATCGGAATGGATGGTGACGTGGATCTCGGTGCAATGACCCGCCAGCGATTCATCGATGGAGTTGTCCAGCACTTCGAACACACAGTGATGCAAGCCGGTGCCGTCCGACGTATCGCCGATGTACATGCCGGGGCGTTTGCGGACTGCTTCCAGGCCTTCAAGAATCTGGATGGACGACGCACCGTAGTTGGCGGATTGCGATGGAGGGATGTTCTCGTTCGGGATCGCGGACATGGCTACCTTTAAATAACGTTACTGAATCGTTCGCATGCAATGGGAGTTCGGCCCTTCTCTTCGGAATCGATGATCCGAAGACGGAAAAGCGGATGACGGTCTGAATTCCTGATGGGATTCAAAGAGGTGGTCCATCCGGCTTTTTCCCCGAAGGAGAAAGCGCTTGCCGACGCTGATTTGCCGGCTGGCTTGACCTCACATCTGTTTGCGAAAAACTTCTGCAAAACGAACTGCGGGACTGCTTTTTTTGCTGCTTGTCTTCGATACAAAAATACACGTACCGATAGATGATTCATATGAGAGCAAGTTTCTGTTTTTAAAGCAGTTTTAACCCTCGGGCGGCAACGAAAAACAGGAATTTTTCGTTGCCGTTTTGACTCTTTTTAGCTCATCAAATACGCATCGGCATGACGACGTATTTGAAGTCCGGGTTATCCGGCACCGTGATCAACGCGGACGAATTGGCATCGCCGAGAGCGATGTTGATGCTGTCGCCCTTCAGGTTGTTCAACACGTCGAGCAGATAGGTGACGTTGAAGCCGATATCGACACTATCGCCGCCGTAATCGATTTCGATTTCTTCGACTGCTTCTTCCTGGTCGGCATTGGTGGAACTGATCTTCATGCTGCCGGGGCTGACGATGCACCGCACGCCCTTGAACTTGTCCGACGTCATGATCGCGGCACGCTGCAACGAACGCAGCAAGGCGTCGCGGCCAAGCGTGAAGTTGTTCTTGTAGCCCTTCGGCACGACGCGCGTGTAATCCGGGAACTTGCCTTCGACCAGTTTGGAAATCAGTTCGATATCGCTGAACGTGAGCTTGACCTGGTTGTTGGCGATCTCCAGATCGACAGGCTGGTCGGTATCTTCCAGCAGGCGTTGCAGTTCGAGAATCGTCTTGCGCGGAATGATGACTTCCTGGCGCGCGAATTCCTGTTCGGTGGCAACCTGGCAGAAGGCCAGACGGTGACCGTCGGTTGCCACGGCAATGACATTCTTGCCGTCGACGACCAGCAACAGGCCGTTCAGGTAATAACGAATGTCCTGTTGCGCCATCGAGAAGTGCACCATATTAAAGAGGTGCTTCAATGTCTTCTGCGGCAGCGTGACCTTGGCGTTGTACTGCTCGGCTTGCGCAACTGTCGGGAATTCTTCAGCGGCCAGCGTCTGCAGAGCAAAACGCGATTTGCCCGACTGCACGGTCATGCGCTTGTTTGCCAGCGTCAGCGACACGTCGCCGGAATCCGGCAGCGCACGGAGAATGTCGAGCAGCTTGCGTGCCGCGACGGTGGTCGATGTGACGTCGTTACCGCTGCCGACTTGCGCGTGCGTGGTGATCTGCACTTCGATGTCGGTCGACAGGAATGAAACACGCTCGCCATCCTTGCGAATGAGGATATTGGCCAGAATCGGCAATGTGTGCCGACGCTCGACAATACCACTCACAATCT
>CABHPA010000113.1 GCA_902168245.1 Candidatus Melainabacteria bacterium
GTGGTAGATACCAGCCGGTTCATGGGATCATAACTGGCCGTGGTGGTATGGCTCTTGGGATCGGTGACAGAGACCACGTTTCCGTTTTCATCGTAAGCAAAGTGGGTGGTATTGCCCAAGGCATCCGTAATTTGAGTCACCCGGTTGAGAGTATCGTAACTGTATTGGGTGCTGTTGCCCTTGGCATCGGTTATCTTGGTCAAACGGGACAGCGTGTCATAGATATAGCTGGTCTTGTTGCCTACAGGATCGGTGACTTGGGTTAAATCATGATTGGGATCATAAGCATACTGGGCTTTTTGGCCCAGAGCATCCGTAGCGCTCAAGACTTGTCCTTGGGCATTATAGATAAACGTGCTGGTATTACCATCCGGATCTTGCGCTTGGATCACATTGCCATTGGCATCATAAGTAAAGCGCGTGATTCGGCCCAAGGGGTCTTTAATGGTGGAAAGCAGGTTAAAAGTAGGTTCATAAGTCATTTCGGTGACCCGGCCTGCTTGATCCGTGATGCGAACCGGCTGATTTCGGTTATTCAGTTCTGTCACCACGGTGCGACCTTGGGGATCGGTAGTGGTAATAGTTCTGGCTCCACCACTGGTATCAAATAAGGCCGGGGAGTAAGTGGTGGTATAGGTTTGATTTAAAGGCGTTTTAATTCCCGTAAAGAGGCCATGGCTTTCAAAATGATGCTCTCGGATATGGCCGTTGCCATCCGTAATTTTGCGGGTGGTGGCATCGGGATATTCCAGGTGCATAGTGGAGCCATCTGCCATGACCTGATCGGTAACTCGGCCATCTGCATTATAGGTATTTTGAGCAACCTGGTTGCCCCGGGCGTCGGTACTGGTTAACATCTGGCCATTGGCATCATAGGTAAAGCTAACGGATTGACCTGCGGGATCGGTAATGCGAATCAAGCGCCCTTCAGAGTCATAAGTATACTGGATGGTTTGGCCCGCTAACCCCGTGACCTGGATCACATGCTGATTCCCGTCATACACCAGGTCAATCCCTTTATGGGTAGAAGGATCTTCAATACGGGTAATCAGGTGGGCACTATCTCGGGTAATGGCAACCGCATTTTGATTACGATCCTGAATTTGAATCAAATACCCGTTACCATCAAAGAGAAACTGATCGCCATTGGCCTTTAACAGCTTTGCGCCAGTCATTTTACTTTGGCTGTCAGTTTGCACCGTGATTTTGCTATCCGCAAAGCCTGTCTTATCCGGAGCCGTAAAGGTTAGATCTCCAGCCATATCTTTTAATGTGACTTCGGTATGATCTCCAGACGAGTATGTGATTTCAGTGCCAGCAGCTTTAATGACCTGACCATTTCCATCCGTCTTTACTTTTACGGAGGCATTATACGGCATGAGGCTGGTACCCTTGCCAAACGGGCCATCTTTGGTGCCAAAGGCCGATTGATACCACCGAGCCACTTGGGGCTGAATAATGCCAGGAACCGCTAAATCAATATTTTGAATCTGAAAAGACCCGCTGAACAGATCCACCGGATCACCTGCATCCGTTTTGGGATCTGTCTTGGGTTGGCCATCTTTTTGAGGCTGCTCTGTCGATGCTTTGTCATTTAAAGCTTTTTCAGCAGCTAGGGCTACTGGATTATCTGTCAAGAAAATATAATAAGGGGTGGTATCTGTGTAAGTTTTGATGACAAGTGCTTGGCCTGGAACCGGAGGCTCAACATATAAGAATGAGCTGGTATTGGCAATGACTTGGGGGTTAGGACCTGTCACTTTAACCGCAAAGCGTTCTAGTTCAGGATGAGTGTGATTATCATAATCCTCATACGGAGGGTAGGTATTTAGATTGATATCAGTGCCTTCAGCATTTGAACTATTGACGTCTGCACCTACATATTGTGTGATATCTTTTGCATAAATTTGGAGATGGCCTGCCTGAGGAGAGTAGCACTGTGAGTACATGCGACTCGTGAAAATCTCCCGATACAGGTTGACGATATAAATATTGTTGGTATTGGCATATTTCTGTAGAAAATGATGAAATGGGGTGACTTTGTTGACATTACTTGGCCCAAAATTAGCCTCCAAGCCTGAGCGGCCTTCCAGAATGACGTCATAATCGCCATAAAAACTCCAACCAGGCCCCAGCTGATCACAGTTGGCTGCCTGCGCCGAAGAATTAAATCCAGATAATAGCGTCACAGACAAAGCAAGGGCTAAACCACTGGTTTGTAAAACACGAATTCTCATCCAATCAACCTCACTATTGCCCAATATGACCGCTATTATCCATTTCAAAACGGAATTGATCCGTACTTTCCCCAAATAGATTTCCGTTTGGCTGTTTGGAACCATTTAAATCCACATAAAAGCCCAATAGTTTACCAGTGGTCGGTACATACGTACTGAGAATCCAAACGCCAGAGGGCAAGGGTTGTGTAATAGGCTCAATCCGCTCTACGAAACTGTTGTAACTCAGTTGATTCTGCTGGGGCTGGGTGTGCAGATAGGCCCAAAAAGCGTTAGTGGTGATTGGGTCACTGGGTTTAGCTTGTCGCCACTGCGTATATAAGCCTTCGACTTCCAATTTCGCTTGTTGCAACCCATCTGTTGGGTTGGCCTGCTGTGCAAATCCTGACAGGTTGCCCAATGCCAACACCGCTAGGCCAACTATCACACACCATTTCCAATTGCCCATGCAAACGCTTCCTATTCCAAAAGTACTCTTAAAGCCATTTCGTCTCAAAAGGGGATAAACTGAACCCTTATTTTAACAAATTCTTACATAATGGAGTTGGTAAATTTCTGACAGAGGTGCTTCTAAAACAGGGCGGATTGAATCCTACAAGCAAGGGATCTGGAATGGATTAACTTTATCTACAATCAGTCTATGGGCATTTTTAAGCAATTCACCTTCAAAGCAAACCGTATCTCAGCTGACAGTGCTACAGTTGAGAGCAAACCTTATGCGACAGCTCCAAATAATCGGCTGTCTTCAAAGGCGTATGGATTTCCAAAACCTTCAGTCCCGCAATTCTGCAATGTGATTTCTTTAAAAACCATGGAGCATAATTTATTACTCCAGTTCGGTTTTGTACAAAGCCTGGCAGAAGGGAAAGAGACCACTCCACCTTCTTCAGACAGTGCTATTGTCTTAAGTAGCGATACGGCCAAGCAGCTCTTTTGTGCTTTGGCAGAACTTTTTGACTGTGAAATCCGGCCAAAATCATGAATTTAAAAAGCCAGCAACAACTTTGGGTTACTCCCTTACCAGAAATGCCCGCTTTTGAGAAGACACTTGCCCCTAAGGCATTCTCAGTGAGCTGGGAGCGAGAAATAGCCTCCTGTGCTTCTATAACAAGAGCATGTCTTTCGCCTCGCTTGCAGCAAATTCAAGCCAGATCCCAAGAGATTCAAGCGCAATTACAGCAATTAACTCAGGGGTATCCCCTATAATGTCTTCCGCTTCACTGAAAATTGCATTGATTACCTTAATCCTAAGTTCTCACACTGTCTGGGCCGATACTTTGGGATACACAACGCTTCAAATGAGTCATTTCCCCAAAGTGGAATGGCTGATTCCCCAGACCTGCTCAACGGATCGCATTTATATTCGAGCGAAATTGCGGCAGCATGTTACAAAAGCCAAACTGCAAGTGGATGAA
>CABHPA010000114.1 GCA_902168245.1 Candidatus Melainabacteria bacterium
GTCAGATGTGTATAAGAGACAGTGTATATCACTGTGTTCGATTACGAACCATACGCATCACAGTAGTCTTTTTTGGTAGACTATAAAACCTCAAGAATCTTGCAGGCTTTCTTCTTCATGAACTATCCTTACCTCGCAAAGTTATCTTTCCGCTTTTGGTACGCCAAGCGGATGGAAATGCTTATGGGAGGATATCGCCAGGGCCCACCTCAAAGAGGGCTAGAGGCCTATCTGGAAAACCTAAAGTCAGAAGAGGGTTTCTCCCAGGAAGATATGGCTTTTATCGAGCATTCGCTAGGCTTTGACTCTGCGAAAGCCAAACGGATGGCCGAGATTCTTACTCATATCGGACACTTTTGCCGCAAAGAAGACCTGAAGTTTGAGGCTAAGCCGCTTTTCTCCGATCAGGAAAAGAGTATTCCTCTTGACTGGACATTGGCCCATCTGTTCAGACTGATTGAGCCAAAGTACCACTACGATAATATTGACAAAAATACGGAGAGAATCTACCAATATGAGTACTTCCTCAAAGCAAAGCTCTTTGAGGAAAACAAATTCCCCTATGAACAGTGTCTATATTGTGGTTCCACTCCTGAAGGAGCTTGGAAAGGCACGCAAAAATATTGTAGTGAGCTGTGTAAAAAACAAATGTTGAATCGAATATCTCGATTTAAACAAATTGATATTGATAGGGCTGAAAAAAGTACAAACAATCGCAGGTCTACAGCAGAACTGACTACTGATTTTCAAGGCTTTTGTGAAGAGATCTACCAAGAAAATAGAAACAAAACAGTCGAAGTCAATATGGGAAGTCTAACTGAAAAACTCTCTTATATTGCAGCCGAGAGCCATTAACTGCCGGTTCTTCTGCTTGAACATTTTACAGGGGAGTTAAGGGTATGTTTTTGGGTATTCATTGAGTTGGAGCTGAAGCGACGCTAATTCTTCTCGGATATTTCGCAGCTCTGAACGAATTTCTGGTGGGAAGGTGAGACGCGGTTTTATTTCAAACACTCGACCGTGCGGAAATGTTCGTGTTCGCGCCCATTTTAAAACACTCGTTGATGATATCTTGAGCATTGCGGCGACTTGATTAGAGCTATAACCAATCTCATACAGGTTAACAGCTTGCAGCCTTAATGCCTTTAATTTGTCAGTTCTGTCAGTTCGAGTGTACTCAAAATCGCAGGCTTTGCATTTCCAGCGCTGACGGTTAAGAGCGTGCCCATTCTTTTTGGGATCCGGCTTAGAACATTTTGGACAGTTGGGCCTCATACTATTTATCCTCCCTACTACGTTTATTATAAAACGTGAATATTTGGAATGGCTGGACAGTATCAAGTGACAAAATGGTTTTGTAACCTTTTTAGGGAGACACGGAGGTCTATAAAATAGCCCTATTCCCTCTCGAATAACAGAGAAAGAGCATTCAAAACCAGATGAAATTCTTACAAAATTAGCCTTCAGACTCTTCTAAATGTGCCAAAGCAAGGTTTCTAAATTGGACTCGCTGTTCAGACGAAAGATTTTTGATAGCTGACCATAGTTCGCAATGTTCTTTCTCTAGTGCCTTTTCAACTAAGAGAGTTGCCAGCACGAGCCAGTCTTCATCATCTTGCATGAGCAGATCTTCAAAATAAAGTTTTCTTAGTGCTTGATAAGGGTATTCGTAAAATTCAGCAAGTATTTTGAGCTGTTCAACCGAAGGTATATTTTTCCCTGTCTCGTATTTGCTTACGACATACCGATGTAGACCTGTCCCTTTCTCTATATCATAGAGGGATAGATTTGCTCGCAATTTCTTCAGCATATCCCCTAAATGGGACGGCATTTGACAAGCTCCAGGGAAAATGGTAACTTTGACTTGTCACCAATAAGTGACACTATATTGAGTATTGTTTTGCCTGCGTTGAAAGGCAAAACGACTTTAAAGCGTACCACGACCCTCTTGGTCTTGTCTTGTGCTGCTTGAGCGTTTGTCTCGGGCAGAAAATTTGAATGCGTACCAGAATGTCCACTCTTGCTTTACGTCACAGCTTAAAATGCAAAACTCTTTCACTGGGAATACTGCTCACGTTGGCATTCTCAACTGGCTGGACAGAAGAAGTACGCTATGTCATTGATGGCGACACATTAGTGATGGCCGACCAAAGCCGAATCCGTTTGGCAGGCATCGATGCCCCAGAAATGGCTCAGCCTTACGGGATGGAAGCAAAAGACTATCTTGCCCGCTTAGTTCTAAATAAAGAGGTCGCGCTTCACTGCAATGGTGAGATGAGCTACCAGCGCAGAATCTGTGATGTTTACGCTTCAAACAGGGATGTTCAGAAAGAACTGGTTGAAGCGGGCTTGGCATTTGATTACACACGGTATTCGGGCGGCAAGTATCAGGCGGAAGAAGAAACGGATCACCAGCTCAAACGCGGTGTCTGGAGCGGCGGCATGCGCCCGTGGGATTACCGGCATAGGATTAAACCAGGAACGGCAAAATGAAGAAATTTCTCGCGGTCACCGCTATATGTGCTTTAAGTACTATGTTGAACCTTTCTCCGGCCAAGGCGGAGAACTGGGAGTATGGACATCTGCGCTGTGAAACCAGCTATCTTGGCGGCACTGAACTCTTGCATGATCTTTATCAGCGTGCGGCCGAGCAAGGCTTGTATGATCGTTGCACCTGGAAAAATCAGTGGGGGAGCGTGATTGGTGACGGCAAAATGTTCGTTAGGGCATACAATCTTTTAGCCGAAACAAGGCCCAGCAAGGGCTATACCAAAAAACAAGTAGAGACCCACCTCCCAACAGGAGAGACGTTCGAGCGCCCCTATGGTCAGATAGCGCTCTATTCCGAGATACTGGGACGAGAAAGCTCGGAGTGGAAGCAGCCGATAACGGCACCTGTAGAACCCGATCTGCCCAATGATGTACAACAGCTTTTACAAGATGGCGTCCATGTTGCCCAAGTCGTTAGTTACGCAGATGATGCAATGACCCACTTATCGGCAAAGAAAAAACCAATCCCTGAACCGGGCCTGCAAGGCATTTTGGATATTCTCGGCTCTAAAGGATGGGAGGTTGTGAGTATCACACCCACTCAAACTCCATCATTGTTTTCAAGGGAAGTGCTGTTAAAGAGATTTAAAAAATAAAAGCATTTATCCATTTTAAAATGTTAGTATTCAAATACTTAAATAAAGTATAAAGATACTGACATAAGATGTGTTGACTTTTTCAGAATTGGGGTTATTCTTCATGAAGTACCGAACCTCATGAAGAATGGTGAGATGCCTCGTGAAATTACGCCTGTTTGACATTGCAGCTATTATCTTTACTGGCCTATCAACTTCTGGACGTGCGCCCGTGGGGAAAGGTAAGCATGCCATTCCTATCATTAATGTTAAGGATGTCGTAGATGGCGAGGTGGATACTACTGCGCTCAATACGGTAATGGTGGAAGAGCCGGGCAAAATTCAGAGGTATATGGTACAAGCCAACGATGTTCTGATCACCACCCGTGGAACGCTCTTGAAGTCGGCTGTAGTTGCTCAAGAGCTTACGGGCAGTATTATCAGTTCTAATCTGGCGGTAATCCGCCTCTCTACTAATGCGCCGATTACTCCCATACTGCTACAGGCATATTTGGAAAGTGCTGTAGGCCAACAGAACGTTTTTTCTCGTTCTAGAGCAACGACTCTGCAATTGACGCTCACTTCGCGTGATGTGGGCGAGATTGAGGTGCCAGTACCCGATCAGCAGAAGCAAAGAAGCTTGGAATCCTTATCGATTGCCACAAAGCAATACATTCGGCTTGAAAAGCAGGCGTTGGAAACTCGGATTCGAGTATCGCAACAGTTATTTTCAGAAGCATTCTCAGGTTTATAGTTAGGAGACAGTCATGGCGACCCTCGTAGAAACAGGCAAATTAACACTCTCGCAACTGGAAGGTAAGCTGTGGTCTGCCGCAGATATTTTGCGTGGCTCAATTGATTCCAGTGACTACAAGAGCTTTATTTTTGGTTTTCTTTTCTTAAAACGTCTCTCAGACGTATTTGAGGAAGAAGCCGAAAAAGTTGAAAAGCGTGAATTAAAATCCGGCACGGCATCAGCCATTGCCAAAAAAATTGCGTGGAATGATCCCGATGAGCATCAATTCTATGTACCCACAAAAGCACGTTGGTCTGAGATTAAAAAGCTCACCACAAATGTGGGGGAAGAACTGGATAAAGTTTGCCAAGTTTTAGAAGAATCCAACGGAACAGTATTGGAAGGCGTGCTACTGGGCATCTATTTTAATGATGAACGTAAGTTAGGCGATATTAAATCGAAAGATACGGTGCTTTCTCGTTTGATTCAGCATTTTTCTACCATCAACCTTCGGAACGATAATCTGTCCGAGCCGGATTTATTGGGCCGCGCTTATGAGTACCTTATTGAGCGGTTTGCAGATGATGCCGGTAAGAAGGGTGGCGAGTTTTACACCCCGCACAAAGTCGTGGAACTTTTGGTAAAAGTGCTAGACCCCTGTCTCTTATACACATCTGACGCTGCCGACGAATAGAGA
>CABHPA010000115.1 GCA_902168245.1 Candidatus Melainabacteria bacterium
TTTAGAGGCCTTCTGAGAAGTGGCACAAAATGAGATAGGGTAACGTCCTTGCAGGGAAAAGCAGGGAGGGAATGGCTGTGTCCAAGCGTTACCCGAGTGATCTGACAGACAAACAATGGCGGATGATTGAGCCTCTGGTGCCGTACGCAAGATTCGGAGGCAGGCCATATGCCAACGAGCGGCGAGAATTGGTCAATGGGATGCTTTACCGAGTCAAGGAAGGTTGTTCCTGGCCGGCCTTGCCAAAAGATTTTCCGCCATGGAAAACGGTTTACCATTATTTTCGAGCTTGGATGCTGGATGGGTCTTGGCAGCAGTTACACAATCACTTACGAGGCCAAGTGCGTCGGAAAGCGGGCAAAGATGAACAGCCCACAGCCTTGATTATTGACAGCCAATCGGTGAAGACCGGCCAAAAAGGGGGCCGAAAGGTTGGGATGCGGGCAAGAAAATCAAAGGCCGAAAGCGTCATATTGCCGTAGACACGCTGGGCTTGCTGCATAGCCTGGTAGTGCATGAAGGCTCTATTCAGGATCGCGACGGAGCCAAGCTAGTCTTGTGGCCACTGGCAAAAAGCTTGCCGGGTCTGCTGAAAATCTGGGCAGACGCTGGATATACTGGACAATTGGTGGCTTGGGACACAGACAAACTGGGATGCGTACTGGAAATTGTTTCAAAACCGAAAGAACAACAGGGGTTTGTCGTTTTACCCAAGCGCTGGATTGTGGAGCGCACCTTTGCCTGGTTTGGAAACTACCGAATCCTCAGCAAGGAGTACGACTATTCGCTAAAAAGCAGTGAAGGCAATATTCTCCTTGCTATGTCACATCTCATGCTCAAACGACTGGCCAGTTAAAGTACTTCTCAGAATGGTTCTTAGATGCTCCTTTTTACAGTAAAAGCTGACTAACTGTGCCAGCCAGCATTCACAAGCGCCATCAAATTATTGTTATTTTCAACATCGCTCAAACTGCTAATCGTAATGCTATGTGAGGCGGCATAAGCCGCCATATCGGCAATTACCTGGTTCATATCCGCATCGGTCATAAATTGCCCATTACTAAGTTCAAAGCGCTCGATCGTATTGCCACCCGCAAACTGATGCTGCACCGTAATCAGATCTCCGACACTATCCGTGTAACCAATCTGTAAATCACCGTTACCGGTCTGGAAGACCGCAATGGCCGACAAACTGACCGTACTGTCAAAGGCGATTTTATCCAGGTTGCCAGCGGTCGTATCGAAATCATTGATTTGATCCACCCCGTCGCCTTTGGCAAACAGGTAACTATCGTTTCCGGCTCCATCCATCAAGGTGTCATTGACGTGTCCACCGATAAACGTATTAGCTAAATTGTTGCCTGTCATGCCTTCATTGCCGGAGCCACCCAGGATATTCTCAATGATGGCTCCATCCCAGTTAATGGTACTAGTGCCACCGCTGACTTCATTGCCGGTACCTGCTGTCAAGTTGAATGTTACATTCAATGAACTGTTGTGGAAATCCAGAGTGTCCGTTCCGGTGCTGTCAATAATCGAATCATTGCCCCAGGTTCCGGTGTACACATAGCGGTCATTTCCATCACCGCCATCTATGGTGTCATTACCCAGCGCGGCCCAGATGGCATCACTACCGGCTCCCAACGTAATGGCATTATCTCCGCTGGTACCGTTCACCGTGTCGTTCCCTGAGCCCGTAATGAGCTTTTCAATGACATCCGACCAATTAATTAGGTTTGTCCCGTCAGAAATTTCATTTCCCGAGCTAGCCGCCATATTGATGTTTAAAGTCGTGGTCACTGCACTCAAGTTCACTGTATCAATGCCAGAGACATCCATAATCGAATCACTACCCCAGCCATTAGTGTAGAAGTAGGTGTCGTTCCCAGCCCCACCGTCTAGGGTATCGTTACCCGTGCCACCCGTAAAACTATCGGAATCGGCACTACCGGACAACGAATCAGCCCCAGACCCGCCTAGGACGTTTTCAATGGTTCCTGTACCGATGCTCAGTGAGCTAGAGTCCATAGTAACCGACCCGGTGGCCGCATTGTAGCTTATTGCGCTGGTAATTTGGCTGAAATCGAAGGTATCGTTTCCACCTGCATCGGTCACGGAATCAGCCGTAAATCCATTGAGAAACTGGTACACATCATCACCGAGCCCACCGTCTAGTGTGTCATTACCCAGACCGCCATTGAGGGTATCATTGCCCGCCCCACTACTCAAGGAATTGGCTCCACCGTTGCCGGTAATACTGTCATTGCCTGTTCCCGCCTTCACATTTTCAATAATGTCCCCGCTCCAGTTAATCGTGCTGGTGCCGTCAGTGACTTCATTACCCGCTCCAGCACTCAGATTAAAGATGACATTGGAAGCATCCGTGCTGAAATCCAACTGATCTGTGCCTGAGCTGTCAATAATGGAATCATTCCCCCAAATACCGGTATAAACATATCGATCATTGCCCGCCCCGCTGTCTATGGTGTCGTTGCCAAGAGCTGCCCAAATGGCATCGCTTCCCGCCCCTGAATTGATATAGTTATTGCCACTGGTGCCGTTAATCGTGTCGATGCCAGAACCTGTGGTGATATTTTCAATGGTGCTGCTCCAATTAATCAGATTGGTCCCATCAGACACTTCATTGCCACTACCTGAGGTCATGTTGATATTCAAGTTTGTGGTTACAGCGCTAAGATCGACGGTTTCTATGCCTGAACCTGCTGTAATCGAGTCACTACCCCAGCCATTAGCATACACGTAAACATCATTGCCGCTACCACCATTGAATGTGTCATTGCCAGCACCACCCACAAAGGTTTCCGTAAACGCGCCACCCGTGAACGAGTCATTCTTGTTTCCACCAATTATTTGTTCAAATGTGGTGGTGGCAGAGGTGAAGCTCACCGAATTGCTGCCGTTGGTGACTGATCCGGTCATGACATTGTATGTGATAGCGCTGTTCATTAGACTGAAGTCCAAGGTATCCGTACCGCTGGCATCGGTAATCGAATCAGCCCCAAACCCGTCTGCAAACAGATAAGAATCGTCTCCAGCGCTACCATTCATGGTGTCATTGCCCGCCAGACCAATCAAGATATCGTTGCCATCGTTACCAATCAGCACGTTGGCTAAAGAGCTGCCATTTAAAGTGTCATTGCCGCTGCCCGTGGTCAGGTTTTCCATGATCTCCGGGCTATTGGTCCAGCTAATGGAATTGCCCGGATCGCCGCTAATGACATTGGAGCCTAAAGACACGCTGACATTGGTGGTAAACAAACTGAAGTCCAAGGTATCCGTCCCACCTGCATCCAAAATCGTGTCGGTGCCATAGTTAGGCAAGAACTGGTACGTGTCATTGCCCAAACCGCCGTCTAGTGTATCGTTCCCTTCATTGCCCGCCAACGTGTCATTCCCCGAACCGCCTGAAAGGGAGTTGGCAGAACTGTTACCGGTTAAGAAATTGTTCCCATTGTTCCCTGTACCGTTCAGTGCAGCGGCTCCCGTTAAGGTCAGATTCTCCAGATTGGCATTCGTCAAGGTATAAGTGATGCTGCTTTGTACCGTATCGGTACCCTCATTGGGGTTTTCAGTAATCACATCGCTAGCGGAATCCACCACATACATATCATTACCCAAGCCGCCAATCATCGTGTCATTACCCGTTGAGCCGTCTAAGACATTTGTGCCACTATTACCCGTAATGACGTTATTCAGCGCATTGCCAGTTCCATTGATATCGCTGGTATCCGTCAAGGTCAGGTTTTCAACGTTGTCATTCAAAACGTAGCTGGCGCTGGCTTGAACGTTATCGGTTCCTCCATTGGGATTTTCCACAATCACATCGTCTGAGTTGTTTATGATATACGTGTCGTTGCCCGTACCGCCAATGAGGGTGCCTTGCCCGGTATTACTCGTAATCGTGTCACCGTTGTTATTCGCCGTCCCTACCAAGTCAGCAGTCCCGGTCAGAACCAGCGTATTAATCGTATTAGGCAACACATAATCCACTGAAGCGGTTACCATGGTGCCATCCGTACTAATGGTCACCCCGTTATTCGAGCCAATCAGATTGGGATCAACAGAGCCGGCGGTATTCAAAGGCACTTGACTATTGGGAATAAAGGCCGTACTCAGTGAAAGTGATGTATTGGGACCCGGTTGGCCACTGGAAAAAATAAAGTCTGAAGCCTTCAGTTGGGTGGGCAAAACGAAATCCAGATAAACCAGCGCCAAAGGCCCGTTCGTACTATCGCCTTTTGAGTAGCTCATCACAAAAGTGCCCTGCACAATGTTCATATCCCCAAAAGACACATGCAATGGAGTCAACACCAAGTCATTGGCATTGAGAATGCCAATTTGTCCAATGTCGATTTTATCAACCCCAGGTTTAAAACCTTGTAGGGCGTTGTAATACCCCGTGGGATCACTCTTGGGACCAACCACAAATTTATCGCTAGTGGCTAAATCATGCTGATACACCGTGCCAGACAATGAAACAGCCAGCTTTCCGTTGGTTTCAGTCCAGACGGGACCTGCAAAACCGCCACTCAGGGTAATGGTATTGGCGCCGGTTACTAATGTGTTATTGCTACTCCCGCTGGTCATGTAACCGGCAGGAGCCACAAAAGTATCCTGGAACACAAATTGAGCGCTGGTTAATGCACTCGCCGTGACATTTTTTACTAAAATATTCTGTCCGTCCCCCAAGGCGCCAATCAGCACATCTGTCCCTTGTTGGGTCTTGGTTAATTGTCCAAAGCTCAAGCCGCTAAAACCCACCAAATCAATGACTTCCCCATTACCTGGATTGAAGTTATTAATGGTGACTTGCCCGGTATGGTTTTGACGGATCACAAAGATGTCTTTCCCGGTACCGCCGGTGAGCGTGTCATTACCCCGCCCACCGTCCAATATGGCCTTGTTGTTATTGGCCACCAACAGGTCATTGCCATCCCCGGTAAAAATATTGTTGAAGTTGGTCGGATTCTGAATGGTTAGACCCGTCCCACCAATGCTGACAGTGCCCGTTAAAAGGTTAATACTCGTATTGCTAGTCACTGCCGCCGCATTGATCGCGTTAATACCGCCAGATGTGCCATTAACTGCATCATTGAGCGTAGCTCTAGCTGAACTCTGGGCCACTTGGGCGGCGTACTCATTGGTGTAATAGTACGTATCATCAGCAGATGTGGTACTGCCATATAGCCTTAAGCCCCAACCATTCACCGTGACAGGACTACCCGTAGCCGAATCCGTGACTTGCAAGGTCCAGTTACCAGTCGATTGCTCGCCCCAGTCATGGGTGGACATAAACGTGTATTGCAGGCTGGTTGCGGTGCTGCTGGGATCGTTATTACTCAGCAGCACACTTTGCGTTCCGTTGGGCGCAGTCAACGTCACCGTAACATCTTTCAAATGCCCAAAGCCTAAATTGAGATCGACTTCGGCATGCTCAATTTGAACACTGCTGGCCATGGTAATGCTGGAACTGCTGCTATGACCTGCTGTAATGTTCAAGACTGTACTGCTGCTCCCAGAAACCACCGTTTCATTAGCTCCGGTCTTTTGACCCGGCCAGGTTTCAGCCAGACGAACAGCAGCCAAAGCATCCACTTCTCCAAAGCCATAGTTATTGCTCGTATGCATCCCGCCACCATTCCAGTTACGGGCATGATTGGTGCTAAAGGTGGAAGCCCCAGATTCGGTAATGGTATGAGCCGACATCGCCAAAATTGCTTGAACATCCCGGTAACCCAAATTGGGGTTGGCTTCCAGCATTAAGGCCGCAATGGCAGACACAATGGGCGTAGAGAAACTGGTTCCCTGTATGGTATCGGTATTGCTACCAAAAATGGAACCCTGATCGGTCACCACCAATTGGCTGGTACTGGCAATATTACTGCCGGGCGCAGCTACCAACAAACTGGCTCCTGGGCTAGAGAAAGGGGTACTAGCTGGAGCCAGAGTGGATAAATCGGCTGTCTGGTTAATCGCGCCCACTTCAATACTAAAGCGGTTATTGTTAAACAAGGAGCCTTCTGCAGTTCCTTGGGTACTGCGGGTGTTGCCCGCCGATTCCACAAGAATGGTCCCTTTGCCACCCCGACCATTGCTGGCCGCATATTGGGCATTCGCTAGCGCAATATCGCCCAAACTTTCACTGGTGTTGGGATCGAGATTGGTCAAGTTGAAATCCGGGCTATACCCCCAACTGTTATTAGCCACATCATAATTGGCCATATTGCCCCAATTAGCCAAGGTGTTGGGTCCTAAATACTCAGAGCCCACCGTAACATTATAAGCAACACCGACTGCCCCAGTCCCGTTTCTGGCGGCTGCCATAACCCCAGCCACCATGGTGGCGTGATTGGAGAAACTGGCGGGCAATTCCCCGGTAATCTTTTGATTGTCATACCACGCCAAATCCACATTTGGGGCTAAATCAGGGTTGTTGTAGTTGAAGACTTCAGGGCCAACAGCAAAGGCATCCCCAGGCTCAAATTGGCCAATTCTGACCCCTTCGCCCGTGTAATCTTTCCAAACCGGGATCACGTTTGTATCGTTCAAATACCATTCTTGAGCCGCTAACGGGTCAGTGGGTACATCTGAAGTCTCCAAAGTCACCCGAGCTTTCATCACCGCACTTTGGCCAGTCGAAGCATCCACTGCACTGATTGCCGTATGACCCTGAGCATCCTGTACAGTATATTTAAAGCTCATAATACCGGTAAAAGAAGCGTCGGGGGTAAATAAGACATCCCCATTCGTTTGAATACTAACCGTGCCACCCACCGCATCGCTGACCGCGCTGATATGCAGCCCACCCATGCTGCTGAGCGTTTGATCATTGACAATCAATTGAGAGGCAGAAATCAGGTGGGATTGTGTACGTTCAAAGGCATTCCCGTTTTTATCCACAGTTAAAATATCCGCAACCGGCATGGCGTTGGGTAAACTCAAATCCACCGCTTGGATATCTGCGAAATTCAGTTTTTGCACGTTGGTGATAAAGACCGTCCCATCCCGGTTGGTCACTTTATCTGAAATCCAATATCCATCTGCCGTTTTGGTAATCTGGTAATCCCCGTAACTGCCATGGAATTGGGCAATGTTGGTTCCACCGCCACCGTCAATATTGGCGTTCCCCATGCCCACTTTAATCACGTCATCTCCGGCACCGGCGATAATGGTATCCTTTCCGCCACCGGCATTGATCACGCTATTGCCCTTGGCTCCGTAAATCAAATCCCCATTCGGGCCTGCATAAATGACTGCTTGGCCAGTTCCCCCAATAATGGTGTTATGACCACTACCACCCATGATAACATCCGTCCCCGCCCCTCCAATTAACAGCTCCGTGCCACTCCCACCTTTAATATAGACCCCAGCCCGACCACCGCTCATGATCACATCACTGCCTTGTCCGCCTTCGGCAATGGTCATCCCCATTTGGGCCATCTTGACC
>CABHPA010000116.1 GCA_902168245.1 Candidatus Melainabacteria bacterium
GGCATTGATGGCTTTGAACAGAACCTTGAATGTGGTTTTGGCATGCCCTCGGGGAGCGGCAATTACATCCCGACGCCCCCGTCGGGCCGGATCCGCTTCATCCGCAAAAAAGGCTTGGTGCATCCTGGAAAAAGGATATTGGCAATGGTGCGGGAAAAAGCAGTTGATAAAAAAATCCAGATCCTGAAAGCCTCGGACATAGGCAATGTCATTAATCAGATCCGGGCTGTTTTTGACGCCCTTCTTCTTCCAGCATTCGAATAAGCTCTTCCAGTCCTTTGTGTTTAGCAAATCCAGGTTTTTCTGATTGAATCGCATCATCCAGTCCCCCTTTGTGTTGCATGCTGTACAAGGTCATCCGGTTTTCGGTCACTTTTCGAGCCAACTCCCAGTCCTTTTCCTGAACGGCCTGTTCATACAGAAAATCGAAATGCATCCCCAGAAAGCTCAAACGGAATTCAAACGGTTGTTTCAGATTTTCTTTTTCTCGCTCTTTAATGGCTTTGAGATAGCGGTTGGCTTGCCGGATGGAAACATCCCATTGCTGACCGGCTGCCCGGATTAGTTGAGTAGGGCTATGGCCTCTTTTCATGAGGCCGGTTAAAGCATCCAGGCGGGTTTCGTATTCCGCGTTTGTGGCACGATTACGCTTTGTCATGGGGTTTAACCTCCTTGAGGATGAATTTACTCATGGCAACCAGCTTTTGGCCCCGGTCTTCTCCGGTCATTAAAGACAGCGCCTTTACTACATACGGAAAGTCAGCGGGATCAATCCTGCAAGCAAAGGGGACCGGCAAAGTGCTGAGTTCTTTTTCGATTTGCCTCTCGATCTTGGCTCCCTGTTCTTCCCAGTCCAACTCTAGCAGCGCTTTGAGATCCCGAACCCGTTCTTCCGTTTCGGGAATCAGGGGTAGCATTTCGGGCAAGGAAATCATCCGGCTCAACTCGTCAATCAATTGGGCGCGTTTACGCGGTTCATCTTCCCCGTGCAAGCGATTCAATGTTGCAAGCGCCAGTAATGCATCGGGTTCACCCACGTCCCAAATCTCACAACACGCCTCCTGATAGCCCAGCTCCTGTAGAATACGCTTTCGATGATGTCCGTCCAGAATCAGATAATGACCGTCTTGGGTGGGATGGGGCCAGACAATAAGGGCCGGATAATGACCGCTTCTTTCAATATTGCGACGGATTTTTTCAAGGGTTTCTGTCGAGCAGACATTGGCGTTTCGAGAATCCGCGTGAAGCAGATTGAGTTCAATGGATGGCATTTTCAAATCCTCCTGATTTGAGGCTTACAATAATTGGCTGAATTGGGCTATCGCCCCTTTGGTTCGAAAGAATTCCACGCAGGATGAACGGCATGAGGCTATCTCCGGATGATTAGTCCTCAGGAAACGGGGATTCCATTGCATTCCCTGGGCAATGGTTAGAAGAATTGTTCTGGTTCTACTGTAGCCGTATGGAAAACGATTTGTAATACGCTATTAACGGCATAGTCCTAAGGCAAAGGTGTGAAAACACAAGCTCAATGAATGAACCCTGCCGTGGCCCACCTTGGTCAAGCCCCTGGACTCCTTCAGAGTGTGCGGCGCTTCTGTCAACGCACTTGAGTCATTTGGCTCCTGTTGAGGAGAGGAATCGCTTGTATACTCACTTTAGCAGAGGCTGAACTGTTTTTTAATATCTTTTAAGGAGCATAGTTTGTGAGTTACCAGAGCGGATAATGTTATCCTGGTGAGCTTCAACAAAAACCATCACTACGGTTCAAGTCGATTTTCAAAGACTGACTAAAGATGCCACATACCGGACTACCCGACTGAGGCATTAGTTAGAACTCATACGGTAACCTTTTGAAGACAGAGCATGGCGCAACCCAGTTGCCAGAAGGCTTGCCAGTTTTGCCAGTGATATTCATAGCGGATTTCAAGCTTTCTAAATTTGCCCAGCCAGGCAAAGCAACGCTCAATCGTCCAGCGAGTTTTGTAGAGATGCGGCTTTGGCGTTCTCCGGGTCGTTTTGTTTTCAAATTGCCTGCGTGGAACCAAGGGGCGTAATCCCTTGTGTCGTAAGCGCCTTCTCAGCTTTTTGCAATCATAACCTTTGTCGGCTGCCAGATAGGCATCCTTGGGAATTTGGTCTATACTATTTCCAAAGGCATAGCGGTCATTTCGACCCGCTGCATCCAGATGTAAAGCTTCAGGCAGTCCGTTCTCGTCTACCACGAGGCTTATTTTGCTGCCTTTTATTTTCCCGGCCCGTGAAATTTTGCCGCCCTTTTTTTGCCGACTTAATTGTCGAGTCCAGATAGTACAAACGCTTGTCGGTGGAGGGCTTTAGCGTTTTCATTTGCTCAAACAGCGCCTCAAAAAAACCTGCTTTGAGCCAGACTCGGAATCGGTCATAGACGGTCATCTTTGGCGGAAAGCCCGGCGGCATCTCTTCCCAACGAATGTTTGTCGAAAGGACAAACAATATAGCGTCTAAAATCTCGCGATTCCGGCTACGCGGACGACCCGTTCTTTGTTTTGGAATTACGGGCTCAATCAGTTCCCATTGCGGGTCACTCAAAGGCTTCCAAGGCATCCTCTATCCTCCACCAAACCCTGAAATTCTAACCCAAACTTACCGTATTGGTTCTAGTTGAATTGGATGAATTTTGATTAGGCATAGTAGAGTCTATTACGCTGAAACAGGTCTTTTTCACGAAATCTCTTTATGATCCGGCCTTGCTGGTCGGAAATATTGCCGCTTGGGCCATCCATAAATAAGGCATTAGGTAGAATGAGGCGTTTATTTAGTTGATCCACAATCACGCCACCGTAAAGCACTTCTCCATCATTAACCTCCTGAACCAAACCACCCCGCTCGTTATAGGCGTTAGTGGCAAAAAAACCATTGGATGCAGCATAGTGAACATCTTGACGTTTAAAGCACTGTGCTTTTTGATCCCAGATTAAATAGTTCACATACAGATGAGCAGGTCCACCAGTTTCGACGCTCATCTGCATACGAGCTTGGGGTGGTGGTGCCGGAATTGGAGTATACGTTCCCATCCAAAAACTGGTTCCTGAAGGCCCAAGTAGCGCACTGGCTAAAGCGCTCGGCTGATAATTGCGATCTTCAACATTACCAAATTGGATTTTGGTTTTTGTTCTTGCTGGAGGACTATAGGCAATGGGACGAGAGACAATCATAATGATTTCCTTTGTACACACAGGTAATTACCTAAAACCCAGAAGGGATGATCTGAAAATAGGGAAAAATACCCATATTGACCGAATAAACTCTGAACTGCTTGATAACGTAAAATTATGGGAAGCCGCTACCCGGATTTGAGCCAGTAAGTCCGCGTGGCGAGAACTGAATGTATGCGGTGAAAAATCGGTTCGAATCCCACCTGTTGACGCACAAGCCGCAATCGCATGCCTGTCGGCCTCATTTAAAGTGTTAGCTTGGTTGAGCAATAAAGCGTGTCCCACAATTTGAGAGCGATCCGACCAGTCGTTGGCTAATAATTGCTGAAATCCCTGTGATTTGGCATACAAACTGACCGCGCCACCGCCCAGGAAGGCATCCAGAAAAGTCAGCTGGGACCAGTCTCCTGGCGGAATGTGCTCACTGAGTCTGGCG
>CABHPA010000117.1 GCA_902168245.1 Candidatus Melainabacteria bacterium
CCGCAGTCGCCTTCAGCAGCTTGGACTGATCCAGTATAAACGGGTTGGGTGGGATTTCATGGGGGTCAATTGGGCGTATTGGCATATAGAACCTGCGATTTTGAGGGGTAAATAAAAACTGATCCAATAAAACAAGGTATGGAATGAAAGATTGCGTTGTGGCGGTATTTCTGCCTTTTTTAAGCGGTTATGGGGCGATTTTTGCGGCTGCGGTATTAGAGTTTACCCACTTTATTTTAGCCCAAAGCAAGGGGCCGGTTTAACCGCCATTTGGCTATGCTTGCCGACTAACGGCGTCAGCGTCATCCTCCTTGTCGCAAGATAAATCCGGCATGATTAAAAGATATCGGGCCTTCTCATTTTTTGGTAAGTTGCCATGATGAAGAACAAAACGGTTTGTTCCCATTCATTTGGGGCGAAAAATTGAATGGTTTGAAGGAGCTTGCAGGAGTTGACCATGAATCTTCCCAATACCCGGCAGAACCCGCTTGAACCGAACGTTCGGCGTTTAATTGAGCGGCTGGGCCTGGAGGCGCATGACGAGGGCGGTTATTTTCGGCAAATCCATCAGTCCGAGTGGACGTGTGAAACCCCGGATCGTCCGGGCGGAACCCGCTACGGCATTAACACCATTTATTACCTGATGACCGCCGACAGCCCTGTGGGCCACCTGCACCTGAACCGCTCGGACATCATCCATTTTTTCCACGCCGGTAGCCCCATTGCCTACTACACGGTCTCGCCCGACGGGGAGTTGCAGCGCACCGTGCTGGGGCCAGATCCCGATCAGGGGCATGTGTTCCAGATGACCGTGCCGGGCGGCTACTGGAAAACCTCCGTGCTGGAGCAAGGCGAATTTGGCCTGCTCAGCGAGGCGGTGGCGCCCGGCTTCGATTATCGGGATCGGGAACTGGCCACGCCAGACGAAATACAGCGCCTTTTTCCGCGCCTGTGGCCGCAACTGGAAGCGTTCACGCTCAAACATCCCAAAGAGGCCCATGACTGAAAGCGGCCAAATGCGCTATACTCTTGGGCAGATTGTGGGCCGGTCGGCAAATTTCCCTTTCCTCACCGTATCGCTTGCCCCGATTGCGTAAAATCCGGATGGAAAACCCTGGAAGATTCCCTGTTTTGCCTGGAGTGGCGTGGCCCCGCTGATATGGAAGCTGGTTTAAGCTGAATTTTTAAAACGATTGAATTAAAAAAGGACTTTAAAAGATGACGCACGACCTGAGACACAAGAGCCGCAAAGTGATGGACGGCGTAAGCCGCGCTCCCCACCGCGCGTTTTACCGGGCCATGGGCCTGAAGGACGAAGATTTCAGCAAGCCGCTGGTGGGCGTGGCCACCACCTGGAACGAAGTGACGCCCTGCAACATTACGCTGCGCGATCAGGCCGCCCATGTGAAAGAGGCTGTGGACGCGGCTGGCGGCATTTCCCGCGAGTTCAACACCATTTCGGTTAGCGACGGCATTGCGATGGGCCATGAAGGCATGAAAGCCTCGCTTATCAGTCGGGAAGTGATTGCCGATTCCATTGAGCTGGTGATGCATGCCCACCAGTACGATGCCCTGGTCGGCATTGCCGGGTGCGATAAATCCTTGCCGGGTATTATGATGGCCATGGCGCGGCTGAACGTGCCGTCCGTGTTTTTGTATGGCGGCACCATTATGCCGGGCAGGCTGAACGGCAAGGATCTCACCATTGTGGACGTGTACGAGGCCGTGGGCGCCTTTACCGCCGGGAAACTCAGCGAAAAAGAATTGTACGACATCGAATGCGCCGCTTGTCCAGGGGCTGGTTCCTGCGGCGGACAGTTTACGGCCAACACCATGGCCTGTGTCGCGGAAGCCATCGGCTTGGCCTTGCCGGGCAGCAGCGGGTACCCGGCGCTGGATCCGGGCCGGGTGGAAATCAACCGCCAGTGCGGCGAGGCGGTGATGCGCCTGCTGGCTGAGAATATTCGTCCCAGTGACATTTTGACCCGTAAAGCGTTTGAAAACGCGGTGCGTGTGGTGGCGGCCACCGGCGGTTCCACCAACGCCTGCCTGCACTTGCCCGCCATGGCGAACGAAGTGGGTGTAGAGCTGACGCTGGCCGATATCGACCGTATTTTTAACGAAACGCCCACCGTGGCCGATCTTAAGCCGGGTGGCAAGTACGTGATGAATGACCTGTTCCGTATCGGCGGGGTGCCGGTAATTCTGAAAGCCCTGCTGGAAGCGGGCTTGCTGCATGGCGATTGCCTGACCGTCAGCGGCAAAACCCAGGCCGAAAACCTAGCCAACGTGGTGATTCCTGCGGCGCAGGACGTGGTGTATCCGGCTAACTGCCCGATTAGCCCCACCGGCGGCCTGAAGATTCTGTACGGCAACCTGGCCCCGGAAGGCTCCGTGGTGAAAGTGGCCGGTTTGTCCCGTCGGGTGCATCGTGGCCCGGCCAAGGTGTTTAACGGCGAGGAAGCGGCCTTTGCCGCCATCGAGCGTCAGGAAATCGTGGCCGGGGATACCGTGGTGATTCGCTACGAAGGCCCCAAAGGCGGCCCCGGCATGCGGGAGATGTTATCCGTTACTGCGGCGCTGTACGGGCAAGATTTAGGGCAGGATGTGGCCCTGATTACCGATGGCCGCTTCAGCGGCGGTACCCGTGGCCTGTGTGTGGGCCATGTGGGGCCGGAAGCCTTTGTGGGCGGCCCCATCGGCTTGCTGAAAGACGGTGACATGATTGTGGTGGATGCCGAGCAGGGCATTCTTTCCGTGGAACTGTCCGATGAGGAGCTGGTGTCCCGTAAGGCCCAATGGAAAGCCCCCAAGCTGGCTTATGAGCGTGGCATCCTGTGGAAATACGCCCAGGAAGTCGGTTCCGCAGCTCATGGCGCGGTGACTCATCCGGGCGCCAAAGCCGGGGAGCTGGTGAAGGCATAATCCATCAAAATCCGCCCGAATCCTTTAGATTAAGAATTCTTGCAATTGAGAAACTGCCCTGGCAATTCAGCAGGGCTGTTTCTTTTTATTGGGGAACGAAATGGCTTCTCAAGAAAACAATTTCATTTCTTTTTTCATGGATGAATTATGGGATTGTTTTTCCTGAGCTACGTGTTACAATTACACGAAACCAATCCCAAACTAAAAAGTTAATCCCTTTCAGTAGTACGGATTTTTTTTAAAATGAACATTCTGAACAGCGTCATTATTCTCCTTGTAATTCTCAGCGGTCCAGCCGGTGGGATTTGAATCCTGTTCAGAAGACAGAAACCAGATTCAACAGACCGCCGGCTCCCAGAGAACCGGCGGTTTTAGTTTATAAGCCCAGTTAATTAAAAAAGGAAGCCAAGCAATGACCAACCACCTGACCAGCCCCATCAGCAGCATCAACGCTATCGGGAAACTGTTCGGTCAGGTCGTACTCCTCCTTCTTGGCGCGCCGCCAGTCGTCGGCGGCGTTGTGGTACCGGTCGTCGAGACCATCAACGCCTTTGAGGAACGAATCGCGAAAGGAGGAAAGGCCAATGGCTGCGCGTAGCGAACAACTGCAACCTTCCCCCTCCTTCTCGAAGGTTCCCCAAGCCACCCAGAAATTAATCGGCGCCGAAATCCTGCTGCACTGCCTGGTGGCAGAAGGCGTGGATACTATGTTCGGCATGCCCGGCGGCGTTCTGTTGTCTTTCTATGAGGCATTGCCCAACTTCCCCATCAATCACATTCTGGTGCGTCACGAGCAAGGCGCAGCCCACATGGCCGAAGGCTACGCCCGAGCCACCGGCAAACCTGGCGTGATGATGGCCACTTCCGGCCCCGGCGCGACCAACCTGGTGACGGGTTTGGCCGATGCCTACTATGATTCCATCCCGGTGGTGGCGATTACCGGCAACGTGCCTTCCGGCTTGTTGGGCAACGATGCCTTTCAGGAAGCGGATATCGTGGGTATCACCCGGCCCGTCACCAAGCACAACATCATCGTGCGTCGCGCGGAAGATTTGGCTCAAGCCATTAAAGAAGCGTTTCATGTGGCGACCACCGGTCGTCCCGGCCCGGTGCTGGTAGATATCCCTAAAGATATTCTGCTGGCCTCTGCTGAGTTCAACTATGAGCAAACCGAAATCGACCTGCCCGGCTACCAAAACCCGGAAACCTACACCGCAGAAGATATCGAACAAATCCTGAGCCTGTTGAAAGAAGCCAAGCAGCCGGTCTTGCTGTCCGGTGGCGGCGTCATCAACGCCGGGGCGCATGCGGAAGTGACTGCCTTCGCCGAGCGCTTCAACATGCCGGTGTCCTGCTCCCTGATGGGATTGGGTGGATTCTCTGCGACCCACCCGCTGTACATGGGCTTTTGCGGCATGCATGGGCAATACTGGGCCAACATTGCCATTGCCAACGCGGATCTGTTGCTGGTCGTCGGCAACCGGCTGGGCGATCGCCAGACCGGCAAGACGGATCGCTTTGCCCGCAACGCCAAAATCGTGCATATCGATCTGGACCCCAGCACACTGCAAAAGAACGTGGAAACCTTCCTGCCGGTGCAAGGCGAAATCAAGTCCATCTTCACCCAATTGCTGGCCAAAACCGAGGATATGGCCCCGTTCAGCGAAAGCCTGAACAGCCGTCCGCAGTGGTTTGAAACCATCGATAGCTGGAAAACCCGCCGCAAGCCGGAGGTTTTCCCCGATGGTTTCCTGAGTCCGCAACACGTCATCGAGCGCTTGTTCCACTGGATGCCCGAAGACGGTTTTGTGACCACTGAGGTGGGCCAGCACCAGATGTGGGCCGCCCAACGTTTCAACCTGTCCCGCCCACGCAGCTTCATTAGCTCCGGTGGTTTGGGCACCATGGGCTTTGGCTTCCCTGCTGCCTTGGGCGTGCAGGCCGCCTTCCCCGATAAAACCGTTCTGGATATCGCTGGTGACGGCAGTTTCCAGATGACCCTGCAAGAGCTGGCCACTGCCCGCGATCACGGACTGGCCGTGAAAATCGCCATCATCAACAACGGCTACCTGGGCATGGTTCGCCAGTGGCAGGACAAAACCTGGGATCGGCCCTCTCAATCCCGCATGACTTCCCCCGACTACACCAAGCTGGCGGAAGCCTACGGCGGCGTGGGGTTTGTCGTGAATCACCCCGATGAAGTGGATGAGGTCATCCAGAAAGCCTATGCCATCACCGACCGTCCGGTCATCATCGACTTCCGCGTGAAGGAAAAAGCGGACGTCTACCCGTGGGTTCCCGCCGGGGGCGCCAACGAGGATATGTTGACCGAAGATCAGAATTCATAAGGAGTTGCTTGACCCATGACTGAAAAGAACTCAATTCATCTGTACTGTTTAATGCAAAACCGCCTGGGCGCCATGGATCGGGTGCTGGGCGCGCTGACCCACCGGGGCATCATCCCCACCCAAATGGCTTCTTCCATCCGCCCCGAAAACACCCTGGAAATGATGATCCGCTTTGAGTCTGATGATCCCAAAGCCCTGGAAAAACTGGTTAAATTCCTGCAAAAACAAGTGTATGTGCTGGAAGCCCGCGCAATGGCCCAAGAAACCCAGAGCGAACCGGCTGCCGACGCGTCCAATATCACCCCCCTGTTCGTATCCGATGTTATCAGTGACTACACCCAAAGGAGAATGGCCCATGCCAACAACGCTTAATGCCCCCAAAACCCTGAATATTTTTTACGATAAGGACATCGACCGCAGCAAGCTGCTCAGCAAAAAAGTGGCTGTGGTGGGTTTTGGCAGCCAGGGCTATGGCCAGAGCCTGAACCTGAAGGAATCCGGCGCGAATGTGAAAATCGCCCTGCGCGCCGGTAGCGCCACCGAAGCGAAAGTGAAAGCCGCCGGTCTGGAGCCGATTTCTTTGGAGCAGGCCGCCGAGTGGGCTGATATCATCATGTTCCTGATCCCGGACGTGCAACACGGCCCGGTGTATAAAGAATACTTCGAAGGCAAA
This sequence comes from Candidatus Melainabacteria bacterium, assembly GCA_902168245.1. Taxonomy (GTDB): domain Bacteria; phylum Cyanobacteriota; class Vampirovibrionia; order Vampirovibrionales; family Vampirovibrionaceae; genus Vampirovibrio. The sequence goes on from CABHPA010000117.1 coordinate 5,947, forward strand.
CTGAAACCCGGCCAGGCCCTGGTGTTCAGCCACGGGTTCAGCATTCATTACGGCGAAATCGTTCCGCCCAAAGATGTAGACGTGTTCCTGATCGCCCCCAAAAGCCCCGGCCACCTGGTGCGCTCTGAATACCAACGCGATCGCGGCGTACCTTCCCTGTTTGCCGTGTACCAGGATGCCACCGGCGACGCCAAAGACTTGGCCTTGGGCTGGGCGGCCTGCCTGGGTTCCGGTCGCGCGGGCGTGATTGAAACCAACTTTAAAGATGAAACCGAAACCGACCTGTTCGGCGAGCAAGCCGTGCTGTGCGGTGGCGCTGCGGCCCTGGTGAAAGCCGGTTTTGAAACCCTGACCGAAGCCGGTTATCCGCCGGAATTGGCCTACTTTGAGTGCTTGCACGAACTGAAGCTGATTGTGGACCTGATGTACGAGGGCGGTCTGGAAGACATGCGTTACTCCATCAGCGACACCGCCCGTTATGGCGATGTCAGCCGTGGGCCGCGCATCATCACCGATGAAACCAAAGCCGCGATGAAGCAAGTGCTGAGCGAAATCCAGTCCGGTGAATTTGCCCGGGAATGGATGGCCGAGTACCGCGCCGGTATGCCCGAGATGAAAAAACTGGTGGAAGCTGACCGTCAGCACCCGCTGGAAGTGACCGGTCGTGAACTGCGTGGCATGATGAGCTGGCTGGCTGCCGGTAAGCTCGTCAGTCGTGATAAGAACTAGTAAGGAGTAGAGAGAATTACCATGCTGGAAAGCCTGAACGCCTTTCAAAAATTCGACCTGAATCATCAACCCGCCGCTGCTTCCATTCCGGCGATTGATGAGGACGGCCGAATTAGGCTGCCGGGCTTTCCGGCTGGTCTCTCTATTCACGCTTACCTGCCCCTGGTGCATTTGTACGCCAAGATACTGGAGGCCAGCCGCATTCTGGATCGCTATCGTGATTCGTTACGCCTGTTTCAGAGTGATGACGAGGATCAGTTGCAAGCGCCCCTCACCGCACTGACGCCTTCCACGCTGATGCCGCACTTGTACTACAAGCGCGAAGATCAGACCGCGACCAAAGCCTACAAGGTTCGTGGCGCGGTGGTGGGCATGGCCAAGGCCATGGAAAGCGGTAATGTGAAGAAATTCCTCGCGGTTTCTACCGGAAATCATGCCCTTGGCGTACTGAAAGCCGCCGAGCTTCTCCTTCCGGCCTGTGTCCGGCTCGTAGTGCCTAGTAACACTGCCGCCGTAAAGCTTGAGAAGCTGAAAAAGGCAATTGACGGTCTGAACGCAAAAGGTGTTCAGGCCGATTTACTTTTTAGGGGGGATACCTTCGATGAGGCCCGCGCCTGGGCGTTGGCACAGCAAAACGAGGATGAGGCGTATCTCGATCCCTATAGCAATCCCTGGGTGGTGGCCGGACAGGGAACGCTCGGCCTGGAATTGCTAGGGCAGGTGCAAGCGCTGCTTCAACAGGGGAATTACGAGGAAGTGGTTCTAATCGCCCCCATTGGTGGCGGTGGCTTGCTGAGCGGATCGGCGACGGCGCTTAAAATGGCGTCCGCTTGGGAATCCGCGTTCCGTAATGTGAACGTGCGCTTTTTGGGCCTGCGGCTGGATGATATCAACGCGCCGCTGGGCGATGCCATTCGGGTGGCTGAACTGGCGGAATCCAACCAGAGCATGCTGGAGGCGCTGAGCGTTTCGGTTGAAACCATGACCGATGCGCAGATGGCCAAAGGCGTCGAATTTGTACAATGCGACCTGAAACAGAAGGTGGAAGGCGCTTCCGGCGGCACGGTGCATCCGGTACTGACGGATGACGCATATTGCCCCAGCGAAAAACGACTGGTGATCAGTCTGCTGAGCGGCGCGAATACAATTTAGATTTCCAAATTTAGAATCAGCCCTTTAGCTCACAGGAGTTGAAGGGCTGGTTCTGCTTATTTAGCTTGTTGAGTTTAGCTTGTTGAGCGGTTTGGAATTAAACTGGCTGTTCGGCGATGCTTTTGTAAAGGCTGAGCGCCTTGTTGCGGGCGGTGGTGTGATCCACGATGGGTTCTGGATACGTTTTGCCCAGGATAATGCCCGCTTGCAGTAGCACCAGCGGCGGGGCTTCCCAGGGGGCGTGGATGTACTTGGCGGGCAGTTGGGCTAGTTCCGGCACCCATTGGCGAATGTAAGCGCCGTCCGGGTCGAACTTTTTGCCCTGGGTGATCGGGTTGAAAATACGGAAAAAAGGCTGGGCATCCGCGCCGGAACCGGCCACCCATTGCCAGTTCAGCGAGTTCTGGGCCAAATCCGCATCCACCAGGGTATCCCAGAACCAGCGCGCACCGTCCTGCCAGGAAATCAGCAAATCCTTGGTGAGGAATGATCCCACAATCATGCGCACCCGGTTGTGCATCCAGCCAATGCGCCAGAGCTGACGCATCCCCGCATCCACAATAGGGTAGCCGGTTTGTCCCTGGCTCCAACGATCGAACCAGTCCTGCCGCAATTCCCAGGGCAGGTGGTTAAATTTAGGCTTTAAGGCGCGATCCGTGGTGTGCGGAAAATGATACAGCACATGGTACGCAAATTCCCGCCAGGCGATTTCCCGTAAAAACGCATGGCCGGAACGTCTGCCGTCTTCCGAAATCGTGTGCCAGATTTGCCGGGGCGAAATCTCCCCATGGCTTAAATAAGCCGAAAGTCGGGAGGTGCCATCGACTGAAGGGATGTCCCGCGCCTCAGGATAAGCGTCTTGTTTGTTTCGCATGAACGATTGAAGCAGTTTTTGAGCCTGGGTTTCCCCCGGTTTCCAGTAGCCCCGTATTTCAGTGTCCCACCGGATTTTGGGACGTAAGCCCAATGCCTCTATGGGTAAAGAATCCGGCCAAGTCTCTGGCGCTTGAAATGCTTTGGGCGTAGGCAGGGGCTGCACATCCGGCAGGGCTTGCAGGCATTTTTTGAAAAATGGGGTAAATACCTGGTACGGTTTGCCTTCGCCGGTTTGCACCGAATTTGGCTCAAAAATCAGGCTGCCACCCCGGTGACAGCGCAATTCAATGCCTTCCGCCGCCAGAGCGCACTGCAAGGTTTCCTGTTGCTGTCTGGCCCAAGGCTCATAGCGAGCGTTGCAATCAATCCGCCTTGTCCCGCTTTGGCGGGCGACTGCCAGCAGGCAGGAAAGCGTGTTCCCCTGGCACAGAATCAGGCGGGATTGCAGCGTTTCTAAACATTCCTGCAACGTTCGCAGCGAGGCATCCAGCCAGACCCGATCCGCGCCGCCCATACGCCAGTCCGCAGCGGGTTCCGTATCCCAAATATAAAGGGGGATCACCGGCTGGCCTTGCAGCAAGGCCGCAAGCAGGGCGGGATGATCGCTTAACCGGAGATCCTGGCGAAACCAGACGATGAGGGGCGTGAGGCTGCTCATGGCCGGGTAATGCCCGCCAGGTAAATATCCACCATTTTCAGCGACACGTTGCGGGCGTCGAACGCGCGGCCTTCGTAGCCGGTTTTTAATACGGTAATGGCGTCAATCCAGCTAATAAAAAACAGGGCCAACTGTTCCGGGTCGTCCTGTTTAATTTCGCCGTCCTGCATGGCCTGGGTGAAAATCTCGATGATTGGCCCTACCAGGTAAAAGCGATGGGCTTCCATGACCCGCTTAAGATGCGTTTCGCTCAGGTTCTCGATAGAATCGCGCACCATGGTGCTGAGCGAGGTGGGTGAGAAGCGAAAATACCCTTCGCTCAGCTTGTGCAGTTTTTCCTGTATGGTTTTGCTGCGTTTGATGCCTGCGGTAAACAGCTCGTTGCCGTGGCGCATCATTTCAATCACCACTTCGGTAAACAGGGTTTCCTTGTCGGAAAAATGGTAGTAAATGGTGGGCTTGGTGAGGCCGACTGAGGCCACCAGATCGTTCATGGAAACCGCCGTGAAGCCTTTTTGCCGAAACAGGAGCTTGGCATGTTGAAGGATCTCTTCGCGCGCGTTTTGGGTTTTGCCCTTGGCGGATGATGCGTTTTTGTGGGAATGATCCATGTTCGTCATTGTTGTCCGTCTTTGTTTGGGGGCTTCCTGCGGGTTTGGCCCGGTGCAATCTGGATGGGTGTAGGGGTAAGTTGAGTTTATTATACCATATGGTAATCTTAAAAATAGCCATGTTATCAAGCAGGAGTGCTAAAGTGCGCTAAAATCGGTAACTTTTTATAAAGGCAGACTGGAAAATTAATATACCGTATGGTATAATGGGTTTTGGTCTATCTTTGCCTTTTATCCCAGGTTTCAATCATATCTGGGACAAGCTATATTCCCCTGAAAAAATAATTGTTATGCCCGGTGTACCGGATTTCAATCCGTTTCAATTTAGGTTATTTAATGCGATTATTTTGGTGTGTATTGATCGGGTTTATATTGAACAATAACGAAATGTAGCCGGTTTTCGCATTCAGGCGGCCCTGTTTTTTCGGGTGAATGGAACCGGAGCCGGAAAAAGAGGTTTGCGATGCTTGAAAATCAGTATGACGTGGTGATAGTGGGGGCCGGCTTGGCAGGGCTGAGCGCCGCTAAAATCCTGACCGCAAAAGGCCTTTCCTGTCTGGTTCTGGAAGCCGCCGACCGGGTGGGCGGCAGGGTCAAGACCGATGAGTATGAAGGCTTTCTGCTGGATCACGGGTTCCAGGTTTTCCTGAAGGCATACCCGGAAGCCCGGCAATTGCTGAATTATGACCGGTTGGACTTAAAAGAGTTTTTTAACGGTTCCAAGGTCTGGCTGGGGAGTGCGGACGGTTTTCAAAAGGTCGCCGATCCGTGGCGGCACCCGGTGGAAGGCTTGCAATCGGTCTATAACAAGGTAGGCACCTTAAAAGATAAATTGAAAGTGGCCGACTTGCGGCAGGAATTGTTAGACCAGCGGCAAGACGCCTATTTTGACAACCCTGAAATGACGGTTGAAAGCTATCTGCTGGACTTCGGTTTTTCCCGGCAGATGATCGACACGTTTTTCAGGCCGTTTCTCTCCGGTATTTTCCTGGAGCCGGATCTGAAAACCTCCAGCCGCTTTTTTGAGTTCGTGTTCCGCATGTTTTCTCTGTGGGTAGCCTCCTTGCCCGCGACTGGCATGCGGGCGATTCCGGAACAACTGGCCGCCGGTTTGCCTGCCGGATCGATCCGGTTCAACAGCCCGGTTGCCGAAATTGCGCCGGGCATGGTTCGGCTGGCAAGCGGTGAGCGAATCAAGGCCGTTAACGTGCTGCTGGCCACGGATGCCGCCGATGCTGGAAAATTGCTGCCGAACGCCCCGAAGCGCGCGTTTAACGCCGTGACCTGCCTGTATTTCGCGGCCCCGCACCCCCCGGTGGCGGAGCCAATTTTATTGCTGAACGGCTTGACCGGCAAGCTGGTGAACAACGTGTGCGTTCCCAGCCAGGTGGCCCCGGCCTACGCTCCCAAGGGTCAGGCGCTGATATCGGTGTCCGTGCTGGGTGCGCAAGGTGATGGCGATAACTCAATGGAGGCATTGGCGCGCGTCGTTCGGGCGGAATTGCGGGACTGGTTCGGTGTGCAGGTGGAGGACTGGCGCCCGCTGAGGCATTATGTGATTCGCCGGGCGTTGCCCAGCCTGGTGGTACCGGGAAACAGCCTGCAATCCGGTTCCGCCCGCTTGGGGGAAGGGCTTTACCAATGCGGTGACTATCTGGAAACCCCGTCCATTAACGGGGCTATGGCTTCCGGCAGAAAGGCCGCCGAAGCGATTTTGCACGATATTGGTAACGGGCCGCCAGCCCTGGGCGCAACCGCCTCAGGCGCTGCGGGGCAAGAGAGGTAGGGCGCTATGTCGACTCGGTTTAAATTGGTTTTGTTTGCCCATGGGAGTCTGGATCAGCGGTGGCAGAAGGCCTTTGCGAACTTGCTGTACCTGGCCCGGCAAAAGGTGGGGCATCAGCAGGTGGAATTGGCCTATATGGAAATGTGCGCCCCATCGTTAATGGAGGTGGCCCAATCGGCGCATGAGGCAGGAACCCGTAAGCTGGTTGTACTGCCATTGTTTATGGCCTCCGGCGGGCATGTGGATCGCGATATCCCGCTTCAGGCGGCCCGGGCGACTGCGGCCTGCGACGGCCTGGAGGTGGAAATCCTGCCGCCGGTCGGGGAACATCTGCAAGTCATTAAAGTCCTGTTGTCCGTGATTCAGGATGTTTGTAATGATTCCTGCACAGTGGTTTCCGGCTAACGCTGTATTTCACTGACGAGCTGTTACCACTGAAAATGCGTAAAGGGGGAAATGATGCAATCGCCGACTGAGCAAGTGCTGGTTTTGGGCGCTACGGGTTATGTGGGCGGCAGGCTGGTGCCTCGGCTGCTGGAAGCGGGGTATCGGGTTCGGGCGGCCAGTCGCTCCACCGCCAAATTAAAAAGCCGGGGATGGGCGCAGCATCCCAACGTGGAAATCATGGCGGTGGACGTGCTGGATCTTGCGTCGCTGGAACATGCCTTACAGGGCTGCCAGGCCGCGTTTTACCTGGTGCATTCCATGGGGCCTTCCGGTCGGGCCAGCCAGGATTTTGCCGAAACCGACCGTAAGGCCGCCGTCAATATGGCTGCCGCGGCTGAGCAGGTTGGCTTGCAGCGTATTATTTACCTCAGTGGCCTGGGCGAGGATAGCCCGTCCCTTAGCAAGCACCTTCAATCCCGCAGTGAGGTGGGTCGTATTTTGCAGGCCGGCAAAACGCTGGTGACGATTCTGCGGGCGGCCATGATCATCGGTTCCGGCAGCGCCTCCTTTGAGATTTTGCGGTATCTGGTGGATCGCCTGCCGATTATGATTACGCCTAAGTGGCTGAATACGCCGTGCCAGCCCATCGCCATCCGCAACGTGCTGACTTACTTGGCGGGTTGCCTTGCCTGCCCGGAAACCGCCGGACATATCTACGACATTGGCGGGCCGGACATTTTAACCTACCGGCAGCTCATGGACATCTACGCGGAGGAGGCGGGATTGGGCAAGCGGTGGATTATCCCGGTGCCGTTTTTCACGCCGCGCCTCAGTTCCTACTGGATTCACCTGGTCACGCCCGTATCGGCCAGCATTGCCCGCCCTTTGGCGGAAGGCTTGCGAAACCCCGTGGTGTGCGGGGAGCATGGCATACAAGCCCTCATTCCGCAGGACTTGTTGCCGGTGCGCCAAGCCATCCGGCTGGCGCTGGATAACATCGTGCGGCAAAGCGTGGAAAGCCACTGGACGGACGCGGGCTACCTGCCGCCGGAAGAAACCCCTTTCCCAGGCGATCCGGGTTGGGCGGGCGGCGCAATTTTTCAGGATCGCCGTACTGTAAGGCTGCAAGGCTCCACCGAGCAGCTTTGGAACGCGATTATGCGTATTGGCGGCGCGACCGGCTGGTATTACGGGAATTGGCTGTGGCGTTTGCGGGGCGCGCTGGATAAATTGTTCGGCGGCGTGGGCCACCGTCGGGGCAGGCGCAACCCGCAAAACCTTGCGCCGGGCGATGCCCTGGATTTCTGGCGGGTGCTGAACGTGGAGCCTCCCCACCGATTGCGCCTGCTGGCCGAAATGAAGCTGCCCGGCCTAGCCTTGCTGGAATTCAATTTAACCCAGCAGCCGGGCGGCGCTTGCGAATTTTCCCAGACGGCATGGTTCGCCCCGCGCGGTTTGGGCGGCATGCTGTACTGGTACGCGGTGCTGCCGGTGCATCATTTTATTTTTAACGGCATGCTGCGGGGCATCGTGCGGGCTTCGCATCTGGAAATAACTCATCCTTGAGAGACTTTGAATTGGATGGCCGTAAAAAGGGCGCGGTGTGTAAAACCGCGCCCTTTTTGGCTGATTGGCCCTAGATCCTGTTCAGCAGGTAGGCCAGAACAATCAGACACAACAAGGTGTTGAGTTCCATGTGTTTATTTCCTTTTAAAATTCTGTGCTGATGGTGGACAGCAAGCGCCTGTACCCGTTGCCCTTGCTTGAGAAGCGCGCCTTCCGGCGGTACGGTGCCGATTGGCGGTCGATGCCCCGGACTGGCGGGGCCGTCATCATGAAAACGATAGGATCAGATTCGAATCTGCAAGAAGCAGGAAGCATTAAGCTTCATTAATCGATTAGCTGAATTATACCAATTGGGGGCGGACTGTCAATTTAGCCACTTGTCGGATTTATGAAATCAACCACGTTAGCGATAAAAATTGGCGGGCAGGCGGAATCGTTGTAGATTGCCCATATAGGCATCCAAAGTATCGGATTGGTTTGAATACGCCTGGGCAGGATAACGCGATGCTTGCCGGGCGTACAGAACGGCCATGGCGTCCCGGTAAATGGGATGCCAGCGCCCGCTACGGGAGAGTTTTTGAATCAGCTCGGCCTTGCCGGTATCCACGACAATATGGGTGGTGGGGTAGCGTTCGGCGGCGGCAATATCGTACGGGGGGTAGTAAAAACGCTGGAAATCGTCGTCCACCGACTGTGGATAAACGGTTTCGTAGCGCCCATCAATCGAAACCCGGCAATCGGGATACAGCACCCAGTAAAGGAATTCCCCCCAGGAAAAAGGCGCCCACAGTTTGCCCCGAATATGATTTTTCGAGAGGAAGCGGGTAAGCCCCAGGGGATAGGCATAGTGGGTGATGTCCTGATTTTTGGGGACGGCGTTGATGCCTTGCGCCTGAACCTGGAACGGCTTGGGATGGGCTTGCAGGTAAACGCCCGATAAAACGCCCCCAAGGCAAAACAGCAGCAGCGGCAGCCCGAATGTGGCCCATAGCTTTAAGCCGAAGGTGGGCGGCTTCCAGTTTTTGGGCAGAAAGGGCGTGTGTTGGGGCAGCAGGTGGTAACCCAACGAGAATAAAGTCACCAGGAACAGGGGGGCCAGCTTGTAGTGCATCCAGCCGTAAACCCCGGTGGCGGCCAGCAGCAACGCGGCGCATGGAAACTGGTTCGGTTGCCGCTGGAACCGCACTAGCGCCAGCGAAACCGACAGCAGGACGAGCAGGCTGTATAACAGGCCGTAGGCCGGGACATCCAGGGATAGGACGTTGCCCCATTCCAGTATATTGGTTCTGGGCAAAGTCCAGGCGGCGGCCATGGTGCTAAAGAACGCCAGTCCGTAGGGGGTGATTAACACGGCCACACCGCAAAGCGCCAATAACAGCGTCAGTGTTTTGAATGGGGCGGTCTGTTTTTCGTACAGGGCGGCCAGCCAGTAAACGCCGAGGGCTAAAAACCCGGTGATGAAGCCGCCGTGTACGTTCACCCAAACCAGCATCAGCGGCGGCAGCAGCCAGATTCCCCGGCTGGCGCGCCCGTTTTGGGAGCGGTTCCGAAAACGCTCCAGCACCATTAAGACCAACCCGAAAAACAGGAAGGTGAACAACTGGCAGCGAATGGTGATGGACAGCATGGGCAGCAGCAGGTAAGCGCCCACGGTTAACAGGGCGGCGAACGCCAAGGGCCGGAACGCACCGCTGTCCTCTGCCGGGGTTGCGCGTTTGAACTGGTGATGGCAGCCTACCAGAAAAATCGCTTCCGCCAGCGCGAGCTTCAGCCAGAACAGCGAGGCGCTGCCCCAGTGTCGCACCAGTTGGTAAAAAATCAGCCCGGAGCCCCATTCATGGTATACCCAGGGCTTGCGGAACGCTGTGTAGGAGAATGGATCGATCCGGGGGAAATGGCCGGGGTTTTGCTCCAGCAGCGCACCAAAGGACATGACGCCCCACAAGTCCCAATCGGTTTTGTTGTTGGCCAGCAGGTAAAGCAGCACCCAGGCCGATACCGCCAGAAAATACAGCCAGAAACACCGATTGCCGATTTTGAGCATACAAACCCTCTGTGACTTATTCCGATTGAGCGGATTTTCCTCTCCCGCTTTTATTGTACCGCTTTTAAGTGCTCCGACAGAATTGGGTCGGAGAGCGGCTGACGTAGGTTTTGCCCTGAAGGTTGAATCAGGGCAAATGGCATACCCGAAATGGCAAGTGGTTATATTGCTTAAAAAAGCGTAAGGAGGCGTTAAACTCGACTTTAAATTTGTCAAAATTCAGGTGCTTTTCTTTTTTATACAGGGCATAATGCATGCTTTAGCGATGGGAGATGACTCGCCTGATAGGTACCCTGCCCCCGCCAGCCACTTCATTGGCCTTGCCTTACCCGGTGCGGCGTGCCCCAGTTTGGCCCAACGTGCAACTGCCGCCGGATACCTTCGTGCGTCGCGCCCCTGCCGTCGCTTCGACGTCCGCGCCATCTGAGCCTGCGGCGCAGCCTGACCCATCGAACACCGCTGCGCCCTCCTCCTCGCCTGCTGCGCCAATCAACCTGAATCAGTTTTCCCCGCAGGTGCTGCAACGCTACTACGCCATTTTGGGGGAGAATTACTATAAGGCCAGCCGCTTCCACCATGCCATTCAGGCGTACGATCAGGCTTTGGCGCTGAACAACCAGGATTACCAGGTGCTGAACAAACGAGGCGTCGCCAAGGTGGGGATTCGCGACTACAGCGGCGCGTTCGCCGACTATACCCAGGCCATTGCCCTGAAACCCAACTACTACAACGCCTACCTGAACCGAGGCAACCTGTGGGTGTACCTGGGCGACCTGGCCAGTAAAGTGGGCGACAAACAGAGCGCGACGCTGCATTACCAAAGTGCGCTGGGCGACTACGGGCAGGCCATTCGCATTAACCCGTTCAGCAGCCCGGCTTACGAGAACCGGAGCGAATTATATTCCAACCTGGGCTTGCATCAGTTGGCGGTGCAGGATAAGGCCATGGTGATTCGCCTGCAAAAGCTGACGGCCCCCGCCAACCGGATGGGGTTGCCGTTCTGCCCGCCGAGGATTGCCCTGGTGCTGGGCAACGACGATTACGCAGGCACCGAGAACGATCTGAGCGGCGGCCCGGTTCACGATGCCGGGGCCATGGCCCGCCTGTTGAAATCGCAGGGGTTTGAGGTGCTGACCGGCTTTAACCTGACCGGCCCGCAAACCAAGGCCAAGGTGGCCGAATTCATTAACCAGTTGCGCCAGAACCCCAACGCGGTCTCCCTGACTTATTACTCCGGCCATGGCGGTTCCATTAACGGCAATAATTACCTGATTCCCACCGAGTTCACCGGCTCCGTGGACGCCAATTTCGAGGAAAACGCGGTTTCCGTCGATTACCTGCTTAAGCAGCTCAAGTATTCGGGCAGTTACTTCAACATGATCTTCCTTGATGCTTGCCGAACCCCGCTGACGGACACCCCGTCCTTCAAGTCGGCCAAAGTAGCCCTGAAACAATGGGAAACCGAACCCGGCCCCGGTCTTTCCAACACCTGGATTGAATACGCCTCCCGGCCCAAAATGCCCGCCTTACAGGATAGAAACGAGGGCTTGTACACCAAGTACCTGCTTCAGTTTATGGCTCGCCCCGACCTGAACCTGAAGGAAGTGTCCATGTATACCAGTTACGCGCTGGAGAACGATCCGGTGGCCAACCAGGAAAACCAGCATGCGCGCACCCAAACCGACTTGTCCCGCACGGAAGCCATTGCCCAGGCGTTCTGCTTCGCCAACCACTGCGCCAGTCCGAAACCCGTGGCCGCCAAGTCGCTGCTGGCGGCCAAAGCATGGGGCTTGCCGGTGCCGAACTGGCCGGTATCCAACTGGCTGGCGGGAAAATGGGGCCAGGTTCAAGCCTAATAAGCCAAGCCGTAATGAATTGGGCCTGGAATCGAGCCTGATGGCTCAAGCGCGCTTAGGCGTAATAATCCAGCCGTGTGCCGACCGAGGCCGGTTTGATGGGTCTGGGTGTAATGGGTGATGTGGTGGGCGTCTGTCTGCCGAAAGAAACCGTAGTCAGCCCGAACTGGTTGGCGGCGGGTTGCGCCTGATGCGCGGCGGCTGCCTGGCGGGCGCCGATGCCCGATCCGGTGCGCAGGGGGCTGGCCTGTATGGGTTGGGTAATGTGAAACATTGGTTTTTGACCTCCTTTTACCCGACCATGATTCTACCACGCCCGATGAGATGCCCCTATAGGCTGTTCAGCTACTAGCTGTGCGGCTAACAAGTTGGCTTTAGGGACGCAGGATGTACAACTTTTCCCGTCCACCGGCAATCAGCCGGGAGCTTTCCACGTAACCGGCATGGGCGTAAGGCTCAAACAACCGATCCAGCAGCGATTCGTTAAACCGGTGGGCCTGTTCCCCGGTGCCGGGGTTGGTAAAGGTGCGGCCCATCCAGGCCAGCAGGGGATTGGGGCTATCCGTCAGGTTCCGCACGGGTTCCGCAATAATCACCTGCCGGTTAGCGGCGGCCAGCATATACTCCACGATGGGGCGGGGATCTGGCAGAAAGTGATACAGGCTGGCCTGCATCACCAGATAATCCGCCGGGGGGAACGGCTTGTGCTGGGCCATATCCCATTGCATGCCCCGCCCGCCCTTGGCGGATAAATCCTCCGTGAAGCGGGCGTTGATATCCAGACCCGTATAGCGCACGTTTTTGGCTTTTAAATGGCGATGGTACAACGTGGCCGGGCCGCAGCACAAATCCGTCACCGTGCTGCCTTCTGGAATCAGGTCGGCGATTTCCCGGTAGCGGGCGAAATAGCCGGGGCCGTACAGAACTAGCATCAGGGCTTCGTAAAGGAGGGCGTTTTGATAGATCAGGCTGGTGCTCACGTGTTTGGGAATCCGTTCGCTCAACTGCTACGTTAATGGGTTAAGGCTCAACAGAATATTGCCGATGATTAGGCTTAAATAAAAGAGGAGGCGGGAATGACCCCATGAATTGACCCGGATGGGGCCGACCGATATTTAACTCTCGTCATGCGAGTATAGCACAGGCTAAATTGCGGCTCCTTCTGGCGAGCGCCTGGCAGGACGAATGGTTGGAAAATCGTTCGCCCCTCCCTGTGCGTCAACGGTCGGGTTCCCCGCATGTTAAGGAACGATACGGCTGAGCCGGTCGGGATGCTCCCTTGCCCGAACGTTCATAGTAAGATAAGGGCTAGCGTTTCCCTCCCCCGTTTTTGGAGCAATTGACGAGCATGGAAGCAATTCAGCAGGCATTCAGAAGTATTTTCGCCACAGAAATCCTGATGCTTCTGGCCGTGGTTGCATTCCTGGCGTTTACCGTCCTGCTGGTCAAAAATATCGGGGCGAATTGCGAAGAACAAAACTCGTCGCGGCGCTGGTGGGCGCTGGCCGGGATTATTCTGCTGGGGCTTGGTTTGCGGGTTGGCTGGATTGCCTTTACCCAGCCGGAACCCCGCAGCGATTTTGAAGTGTACTGGCAGTACGCCCGGAATTTTTACCATGGCGATTTTACCTATAATGTTCTCATCCGCCATCCCGGCACCATTATTCTTCAAACTTTCTCGTTCTGGCTGTTTGGCGGCCCGTCCTACCTGGCCGGGTGGAGTATGAACCTCTTCCTCTCTGCCGTAATCATGTTGCAGGTATTCGCGCTGACCCGGCTCTTACTGGGGAAACGCCTCCCGGCTTTGATCGCTGCGGCCATGGCGGCGCTGTTTCCGCAGTTGATTACCTATACCGCCTTAATGTCCACTGAAATCCCGGCGGTGGCCTTTTCGTTCATGGTGTTCTGGGCGGTATTGCACAGCCTGGAACGGAAACCGGACGGCAAAGGAAAACAGTCCGCCTGGTACTGGGTGGGCGTAGGCGCCATGCTGTACGGCACTATCCTGATTCGTTCTTCCAACCTGCTGTTTTTGGTGCTGGTGCCGGTGTTGTTTCTGCTGACCCGTCGGGATCATTTAAAAGCCTGGGCGGTTCGCTATGCGGTGATGGCCCTGACCACCGGGTTGTTATTGTCTTCCTGGGTGTATCATCAGTACCTGGTGGGCGGCAGTCCGCGCCTGTTCTGGGGAGATGCCCTGTGGATGGTCTCCGCCGTCAATTATAAGCACCAGGGAGGCTACACCACCGCCAACCAGATGCCCGAAATCTGGGCCAAGGTGGAACCCGCCGCCCGTCTGTTCAAAAAGACCGGCAACCCCCGCGATGAAGTTCGCTATTACGATGTGCTGGGCGCTGAAGTCATGAAAATCGTGAAGGCGGATCCGGCCAAATATATCCTGAACGGCTTTCCTCGCCTGAAAAGAACCTTGTGGACTTCCCAAACCGGCTTGCGGTGGTCGCAAAAAGGTTCCACGGCCTTGCAAAAAGTGCCGGGCAAGCTGGTCACTCGTGTTGCTACCGTGTCCAACGTCATCTGGCAGGTGTTATTGCTCCTGTCTCCGCTGGGATTTATCAATTTGCGGCGCAAAAACGCGCTGACCAGCCGGGAAACCTTCCTGCTGACGGGTCTGTACCTGTTGGCCTGGTTGTCTTTTTACTTTTTGCTGGCGGAAGCCTATGAGCGTTACGCGGTGCAAATTATTCCCTTTGTGCTGATGCTCTCTACCAGCGCCTTGACCTGGTTGTTCGCCACCCTGAAGAAACTGTTTACGGACAACTCGCCCGAAGGCCATGTCCAGCAGGGGCCGCAAGCCGGGATATCCGCCGTTTAAGGCTGGCGTTCGTTGATAAAACGCTAAATTCAATTCAACCAGCGGGTTGAAAGCTTAGGAGTGCGATTGCGAGGGTTCCGCTGCGGGCGCGTGTTCGTAAACACGGTTGATGATATACAGCGGGCGGCCTTTCACTTCATCGAAAATGCGGGAAATATACAGTCCGTTAATGCCGATGATGAGGATAATCAATCCGGAAAAGAACGTGACCGCGACCATCAGGCTGGTCCAGCCCAAAGGCGCGCGTGTGCCGGTGAGGGCGCTGAAAATAACGTACAGGGCAAACAGAAAGGACAAGAGTGAAATGACGAAGCCCAGCTTGACGGTGAGGCGCAAGGGCTTGTCTGAAAAGGCGATCATGGTGTCAAAGGCTAGGTTCATCAGCTTTTTAAAGCAATAGCTGGAGCCGCCATGCTCGCGTTCGGCATGGCGAATGGGGATCATATGATCGGTTTTGCTAAACCAATCTTCATAGCGATAGCCGGCAGCGACAATAAACTCCTCAAATGTGTCATGAGCGAGGCTGAAAACATTCGCAAAATACATGATTTGGGCCGGATCGGCCTCGCGGAACTTGAGGCGGATTTGGGTCTTGAATTTTAAGCTCATTTTTAACTTGTAAGATGAAGGACTCCTTGACAGCAAGTACATAAATTTGAAATCTTTAAAATGCAGTTAATCCAACTGTGAAATAAACTATTATTGCGAAAATTGGGGAATACACCCAACTATATCAGTAAGAATTTCATCTTTAGACACCTGTCTCTGCTCTACATACTCCTATAAAACCCTGTCTCTTATACACATCTGACGCTGCCGACGAATAGAGAGGTGTA
>CABHPA010000118.1 GCA_902168245.1 Candidatus Melainabacteria bacterium
CTTCAACTGTTTTCCCAATAATTCTAACTGCTCAATCTCTTGGACATGCTCAGCAGCCATCTGACGCTCTCCAACCAACTTTAATTAGAAAAGCTTACCAAATGCCCTTGTTTAATGGAATTGGTATGAGACACAGCCGTCTTTCTGAGGGATTTGGCCAAGTAGGTATAGTTATAGCAAGGATTACAGCGAAAAATGTTTCATTTGCAGTCAATGCTGGCCTAGCTCCGTTGTTTGCAAGCCCGCTAAATAGATTGCTGGCTCAGTCGCAACTAATCCTGGCCCAGCACCCCCTTCAGTTGCATTTAATGCTGGCCGGAAAATGCGTTGATTGCTGGCCTGAGCGTTTTCGTTTGCAAGTCGCTACAGGTAGGGCATGGAGTTGTTAACAAGGACAATCTGAATGGCCACAGCCTTGCTGATCTGGGTGACCCTGAGCACAAGCTTCACTACAGTATATCTGGCCGTCTTGCTTAATTGCTTTACTGGGTTCTATCTCGCATTTACAGGCTTGACAGGCACACACCTGGGTTGCGGTTGGCATAGCGGTTTCCTCCCTCCAAATAACAGGCTTATTATTTTTTACCCAAGAAGAGAAAACTATTCACCAGTTGGTTAGAGTTGGCTTAACCTAAATGTTTCAGGCACAAGCCCTACATTGAGTCCGGTTTTGCCGCCCCTCCTGATGCCGGGGCAAAGGGATTGCTTGGCAAGCCGAGTGCTTGCAGTGTTTTTTGGATATGGTCGCTAATGCCGGTTTGCGAGGAATAAACCATTTGAATGCGGGCGTCCGGTTGAATGACGAACGTAACCCGGCCCGGCAACCAACCGCCGAAATCTTGCGCCCCGAACTGGTTCCGTACCTGGTCGCCCGGATCAGAGAGCAGCGGGTAATGCAGCCGGTTTGCGGCGATAAACTCCCGGTGGGATTGCTCGGAATCGCCGCTGACGCCGAACACGGAGCAAACGTTCTTGAGCGTGGGATAAGCCCGCTCAAACTCCTGGGCTTGTCGGGTGCAGTAACGGGATTTATCCTTGGGGTAAAAGAAAAGCACCACGGGGCGGCCTTTTTTTAGTTCCTGGTAAAGCTGTACGGGTTGGTTGTCCTGGTTGTTGAGCGTGAAGTCGGGGGCGATATCGCCTGCCTTTAACGGCGTGGTTATGGAATGAGCCCCTTGTACGGGCTGGGTCAGTGGGTCAAAGCAATTGGCAAAAGTCTGCCTGGCGGGGAAATAGAGCGCTGGGTCTGCGGGAATTGAAAGGTTAGCGGCAATGTATTGATCAGGGCGTTGGCCCTGCGGCGGTTGCACCCAGGCCGGGGAAACCGGTAAGCTGGAATCCCTGAATGCCAATGGTGAAAGCCGATAGGACGTTCGATAGGGTGGGGCGAGGAGCATGAAAAAAGCCGCCTTGGTCAGATTCGATGATAGCATCCTGATTGCAGGAGCAATATTGCATAAACAGATTTCATACTCTTTAAAACGAGAGCGTCCGTTATTTTGCCTCAAGAAAAGAAAACCATTTACCAATTGAATAGTTCTTTAATTTTGCTCTAGACCTATTCAAAGCCGAGGTTCAATCGCTCTGAACCTCGGCCTGTTTATTCTGTAGCACCTTAGGCCAGTAACGAGAGAGACGGTTTCTCTTTGTCTTTGGTGACAAAGACTTCAGCACGGTTGATCACATGATCTGGTCCGTTTATGGTAGCCACTTTATTAAAGCCTTTCAAGTCTTCTGTAGATGCCGTAAAGGGTGCATACATGGCTTGTTTTAGGCCCCCGGTACTGCGGATGACCACTTTGGTGCCAGGTTGCGCCGTTTCGCTGATACGCTGCATAATAGCCAGCTTTTGGGTATTCGGAACCATGGAGGCAATCGTCACATGGCTAAAGGGGTGGTAATCAAAATCCTGGCCGTCCTGATACACAAATTCCATCTTATCCGCAAGCGAATGCTTGGAAGTGACTTCCTTTGCCTTTTCAACAGCGCCGGGATCAATATCCACCCCTGTAACCTTACCGGCATGTTTGGCATACGTGATAACCGTGTTGGGTTGTGGCCCGCTGCCAATGAAAACCGCTTTGGAATCTGGCTGCATGCCGCTGACTCTGGCTTCAAAGTCTGAAAATGTACCGGTTGCCTGACTATAGTCATTGATTTTTTGGGTTTTAGATAACGCCAGGGGCACCTTAGGGGGATTTTTTTCCTGAAACAGGCTGTAGTCATTATATTGTTGTTGCAGATATTCGAGTTGCTGCCGATGCTTAGGCTGTTCAACCACAAAATCAAAAATGGATTTCTCCCAACGGTGCCGGTTGCTGGCCAGTTGCTCCATTTCTTTAATCCAGGGCGGGGCGGGTTTTTCTTCCGTGACAGGCTCTTTTTTCGCCTTCTCAAAAATATCGTTGAAGTCCAGTTCCAATCCGCGGTAGTGCTTCTGCATGTCCCAAATCGGTTTTCTACCAAATTGTAAGGGCTGTGTGTTTTGGGGACGTATCGGACGGACAGGGACACGTAATGCCGTAGAGGGGGAAAGCGCTTGGATCATGATGGTTTTTCCTTATTGAGATGACACGATAATGAACACTGGGTGATGATGCCTAGGATGCGCCTTCGTGCATCATGGGAAGCAGAAAGTCCGCTAGGCTGGTATGCTTTTGATTTTGTTGCTGAGTCGCGATTCTGAGCTTGCCCATAATGTAATCCACTCGGTTTTTGCCCATATATTGGGTCATCGACTCGACTTCTTTCGGGTGTGTTTGCAGGAATTGCAGTACGTCTTGAGCGGTTAACCGAGGATTGTTGATAGCTTGGGCATATAAGAACTTCAGGTAATCCACTTGAGAGCGGTAGCGTTTCCCGTTTAGGCGTTTCCCCTCGTTGACCATGGGCGAGCCAATCACAAACAGCCCTTTGCGGGTATCCAACTTGATGGGGGATGCTTGAAGCACCTGATAGGTTACTGAGAGAGGTACCCCCAGAATGGTCATTAAGTTTTCCTTGTCCTGCCAACTGGGTAGCGCACGGACTAGAACCGGCACATAGGCAATGGCGGAGGCGGCCACCAGATATTTGCTGCAATTGGCCAAGACCGAAGAGAGTGCTTTGGCCGTGTTTTCTACCATAAGCCGCTTGCCATGGTTGGTTAACAGATAGGATCCAAACAAGCCTGCGAAAGCAAATAGGTTAAGTTGGGCGCCAACAGCGGTTTGGAACGCTTTCGGGCTTTTCCAGTCGGTTTGCCTGTAGTTTTTAAGCGCCTGGTAGAATTCCTGCCAGGGCTTCGGGGACATAGCATACGTACAATCCTTGGAAATGAATCTGATAGCGCTGGTGATTGCAGAACCAGAGCCATCGGCCTGTTTTTCAAAGGGATGCAAGAATCGCTTCAGGTTCCATTCCCGACGATGGGCAGGATCCACATTGTTTTTAATATCGTTGCTTTCCCCGGCAAACCATAAAAAGCTGGCCAGGTTATCGGTACAATCCAAGATTTGCCGATATTTAAACATGTTGGCACTCATGGCAATCACAGAAATAATGGATGACAGGGATTTGGAGGGCTGCTGGGTGAAAATACCCACCTGCCAGCCGGTATTAAGCTGCAAGAGCTTAGCAAAGCTGACGCCCTTGGACTGGATGAACTCTCCCAACCTTTTTTTATCCTGCAAGAGGCTTATAAAGCGCTCTCTCCCGGCAGTGGAAATGGATTGGGGCAATAAAGACGTGCTCGCAAGGTACTTTTGAAGTGGTTTTGACCATCGGGCAGCACCTAACGCAATCCAGGGGGAGAAGAACAAGAGCAGGTTAGAGCCCATGTGCAACGACATACTGGTGGTTGCCAGATAATCACCAAAGGTCTTCTTAGGACAGGAAGGTTTATTGTCATCAAAGAAAGACAGATTTGGGACTGTTTTAAAATCATGTCCGGCGGCTGGCCCTGAGAATGGGTTGGATATTGGCTGCTTTGGCCATTGAGCATGCTGCGAATAGCGGTTTGTGCCAGGGTGTTGGGATTGGGGAGAGGAAGAAATAGTAGTAGACATGCGAAAAACTCACATCAAAAGATTAAGAAGCCGCGATGACAAGGCAAGCGAGGTAAATGATAATAATTCTCAAGTAATCTACTCTTAATGAGAAATATTTGCAATAGGGTGATTTTAAATGTTTTCATTTTCATGAAAAACATGCAAAAGGCGCTGTTTTGTGAGATGACCAAGCGACCCATAGACAGGCGATCGATTGGTGGTATGACAGTCAGGGTTGAGGGACTTTAGGCCTACTGGACAATTTGCAGCGCTGCAAACAGCTTGAAAATTTCCGATTGCCGTTGTGGGCCAAAACAGATTGCGCATCGGATGTGGACTGAAGATAAAGGGCATCCCAGGCGGAATGGCCAGACGACTACCCATTCTGAGGCTGGGAGTATTACCGCCGTAATAATCTGGCGAATTCGGATCGCTGTAGCCGCTATCAGCCCGATCGGCAGGAAAGACAAACCCGCTGCCATATTGACTCAGGTACCTTTTACCCCACACATTAATGCCGATGGCATGCGGAATGCTGGCATTATTCAGTTCTGTCAGCGATACATATCCTCCCGTCAGGCCCGAATCCCCATGGGTGCAAGGGGTACTGGAGATGTATCCCCAGAGAGGACCTCCACTTACCGGCCGGGTGGCGGCGTTGAGTAGCAGGGCCGAGCTGTTGCCAGCATTATAAATAATGGTGGGATTATTGGGCATATCAGTCGATGTCGCATCTGGCAGGACAAAATCGGTGGGGAAATTGGTACGGGCTTGCCAGACTTTACCAGAGTCCCGATCGCTCCAACTCCCAGGCACGTAAATATCAATCACCGGCATGGAATAATCCACCGGGACTTGGTAATTGACATCCAGTCGAAAATAAGCCGCCTGAAAACCGGTAGCAGAATCACTGCTGACCCTAAATGGTTGATAGCTAGTCCCGCTGGGAATAGGGGCAAACCAGACACTCCCCCAAATCGACTGGAATGTTTTGTCCAGTGTGGCACTAGGTGTAATACTCGTGGTGGAAGAGGTCTTGTTGACTTTAACTGGTTTAGCTGCCATGACTGGTTGTGCTAAACACATCATTAGTGCCAGTAATAACAGGCTCCTGAATAATTCAAGACCAAACAGAACAGGTATACCTTTCGGTTTTGGCCACTCAGATTTACGGTGACCTCGGCCCAGTCCACTTGTGCCATCTCACCAAGCTGAAAACTTAATGGCAGAAACACTTCAGGCTGCTTCTGTTTCAATTGGGCGACCAACCCACGAACGCTTCGTTCACTGCCGGTATAGCCCAGTTCTGTCTTTAAGCGTTCGTAAAGCCGGCGTGCCGTATGTCGCTGTTTTCGAGGAGCCAATTCATCCTGCGCCAGAATGCCTGCAATCCAGGCTTCATACTCGCTCGCCTAAAGTGGGCTTAGGTTTAGCCTTCTTTAACTGGTAACGACGGTTCTCGCCTGCTTTGGTTTTCAGTAACCGACTGACCGTATTGCGCGAATATCCCAACTCTCGCGCTATTTCACGCTGGCTCTTTCCATCTACCAGGTGTGCTTTGCGCACCGCCTCCTGTTCATACACGCTTTTCACCCGTGTTCTATCCTCTCTTGGCTCAGCTCTGCTATAGGCAAAACCTAACCCAAAGAGGTGGCTCAAAATATGTTTGCCACTTTTCTCAAAAATGGCTCACTTTTAGTATGCCGTTTACACCCGAATGGCCCGCTGCTGCCAGAGAATATTCTCCGGCATTAGGCTACACAGTTCAGACACCCGTAGTCCAGTATCCAGCAAGGTCCAGACCACTAGCTTTTCCTTGGTATCCAGGCAAACATGCGCTAGCTTATCAGCCTCATCGGATTTGAGCGGTTCCCGGACGTATTGGTAAGCCATGAGTTCGCCTTTGGGTCAAATTTACGAACAGAGTTCGCTTTCTGTTGAAAGCAGTTTACCACAGCCCTTCATCCCATCCAATCCGGGGTAAGCCCCTGTTGGAAGCATCTGTCTGACTTTCATAAAACACGAACTCAATTCGCTTTTTTAGGCGGAAGGCGAACTTTATGCAGCCTGGTCTTCAATCAGCAACCGCGTCTCCATATCTAGCTAAAACCGTCTGTATGGGTTGATATGGGAATATATCAGGGGTGTTGGCCCTGAAGTCTACCGTTTCCATCTTTTGCATCCAGGTTGGTTCCGCAAGCACCCGCTGAATCATCAAGGTATTGACGTATACCAGGCAAAGCTGGAGCAGATGCAGGGACAAGACTGACAATTCCTGATCCTCCAGGCGGTTACTGGACACCTCACCGTTCTTACCAAAGAAAATGAAGCTATTGGCGCTATTCCAGTTTTCAACGACATTCAGACCCTTGTTGTTTTCAAGCCGCTACAACTAACTAATGAATGAGGCCCCCATCTATAGCTGGGAGCCTCGTTTGGTTTCCTATTGGCAGCAGTTAGGACCGCATTCGCAGGGTTCACACGTGCACGGGTCGCATTTGCACTGCTCGGTTTTAGATGCTGCAAGCGGTATTCCGCTCATCAGCAAGGTCAGCCAATGACTCATTGTGTTTCACCTCCTTTCCATGGGATTTATTTGTCCAAACAGTTCAGGATGGGGCAGTGGTTGACACTGCCTTTACCAGAACATGCCTCAGCTAGTTTATTTAATGTGTTTTTCATTGCTTGCAGGCTTTGGATCTTGGCCTCAATGTCGGCTAATTTCTGCTCAGCCAGGCGTTTCACTTGACTTGCTGACTGATTGGCATCTACCTTCAAGGCCAGCAGTTCTTTCACTTCTTTGAGCGAAAAGCCAAGCTCTTGAGCCCGTTTGATGAACCGAACGCGCTTGACATCCGCATCGGCATACAGCCGATAGCCGGATTCGGTGCGTACCGGTTCCGGAAGCAACCCTTCTCGTTCATAATAGCGCAGGGTTTCGGGGTTGACTTTGGCCTGTTGGGCCAGATCGCCAGATTTCAGTGGGCTCATCGGAATTTCCTCCATACCGGTACTATAAACCCTGTACCTTAATACGGAGTCAACCCTTCATGGAGCATCAAGTTATTCCCTTCCAGGGAGAATAAGCTAAACCACTGGGGAGTGGTCTTAGAGGCCGTCTGAAAAGTTTAAACAGGGGCGAATCGTTTGAGCATAAGCCGGATCAAAGCAATGTAAATATCGCTCTGACTACTTGAAATGGTTTTCTCATACTCTTTAGCCAAGAGCCGACAAGGA
>CABHPA010000119.1 GCA_902168245.1 Candidatus Melainabacteria bacterium
GTGTATAAGAGACAGGCCCTGGTGGTGGCCATTATTTTAGGGGTTGGCGCCCTGGTGGTGGGCTTCGGCATTATTACCAACGTGACCGGCAGCGCGGAAAGCAAGCAAAAAGAACTGCTGGCCGAAAAAGAAAAACTGGAAGCCGAAAAAAAACGCTTGCAGGATGAGCAACTGCGGATGCAAAGTACGCCCAAAACCTTTAAAGTGGTGCAGGCTGTGACGGATCTTACCCCCGGTCAGCCCATTACGCAAGACATGGTAACACTGGTGCAAACGCCCGATCGGCCCATGGCAGGCACCTTGAGCATGTTATCGCAAGCGGTTGGCAAAATGGTGAAGTTGCCCATTATGAAAGGTGAACCGATTGAAATGGGCAGACTGCTGGATGCTGGCGGCTTTATTAATGTGCAAGACGGCATGCGGGCCATTACCATTCAGGTGGATGCCATTGGCGGGCTGAACGGCTCCTTGATTCCCGGTTCCCACGTGGATGTGTTGACAACGGTCGCTAAAAACGAAGGCAGCGTAACCCGCACCCTGTTGCAGGATATTCCAGTCATTACCGTGGGCGAAGGCTCCTCAACCGGCGGCGGCAACGCTGGCGCTAACGTGAATGGCGCGAGCAAACCGGCGTCCGGCTCCGGGCTTCCGGTTACTTTGGTGGTAACGCCCCGGCAGGCGGAACTGCTGACCCTGGCGAACACGGTGGGCGCTTTCCATTTGACCCTGCGTAGCTTTAGCGACAAACGCAAGAACAAAATGACCGGCGCGGATATTACCAGCCTGATGACCGGCGTCGACCCGGACGCGCTGAGCAAGCATGTGCCGTCCAAGCCCCGGATGCCAATTGGCGGCGGCGACGGCTTCCACAACGTGAATTATTCCCCGGACGCCATGAACTTGCCCGCACCCTCTGCGGGATCTCCTGCCGGTTCTTCCCGGTTCAGCATGCAGATTTACCGGGGTACCGGCTCGGAAACCATGGATTTCCAGCAGTAGTGAGAGGCAAGGAAGTAAAAGGATGAAACCAGTGAGTGGGAGACATGGAAAGAGGCTGACGCCGATCGCCTTGATGATCGCCCTGGCGGCTCAGGTATTGCCGATCACCCTGATGCAGGGCGGGGAAAGCTGGGCGGAAAGCCAGGCGCCTAAAACACAAAAGGCGGCCCAGGCGGATTTAAAGCCCGCGTTAAAGCCCCTGGTCAAAATGCCAGATAATTTGTTGGACAATATGATTTTGAAAGCGGCCCAGAATCAAATCGGTAAAAATGCTAAAACACCCGTTGCCGCCGCAAGCAATTCGGATGCGGCTTACACCTTGCAGCAATTGGATGAAAGCGCCAGGCTCGGCAAAGCCGCATCGGATGACGGCGCTCCCGCGAAAAGCAAGGCGTTGCAGGGCAGCGTCACCAGTATTCATGTCACCCGTGGCCGCTCCCAGATTGTGAAATTCGCCCAGCCCATCATGCGGCTTTCCATTGCGGAACCCACCGTGGCGGATTTAATTCCACTTTCCCCGGATCAAATCATGATTAACGGCAAATTACGCGGCGTCACTAGTCTGATTGTGTGGGATGAGAACGGCCAGGAAGGCATTTTTGACCTGTACGTGCAAAACGATACCAGCGAGCTGATGGATGCGGTGGACGCCATTGCGCCCAGCGAAAAAATCCATGCGCGGGTAACGGATGATTCGTTTATTCTGAGCGGGCAGGTGTCCAGCTCGGTGATTCTGGACGAAATCCGTAAAACCGCCGCCGCCTATGGTTTCAGGGATGACAAGTTTATTGACTTGACTGACACGCCGGTGCCCCAGGTCATGTTGGAAGTGCGCATTGCGGAAGCCAACCGCAGCGTAAGCCGCGCGCTGAAAACCTCGTTCAGCCAGAACAGCGGCAGCCTGACCCTAACCCGTCTGGCCAACCCGGTGGATAGCGGGATCCTCAAATCCGTGGTGGATCGGTTGAGCGGGCAAGGCGGTACGGTTTCTGGCCGGGCCACGGCGGGCTTTGCTCCGGCAAGGCCGCTTGCGGTGCTGCAAAGCGCGAATAACGTGGGCGGTATGACCGGCACCTTCAAATTCAGCGATAACCTAAGCGTGTTGTTCGACATGCTGGAAACCAACGGCAAAATTAACACCCTGGCCAATCCTACGCTGGTTTGCACCCACGGGCGCACCGCCAGCTTTCTGGCCGGTGGCGAATTCCCCTTTGTGGGTTCCGTGGATCAAAACGGCAGCCCCATCGTGCAGTTCAAGGAATTTGGCGTAAAACTGAATTTTACCCCCTGGATTGCCCCCAGTTCTGGGCGTATTGAAATGACCGTGCAACCGGAAGTGAGCAACCTGGATTCCTCCAATTGCGTTCAAACCCAGGCGGCCCCGGTCTGCGGTATTCTCAAACGTTCCACCAACACCACCGTGGAGTTGATGGACGGGGAAACCCTGATGATTTCCGGCATCCTGAGCCGCGAAGAACAAAATACCTTTACCAAGGTGCCGTTTATCGGGAGTGTGCCGGTGCTGGGCAATATGTTCAAAAACGGCAGCATGGCCAAAACGGATCGCGAGCTGGTAGTGGTGATTACCCCCCATATCGTTAAATCTTCCGATTACGGCAGAATTCTTGGCAATGTCCCTTAAGCAATTGAGAGTGAGTTATGTCTGAAAATCTCACAGTTTTGATTATAGATGAGGATCCTGGCGTTCGGGCCATGATTCGCAGCGTGTTTGAGGGCGTTAGCGGTCTGGAAATCCTGGCGGAAACCGATAGTCTGGTGTACGGCTACGAATTAATCCGCCAGAACCGTCCCAAAATGGTGTTTATGGATCTGCGGGAAGATCCTTCCAAAACCCTGGAAATGGCCAAGCGGGTTTCCTCGTATTTTAAGGAAGTCCTCATGGTGGTTTCCGGCCATGAAATGAGCCTGGATACCATTAAAGCCTGCATGGAAGCTGGCATCCGCGATTTTTTGCAACGCCCCTTCACCCCGGACGATATCAGGGCCGTTTTTGAAAAGCACCGACTGGCGTTGGTTTCGGATGCCGGGGTGGGCGATCGCACGGGCCGCATTGTGACGGTATTCAGTAACAAGGGTGGCTTGGGCAAAACCACCATTGCGGTGAACCTGGCGCTGGCCCTCTCAGAAACCGTCGGCAGCCCGGTGGCTTTGGTCGATTTGAACCTGCAATTGGGCGATATCACCACATTTTTGGATGTGGAACCCAAGCAGACCATTGTGGACATTGCCCGCAACATTGGCCGGGTAGACGCCGCCTATCTGGAAGGCTCGTTGGCCCAATACAGTTGTAAGAACGGTACGGTGTACGTCATGGCCGATCCGCTGCATGTGGAAGACGCCGAGGAATTGACCGCCGACCAGATTAACGCGGTGCTGACCGTGTTAAGGGCCACGTTTGAATACGTGGTAATTGACACCACCACGTCCTTCGATTCCAAGACCTTGTCCGCGCTGGATTTGGCCGATCATATCCTGCTGGTCTCCATGGTGAACCTGCCCAGTATTCGCAGTAGCCAGCGGTTGTTAAACCTGTTTGACCGGCTGGGTTACGACCCGCAGAAAATCAAGCTGGTGGTAAACCGCTATATGCCGGGCGAGGAAATTACGGTTGAGGACGTGGAAGAAACGCTGGAGCATCCGGTGTTCTGGAAAATCCCGAATAGCTATAACGTGGTGATGACGGCCATTAACCGGGGTATTCCCATTTCCATGGTAGAAAACAGCAAACCGGTGGAAAAAAACTTTTTGGAACTGGCCCACAAAATTAGCGGCGTTTTGCCCAGTGCCTTAGGCGGCGGCCATGTGGCGGCCATGCCATCCAAGGGCAAGGAGTCCAAAAGCATTCTGGGCGGTTTGTTCGGTAAGCGCTAGACCAACGTGAACTAAAAAGGAACAGGATTCGGCTATGTCGTTAAGGGATCGTTTAAACAAGGCGGGCGCGGCTTCGGGAAACCCGATGCCCGGTTTGCCGCCCAATGTGCAAACTCCCGCGCCGAATATGCCGTCTTCCACCGCGCCGCAGGTTGGCGGTAATGGCGCGCCGAACCCTGGGGCATCGGTTCAGGTGAACCCGGTTGGCAAAACCGATGTGCATCAGGTCGCTCAGCCCAAAAAGGGTGATCGTTTTGAGGAGGTGAAAACCAGGGTTCACAATCTGCTGGTTGAAAACCTGAACCTCTCCCCCAACGAGGAAATCAGCAAGGAAGAAGTGACGCTGGCCGCGCATCAGTTCCTTGAAAAATTCCTGAATACCGAAAAACTTCCGATGGGTACTTCGGAGCGGAATATGCTGGTTCAGGAACTGGTGGAGGAAGTGGTCGGCCTGGGGCCACTGGAACCCCTTTTGCGGGATCCGATCATTTCCGAGATTATGGTGAACGGCCCCAAGAATGTTTATATTGAACGCAACGGCAAACTGCAAAAAACCAATGTAACCTTTAAAGACAACGCCCACCTGATGCATATTATCGAGCGGATTGTATCCGCCGTGGGCCGCCGGGTGGATGAAAAAACACCCATGGTGGATGCGCGCTTAAAAGACGGCTCCCGTTTCAACGCCATTATTCCCCCGCTGGCGCTGGATGGGGCGTCGGTCTCCATCCGTAAGTTCAAGGCCGATGCGGGAACCCTGGAAAAACTTTTAGGTTGGGGTTCCATGACCCCGGCCATGGCGAAGACCCTGGAAGCGGCGGTCAGGTGCCATCTGAATATTATTATTTCCGGTGGTACCGGTTCCGGTAAAACCACCATGCTTAACTCGCTTTCGGCCCTGATTGCGCCGGATGAGCGGATTATTACCATTGAAGATTCGGCGGAATTGCAGTTAAAGCAAGAACATGTGGTTCGCCTGGAAACCCGTCCGCCCAACATTGAGGGGGAAGGCCAGATTACCGCCCGCCAGTTGTTGATTAACTCCCTGCGGATGCGGCCCGACCGCATTGTGGTGGGTGAGTGCCGTGGCCCGGAAACCCTGGAAATGTTGCAGGCCATGAACACCGGCCACGACGGCTCGCTGACTACGTTGCACTCCAACACCCCGCGCGACGCCATTTCCCGTATTGTGACCATGTGTATGATGAACGATAACCCGCTGCCGGAAAAAACCATTCGCCAGCAAATCGCGTCTGCTGTTAACTTAATTGTGCAGGTAAGCCGTTTGATGGACGGGCAGCGGAAAACCACCGCCATTTCCGAAATTACCGGCATGGAAGGCGATATTGTAACCATGCAGGAAATTTTCCGCTTTGAGCAGTACGGTCTGGATGACAATGGCCGGGTAATCGGCAAGCATGTGTCCACCGGTGTTCGTCCGCGCTTTGCGGAAATTTGCAAGGCCAAGGGCATTGAGTTGCCCAACGATATTTTTGACAAGGATGAACCCGGGCCACCCCCTGCGACCTGACTTTTGCCCCAGTAAAGGCTGATTCCCATGAACTCGATGGTTTCCCTGATTTTGCTTGGTGTTGCGGTGCTGTTGTCGGCGCTGGCGATTGGGGTCGCCCTGTTTTTCTTTCAACGTTACAGCAACCCGGAGCCTTCCTTGCTTCAACAACGTTTAATGGGCCTTAAACATCGCCAGGCGGATGAGATATCCTTGCAGGAAAGCGAAAAGCTGCGCCGGATGTCCAGGCTGTATAAAGAGGCCGATTATAAAAACGAGGAGCTGGGCCGGAAGCTGGAGGGATTCCCGTTTTTCCTGACTGTCAAGCTGCGCTTGCAGCAGGCAGGCATTAAAACGCCCGCAGACAAGTTTTTCATCAATAATATGGTGTTTCCCATGGCGATCATGGGGATTTTGGGCATTTTAATCGGTTTCCCGGTACTTTCCATGCTGGGGCCGGTGGTTGCACTCGGGGCGTATGGTTATCTGTTGTTTCGGCGTTCGCAACGGTACGGTAAATTTATCGCCATGTTGCCCGATGCCTTGGGCATGATTACCAGCGCCCTGCGGGCCGGACATTCGTTTCAGTCGGCGTTAACGGTGGTTTCCACCGAAATGCCCGATCCCATTTCCACCGAGTTTTCCAGCATGGTGCGGGATATCAACCTGGGCATCCCGGTGCGGGAAGCCTTGAGCCGCCTGGTGAGCAAGCTGGACACCCTGCCCGATGTGCGGATGTTCGCCACCGCCGTTACCATTCAACGGGAAGCGGGCGGCAATCTTGCGGAAGTGCTGGAAAACCTGGGCTATACCATTCGGGAGCGCTTCAAGCTGAAGGGCCAGATTGCCGCGCTAACCGGGCAGTCCCGCCTGACCGGCTATGTGCTGGGTGGCGCCCCGGCCATGATTTTGACGTTTTTATCCATTTTTATGTACGGGTATGTCAAACCCCTGTACGAAACGGAATTGGGCCATCTGGCCCTGGTTGCGGTGGTTTTTCTGCAAGCCATCGGCTTTTTTGTGATGAAGAAGATTATTGATATTCGGGTGTAAAGCATGGCTGAACCGACGTCTGCCAATTTGTTGGAAACAAACCATATCATCCTGCTGGTGGTGGGTGGGGTGCTGCTTATTATCGCCATTTTTGGCGCGCTGGCTGTCATTATTTCCATGCTGAACTACGAAGAATCGCCCGTACACGATCGCTTGCGTATGTTCAAGGAAAAAGGCACCTTTGAAGGGGCCAAGCGCAAAGCAGGCGCGTTCGACGATTTGCATGAGGCGTTGCTGACCTTTGCTGAGCCGGTATCCCAAAAGCTGTACGGCCAAAACCTGAAATACCAGAAAGAGGTCAAAAGCATGCTGACCGAAGCGGGCCTGCTGGATACCGAGGAGCAGGTTTCTCGTTTTATGACCCAGCGGGCCGCCGTAGGCATTGTGCTGGGCGCGGTCGCGTTCGTAGTGACCTTTGTGTGTACGTTTGGGATGATTTCCTACTGTTTGTTCGCCTTGCTGGGCGGCTTTATGGGCGGCACTATGATTCCCCAGTTCCTGCTCAAGCAAAAGGCCGTAAAACGTAAAACCGAAATTCGCTACACCATGCCGGATACGCTGGACTTAATGGTGGTTTGCGTGGAAGCGGGCCTGGGGCTGGATTCCACCATTCAGCGCGTGGCGGAAGAAACCGAGAGAATGGCTCCGGAAATTTCGCATGAGTTCAAGCGCCTGAACAAGGAATTAAACGCCGGTATTTCCAGAATTGACGCCTTTCAGAACATGGGCAGCCGGGCCGGGGTGGATGAATTGCGATCGTTGTGCGCCATGATTGTGCAGGCCGATAAAATGGGAACCAGCGTGGCTGATACCCTGCGCGTTTATGCCGATGACTTGCGAACCAAGCGTCGCCAGCGCGCCGAGGAGCTGGCATCCAAGGCCAGCATCAAGATGACCTTTCCGTTGGTGCTGTTTATTTTTCCGCCGCTGTTTATCATCCTGATGGGGCCGATTGTGATTTCCACCCTCAAGAGCTTCGGGATCGGTTAAAAGGCGAGTCCGTGATCCGGTTTTGGGTTCATGCCTGCTAAAATAAGGCCATGCCTCTGCTCTCTCATAACGATTTGCGCGTTACCGAACGGAAAATTACCATTCCCCGCCTGCCGGAGGGACTGGAACGCTTTCGGCTGGCGCAAATTTCCGATTTGCATTTTTACGAGTACACTGATCCTGCCTATTACGACCGGGTAGCCGACCAAGTGAACTGCTTGCGCCCGGATGTGATTGTGATGACCGGAGATGTGGTGCATTACGGCCCTGATTTTGTAGATACTGCCGGTGAATTTTTAGCCCGCTTGCAACCCGTGCATGCCAAATTGGGTATTTTGGGAAACCATGATTATAACGATGGCGCGCGTGGTGGAAATATTGCCGCCATGCTGGAAAAGGTCGGTTTTCAGTTGCTGAAAAATGCCAACCGCTGTGTGGAACGGAACGGGCAAAAGCTCTGGTTTGCCGGGCTGGATGACCTCTGGTACGTGCAGCCGGATATTCCTCAGGCGTTGGCTGGTATCCCGACTGAAACGGATGTGACCATTCTGCTGGCCCACAACCCGTTGTTGTTTGATCCGGTCGCGCTGACCGGCCATGGCAGGGTGGATCTGGTAATTGCCGGGCATACGCATGCCGGGCATGTGTATATTCCGGTGTTGGGGCCGATTTACCGAAAGGTTTTCCGCATGAAGTACCGCTACGGCCTGTTTGAGAAAAACGGCTGTCAATTACATGTAACGAGTGGCGTGGGTTCGGCGGCGTTTTACCTGAAAAAGCAGAAGCTGGGCTTCCCCCGGTTCCGCTTTAACACCAACCCCGAAATCGCCGTGCTGGAACTGGTTCGCTCCCTCTAATCCCTGACTGCTTAACGGCGTTTGCAGCGCCAGAAGGTTTTGAGGGGGAATTCGGCGGGGATTTCATCCACCGGGTTGAAGGGAACCCATTGGATGTCGTAAAAATCGGCGGCCATCAGGTACTTTTCAACGGCGGTTTCGTTGAAGTAATGCTCAAACACCTGCTCGCTGTAAAAGTCAAGCTCGCCTTCGTCGTTGTATTCCTCCACCTTGAACTGCACCTCGGCCTTGTTCAGGTCTTCGTTGAAGCTGGATTCCGTTTTCAGGCGGTAATTCGGCCCTTCGTAGGTGTCTTTCCCCTGCCAGAAGGTCTGGTAATTTTCCAGCGTATTCAGGTCAAACAGAAAGCTGCCGCCGGACTTGAGTGCTTGGGAAACCTGCACAAAGGCACCCCGCAACTCGGTTTCGTTGGAAAGGTGATTCAGGCTGTCGTAGTGGCACACCACTGTATCCACCGGCTCCTCTAGCAGAAAATAGCGCATGTCATCTTCAATCCATCGAATCTTGAGGGGCTGGCCTGCTGCTTCTCGCTCCTGTTGCTTGGCTTTGGCCTGGGTCAGCATTTCGGCGGAAATATCAACGCCAATCACCTCATATCCTTTTTGGGCCAAAGCCAGGGACAGGGTGCCGGTTCCGCAGGCCAGATCCAGAATTCTGGCGGGCGGCTGGAGGTTCAAGTCTTTAAAAACGGCCAGATCGCGGGTCAGGATTTTCTCCGAGAAATCCAGGGAGCCGGGCCAATCGTATAAATGCGCGAGTTGATGGTACATAATCCGCTATAATAACCTGATGCAGGGGCTGAGGCGGGAACGAACCCCAACTGAAACGATTCCCATTTGTCACAATCTTAAGATACACGGATAATAAAAACTATGGCAGAAGTGGTTTTGGAAAACGTATTCAAGTCCTACGAGAAGACGCAGGTCATTCAGGACATCTCTTTGGCCGTGCAGAACCAGGAATTCGTGGTGATGGTCGGCCCCAGCGGGTGCGGAAAGTCCACCATCCTGCGCATGATTGCCGGGCTGGAAACCATTAGCGACGGCACCATACGAATTGAAGACCGGGTGGTGAACCAGGTGCCGCCCAAGGATCGCGATATTGCCATGGTGTTCCAGAACTACGCGTTGTATCCGCATATGAGCGTGTACGAGAACATGGCCTTTGGCCTCAAAATGCGGAACACGCCCAAGGCCGAGATTGACGCCAAAGTAAAAGAAGCCGCCCGCATTCTGGATTTGGAGCATCTGCTCCAGCGCAAACCCAAGCAATTATCTGGTGGGCAGCGTCAACGGGTGGCTTTGGGACGGGCCATTGTGCGGAACCCGAAAGTATTCCTGATGGATGAGCCGCTTTCTAACCTGGATGCCAAGCTGCGGGTGCAAATGCGCACCGAAATCGCCAACCTGCACAAGCGGCTGAACGCCACGACCATTTACGTGACCCATGATCAGGTAGAGGCCATGACCATGGGCGATCGCATCGTCATCCTGAACAAGGGCAAAATTCAGCAGGTGGATACCCCGCTGCGGGTGTACCATGAGCCTGCCAACATGTTTGTGGCCGGTTTTGTGGGGCAAATGAACTTTTTGACCGGCGTACTGGAAGACGGCGGCGTCAAACTGGGCGATGGCTCCGTATTGCCGGTGCCGGACAGCGTGAAGGCTAAAACCTCCGAATTGAACGGGCGGGCGGTGGTGCTGGGTTTTCGGCCGGAGCATGTCTTGCCGGAAAGCGCCCCAGAACATGGTCCTGTGTTTGAGGTGACGCCCGATCGGGTGGAGATGCTGGGCAGCGAGCAGATGATTTACTTCCCCTTCTGCGGCCAGTCCGTGGTGGCGCGTTGGGCGTCGGACATATCGGCGCCGGAAGCGCAACCCTTGAAAGTGAAAATCGAAATCGGCAAGGCGCTGTTGTTTGACGGCGCTACGGAAGACAGAATTCTTTAGGCCGGTTTTGCCGCCCCGCCTGATGCCTGGGCAAAGGGATTGCCTTGCAAGCCGAGTGCTTGCAGCGTTTTTTGGATATGGTCGCTAATTCCGGTTTGCGAGGAATAGACCATTTGAATGCGGGCGTCCGGCTGAATAACGAATGTGACCCGGCCCGGCAACAAGCCGCCGAAATCTTGGGCGCCGAATCGGTTCCGTACCTGGTCGCCCGGATCGGAGAGCAGTGGGTAATGCAGCCCGTTCGCGGCGATAAACTCCCGGTGGGACTGCTCGGAATCGCCGCTGACGCCAAACACGGAGCAAGCGGTCTTGAGCGTGGGATAAGCCCGCTCAAACTCCTGGGCTTGCCGGGTGCAGTAACGGGATTTATCCTTGGGGTAAAAGAAAAGCACCACGGGGCGGCCTTTTTTTAGTTCCTTGTAAAGCTGTACAGGCTGGTTGTCCTGGTTGTTGAGTGTGAAGTTGGGGGCGATATCGCCTGTCTTTAAAGGCGTGGTTATGGAACGAGTCCCTTGTGCGGGCTGGGTCATGGCTTCAAATAGATTGGCAAAAGTCTGCCTCGTGGGAAGAAAGAACGCTGTATTTGCGGGAATTGAAGGGTTGGCGGCAATGTATTGATCAGGATGTTGGCCCTGCGGCGGCTGTGCCCAAGCAGGGGAAGTCGGAAGGTTGGAATCCCTGGACGCCAATGGTGAAAGCAGGTATGACGTTCGATATGTTGGCGTGATGAGCATGAAAAAGCCGCCTTGGTAAGGTTCGATGACAGAATCCTGATTGCGGGAGCAGTATCGCATAAACAGGATTCATGCTTTAAACGGCGGAAAAACCAGATCATTGCTCCGGCCCGGTTACGCTGCCCCTGCCAGCAGTAGTAGCAAGTCGGGATGCTGGGAGGTCAGGTAATCCTCAAACATTTTATCGTCCAACTGGGCGGCAGCCAACATCAACAACGGATCCGGCAACTGGCAGAGCATCTGGATCAGGATTTCCGGGGGAAGTACCCGGCAGCCTTCAATCAGTTCCGGCTTGGTGCGTTTTTCCAGTACCTTGGAAATAAAGCGATCGCTCAGGTGAAACAGCAATTCAGGATCCTGTTTCACAAAATCGCCCACCAGTTGTTGCAGCACCTTGAAGGGCATGGTCTTCAGGGCTTCGGTTATGCGTTCCTTGTTGGTCTGCATAAAAATCCGGAACAAATCGTAGGGCTTCAGCTTGGGATAGTCATAATCGCCGTAAATGCGTTGCAGCAGCAACATGATGAACTTGGGTTCCAGTTTCATGATGCCCTTGGCCAGTTCCCGGTTTTGCAGTTTATGGGAGCGCAAAATGCGCATGAGTTCCACTGTGGGCATTTTCTTCACCAGCTCGGCCAGTTTCACCACTCTCAGCAATAATTTAATCAGCAGCGGCTTGGGCAGGTGCATAATTAGCCGCAATAGCTTCTCTTTGCTGAAAAAGCGCAGGGCGTTCACCAGCATGTCTTTGGGCAGCAGGTGCAACAGCTTAATCCATTCGCTGCGCTGGAGCATTTTCATGATCCTGATTTTATTGGCCCCAATCTTCAGCATTTTAATAATTTGGCTGAGATCCATTCTCTTGCCGGGTTGAATGCCTTTTAGTCTGCCTGATCGATTGGATCTGCCGGTTTTTTGTGTTTGCGGGTTAGGGAAAGACCGCCCAGTGACGCCCATGATTTCCTCGTCCGGCTGTTCTTGATTCCACCAATAATTCTGGGGTGGGGGACTCACGGCAACATTGGGGCCAAAGCTGGCCTCCAGTCCATCAATTCGCATGTCGGATTCCCCCGCAACGGCTTGTCTGTCTGTATTTGCTCTCGACGTCTCCCGAAAAAGCTTGAGCAAAGTGTTACGTTTCTTAAAATGCTGAGTTTGTGGGCGGGATCATGCTTTTGCCGACCCGGAATGTGTGCCTGCTATAATAGGGGGACTACCGCTGGGAAAGAATATGCTGGAAAGAGGTTAGAGCGCGATGAAATACACGCAAACCCTGTTATCTCCTTTTAAACTGTCGCTGGCCCTTACGCTCACCCTGGGCGTTGCGCTATCCGCGCTGAATGCGGTCGGATGGGCATTGAGTCCCCAGTCGAGAGAAGCTTACCTGAAAGCCCAGCAGGCGGAACGCAAGGGGAACCTGGATGCGGCGGAACGTTCCCTGCGGCAGGCCATTGCCATGGACCCGCAGGATTACCTGAATTACGTGAAGCTGGCCTCCATCCTGAACCAGCAAGGCAAGCCCAACGAGGCGGCCAACTATTACCAGCAGGCCATGAACCTGAACCCGCAGGATCGCATGATTCTATATAGCCTGGGCGGCGTTTACGAGCAGATGGGCCAGTACGCCAAGGCGGAAGAGGCTTACGGCCTGAGCCTGCAAAATAACCCGCGCTATCAGTTTGCCTTGTTAAACCTGGCCCGCACCGAAATCCAGCAGAAAAAATACCAGCCCGCCATTGTGCATTACCAGCAGTTCCTCAACCAGTACCCGGATCACTACGAAGCCCGCCGACACTTGGCCAAGCTGTTCCTGGTGACGGGGCAGGAACCGGAATCGGTGAAGCAGTACGATATTCTCAAGCACCGCTTCCCCGGCCAGTTTGGGGAGCATCTGGACTTGGCCCGCGCCCTGAACGGGGCCAACGCGCCGGAACAGGCGCTGGAAGAGTTGAAAATTGCTTACGCCAAGGAAGGCAGCAAGTCCGACATTGATGAAGAGATGGGGCGAGCCCATGCGGCGCTCGGTCAGGCGGATCTGGCGATTCATAACTACCAGAAAGCCTATGCGCTGAATCCCAAGAAGGATGACCTTCTGCTGCGCATTGCCGACCTGTACCGCGCGGAGAAAAAGCCTTCCCCGGCCATCGAGAATTACCAGGCATACCTGAAGCTGCACCCGGATGATCAGGATGTTCACCGGACGCTGGCCAACACCTATTTTGAGGATAGTCGCTATGAACCCGCCCTGAACGAGCTGGGTTTGCTCCTGCAATCCACTGCTGATCCTCAGAAACGCTACGACTTACAGAAAGATATGGCCTACGCCACGCAGATGCTGGGCGATCTGCCCAAGGCCATCAGCCTGTATCAGCAGTTAATGGGCGAGCCGCAAGCGGAAAAAGACCTCCAGTTAAGATCCAACCTGGCGATTGCTTATCATAAGGACGGCGATTACAGTCGGGCGATTCCTTTGTACAAGCAGATTTATTCCGCAGACCCGGCGTTGTTGAACGCTAGCCAGATTAACCGGGAAAGCGTCGGCAACGACTTGGCGGTCGCCTTAACCGGCCTGGGCGATGCCGCCTACAAGGCTGGCGACTTGAATGCCGCCCTTTCCACCTATGGCGAGGCAGTTTTGTATGCTCCCAAAGCGAATTACTGGCCGCATCTGGGCTTGGCAAACACGTATTATGCCCTGCATATGCCGGAAAAAGCTTATGACGCTTACGGTACGGTGTTGCAAAAAGACCCCGGCAACGTAACCGCCAGGCTCTATCGCACCAAGCTGGCCATGGATAAACCCGTTCTGGCGAATGCGCCTACCGGCAAAGAGCCTCAGGGCATCAGCTCTGCGAGTGTGGCGACCCTGGAAAGCTTGGCCAAGGACAACCCCAACAACCTGGAAGTGCTGATTACCCTGGGCGATGCTTATGAGCGTCAGGGCAACGCCAGCGGGGCCATTTCGGTTTACGAAAAAGCGCTGGCCCAGGATCCCAAAAACGTGGAGCTGCTGCTGTCGATTGGCACCCAGTGGCAGAAGCTGGGCAATTTTGAGCAGGCCAAAAGCACTTACCTGCGCGCCTTGACCCTGAACGACAAGCTGCCCGCTACCTATTACAACCTGGGCATTGTCTACAACGAGCTAGGCCAACTGGATAAATCTGCTGAGGCTTACAGGCAGGCAATTGCCCTGGATCCGGCCAATGCGGATTCCCGATACGGGCTGGCGATTACCCAGGAGAAGCAGCAAAAGTACCAGGACGCGCTGGAAAGTTACCAGTCTTACGTGCGAGATCCCCAGGCCCGTTACTTTAGCGAGGCCCAAAACCGCATTGAGCTTTTGAAACAGGCATTAAGCCCGGTGCCGCTTTCTCCGCAAGGCAATGCGGCGGCTTACCCAATAAAGCCCCAGCAGCCGGAAGGCGCAGCCCCGCTGACCGCCCAGCCGATCCTCAAACAAGCGCCGGGACGGATTGAGCTGAATACACCCTTGCCCAAGCCGGTGAGAACACTTTAAGCGCCAGCGAAAGCTGCCGGGCTTTACCCGTGAATCAGCAAATCGACCAACCGATCGCTGATGGGGTAGTTCGCCTGTTGCTCAAAATGGATGAACATGGGGCAGGGATTGGCCTCCAGAAACACGTATTCTCCCGTTGGGGTGCGCCGTATATCGATGCCGGTGTAAACCAGTCCCAGTAAATCCATTATTTTCAGGCAATCCTGCGCCACATCGTCCGGTAAAGTCACTGGCACAATGGGGGCTGCCGGGTCATCCCGAAAATCCAGGGTGCGGCTGCGGATTTCCCCGGCGAAGATTTCCTCTTTGACTGCGTAAACACGTATGTCCACCCCTTCAATCAATTCCTGAAACTGGGAAGGGGCATGGCCAAGGTCGGCCAGCTTTTCGGGCGTCAGCACATCAGGGGTTAACCGTCCGGCATGTGCGCCGCCGCGAACCGGCTTGTAAATGACCTTTTTGTGATGGGCTTCGTAAAAAGCCCATACGGCCTGAGGATCGTTGCTGATGAGCGTTTGAGGCACCCGGATGCCCGCTTGATGCATCAGGAATAACTGGTGGGCCTTGTAGACATGCAGGGCGACGGCTTGCGGAGAGTTGACCCAGCGGCAGGGCAGGTTGCGAAACAGGCTGCCCAGGGCGGATTCGATTTCCCGCTGGGCCATTTCCATTAAAAAAGGCGTGGACAGTTGGGGCAGTTGCAGGCCCATATGGTAGCGCCAATATACGGCTTCAATGCTTTCCAGCGTTAGTGGCGGTTGATCGGGCTGGATGATTTCCCCCAGAGGGCTTGCTTGCGGCCCAATGTGCATGTTGATCAGCGTGGCGGCTGGAAAGTGCCGGGTATCGAAATACACGGCCTGTTTGCCCCGCGCCGTGATTTTATGGTGAATAAAGGCGGAATGGGTTTCTTCCGGCGCGCCGATAATTAAGACAGTCATATTCCCATTATAGGGACGTTTTCCCGATGCGGGCGAATGTCAGGCAATAAGCCGCGACTCCTGCCTCTCATGCTTCCTCCGGTTGTATGGGGCCAGGCTAACCCAGCAGGCCGGACAGACCGCCGCCGGATTCCCCAAGGGCCATGGTCATATTGCCGGGTAGTGTCGGTAGGTTGACGCCTCCATAGCCGCCCTCCTCGCCAATGGCCAAGGTGGTGTTGCCAAAGCCCTGGCTATTGATGCCGCCGCCTTCTTCCCCAATGGCGAAAGTGCTATTGCCGATGCCCGGCAGGGATACGCCCGCCAGTCCGCCCCCGGACTCACCGAGGGCCATGGTCATATTGCCGCCGCCCAGCAGCATGGAATTGAGGCCAAGGGTGTTCAGGCCGCTCAGGGGAAAGCTGCTGCTGAACGGAAACAGGCTGCCGCCCATAAAGGACAAGCTGCTAAACGGGTTGGGGTTAAACATTGAAAACGGATTGCCGCCGAAGTTGAACAGGCCCGCCCCGCCGCCGGATTCACCAACGGCAAAGGTGATGTTGCCGAGTCCGCCGCCTGTGGGGGGCAAAAAGCCGCCGGGATTAAACAAACCTGCCCCACCGCTGCCGGATTCACCAACCGCGAAGGTGATGTTGCCCAAGCCACCGCCTACAGGAGGCAAAAAGCTGCCACCGGGATTGAACAGGCCGCCCGCCGCGCCGCCACCCTCTTCGCCAAGGGCTAATGTAGAGACTTGACCAGGGCTCATGCCGCCAAAATTTGAAAACAGGCCCATGATTTTCCCTCTTTAATGGTTGTTTCGTTTCAGAAAATTCGTCTTTTGTTCTGAACGCCTGATTGATGGAACGCCGGGTAGCAGGGGGATTAAAACACTATACATGTTATAAAAACAAAATATGTGTGGAGGATTGCATGGGTTCCTAGTTTGCCCCGGATGTTTTTACAAAGTGTTACCGCCCAGGGTGACGAAGCTGTAAAAAGGCCACTTGCCGACCGGCTTCTCCCCGCCGATGCGACCATAAGTAATCTGGCTGGCAGCGGGTGCAGGCTTCAATTCGCTCAATCTGGCCAATACCCAGCGCCTGTAGTTGAAGTCGGTTGACCTGCTGGAGATCCACATAGGGCTTGCCGCTCTCCCGGCGGTGTTGGTAAAGGCTCTCCGGCTGTTCGGGGATGCTGTTGGCCACCTCGGCGGCCACTTCCTCCGACACTTCGTAGCAGCACCCGCCGATGGATGGGCCAATGGCGGCCAGTAGTTTTTCGGGCCGGGCGCTATGTTCATTAATCAGTCGTTGGGCTGCTTTTTGGGTTATGGCCTTGGCGGTGCCGCGCCATCCGGCATGAATCACCGCCCCAATGTGCCGATCCGGCTCATATAGAATCACCGGGACGCAATCGGCCACCTGCACCATGGCCGGAATCCCCGGCTCGGTGAGGATGACGGCGTCGGTTTCATCCTTGCAGGGCAAATCATTGAGCCGGAAGCGATCGGTGTGCGTTTGGCGAGGCAGGGTTAGTCGGGCGTCATCCATCCCGGCATGTCGGCATACGGCCAGCCGGTTGGCCCGCACTTCCTCGGCGGGGAAAGATTGTCCGCCCAGGGTGATCGGCTTTCCGGTAAAGCCGTGGATCACCCGTTCGGCGTAGGTGCTGAGCAACGTGGATTGATACAATACAAATGGATCGGTGCGATCCGGCGGTATGAATGCAGGCATGGGAAACGCGTGGGAATCCTTCATTTTCGCTATCTGGCAACAAGTTTCATTATACTCACACTGTGGGTGGTTATGGTTGCGCCCACGCGAGCGGGCGATTTGGGCGGGCTGCAATTGACCATTGAGCCGGCCAAGCAGATTTTTTCCAATCATGAGGGGCTGGTGGCCAAGTTTACCTTTTTGGCCCGCTCCAGAACAAAGCTTTGCCTGGCTAAAGACCTGCTTAGCCAGATGCAGGTGAGTATTTCCAGATCTGGCACCGGCAAGTTGCCCTTAAAACCCTTGGTGATTCAGGATAACAGCCAGATTTTTCAGGAACCCATGAAGGTGGTCTGGCTGGAATCCGGCGAAAGCCTGAGCCTGCGGGCGAACCTGAAACGCTACCAGTTTGACGGGGGCGAACAGTGGACGCCCGGCGAATACAGCGTGAACGCGACCTTTAACTTATGTGAGCAGACCCCGGAGCCGGTAGTGACCGATCCCGGCAAGGAAACGCCAGTGAAAGCCTCCGGGCAGGGCTGGTTTATGATTATGATTTGACGCGAGTGAGGGAAACAGACCGATGAAACAGGCGCCAGACGCAATTTATATCATTACCCTGACCCCTGCGCGGGCCGAAGAATTAAAGCGGGCCGTGGTATTGCGGGGCTTTGACGAAATTTTGTGCATCCCCTACGAGAACGCGGCGCTGTTGCTGAAAGCCAACCCGCCCGCCCTGGCGCTGATTGACCTGGAAGGCGATATTGAGAAAGCCACCCGCCTGATGGAGCAAACCCCCGACACGGTAAGAAGCATTGTATTATCCGACACGTTTGACGACAGCCTGTTTGTGACCTGCCATGATCACGGGGCGCGGGACTTTCTGGTGAAGCCGGTGGAGGAATCCTATCTGGCCTCGCGGATTATTCGCACCTTGCAGGAGCACCGGGTGGAGCAACTGGGTGTCCAGAAGGATCGGGTGCTGGTGGAACTGGGCGTATTGTCCTCGTATTCCGGGGCGTTTACCACGTCTTACCTGGTGAAACTATTGAAACAGGAGGCGGAAGAGCTTTCCCCGTATTCTGCGGAACCTTTGAGCCTGCTCCTGATACAGTTGGAAGGCTATCAAAGCCCCTTGCCGGAAGCGTTGCAGGCGGTTCTGTTATCGCAGGTGGGCGATGTGATTCGCCATTGCGCCCGTGGCTTTGACTTGGTGGGCGAATACTTCATGGATAAATTCGCGGTCATTCTGCCCCAAACGGGTCGGCGCGGAGCCAAGGCGCTGGCGAATCGCATTACGCAGCGCTTGCACGGGCTGACTTTCCAGGGGCCGAACGGGCCGTTTAACCTGGAAGTTCGGGTAGGGGCCGCCGAGTACGCCGGTTGCCGCCATTACGAGGACTTAATCAACCGGGCGCTGGACGAGTTGAAAAGCGGCGAGCCTAAAAAGGCCGAAGCCAAACACAATCCGCTGCACCCGGTTTAATTTGCCGTCTGTAGTATAAACATTTCCTTGCCCGATGTATGATGAATCATGCAGGGGGACGTGGCCGCCTGTGGAATTACAGTTGGACAAGCAGTCGAGAGGGAATATGAGTAAACTGGCTTCTCTTTGGGATGGGGTGATTCATCCGCAAATCAAAACCGAGCTTCCTGGCCCGAAAACCAGGGCGTTAATCGAAAAAGACGGCAAATACCTGTCGCCGTCCTATACGCGTGGGTATCCGCTCTCCATCAAGCATGGCTACGGGGCCATGGTGGTAGACATGGATGACAACGTGTTTCTGGATTACTGCGCGGGTATCGCGGTTTGCTCCACGGGGCATTCCCACCCGGAAATCGTGAAAACCATCCGCGAGCAGTCTGAGAAGTTCCTGCACATGTCCGGCACCGATTTTTATTACACCGTTATGGCCGACTTGGCCGAAAAATTGGCGACGACGACCCCCGGCAAGCCGGACAAAAAGGTGTTTTTCGGGAATTCCGGCACGGAAGCCAACGAAGCTGCCTTGAAGCTGGCCCGCTACCATACCGGGCGCAAGAACTTTATTTCCTTCTATCGCAGCTTCCATGGGCGCACTTTTGGCTCCATGTCGGTCAGCGCCAGCAAGTCTGTGCAGAGAACCCAGTTCTCGCCGTTGCTGCCGGGCGTGTTCAACGCGCATTACCCGTATTTCTACCGGGATCTCTTCCAGAGCGAAAGCCCGGACGCCTGCGCCCGCGCCTGCCTGAACTATATTGAAGAATACATCTTCAAAATGCTGACCCCCGCCGAGGAAGTGGCTGCGTTCATTGTGGAACCCATCCAGGGCGAAGGCGGCTACGTGGTGCCTCCGGCCTCGTTCTTGCCCGGTTTGCAGGAATTGGCACGTAAATATGGCATCCTGATTATTTCCGATGAAGTGCAGGCCGGAATGGGCCGTACCGGGCAACTTTGGGCTTCCCAGTTGTACCCCGGCTACGAGCCGGACATTATTACCAGCGCCAAGGGGCTGGCTTCCGGCATGCCGCTGGGCGCCTGTATCGCCAAAAGCGAAGTGATGGACTGGAAACCCGGCACCCATGCTACTACCTTCGGCGGAAACCCGGTCAGTTGCGCCGCTGCGCTCAAAACCTTCGAGCTGCTGGAAAACGGCCTGCTGCAAAATGTGAAAGTGCAGGGTGCTTATTTAAAATCCCGCTTGCAGGAACTGCTGAACCGCTTTGACGTGATTGGCGAAGTGCGCGGCGAAGGGCTGATGCTGGGCGTGGAGCTGGTGGAATCCAAGGCGAGCAAGAAAAAAGCGCCCGACCTGCGTAACCAGGTGGTCGACGATTGTTATTACGAAGGCTTGCTGATTCTGGGTTGCGGGGAAAATTCCATCCGCTTCAGCCCGCCGCTGATTATTTGCGAGGAGCAGACCGACAGCGCCATTGCCATCCTTGAAAAAGTGCTGGCCAAGCACAGCCGCTAGATGGCTGTCGAGCGGTAGTCGCTCAAGTTTTTCAATCCGGGGCCGATACCGAAGGGTACTGAAACGATGGGTATCCCATGAGCGATCGGCCCCCGAAAAACCATAACCGCCGCTGGTACGACCAGATCGGCAACATGACGCTGGCCATTCTGGTGAGCCAGAATTTTCCGCGTGAAATTCAGGGCTTAATCGCCAAGAACCTGAATGATGCGATTGACGATTGCCGCAAGCGTAAAAAGCACGATCAGCGCCAAGCCATTTCCTTTGGGCCACACCATCAGGTGCTGGGCTTGTATAAATCGGGCTATCGGCAGCGCTGGTATGACCCTGAACCCAATCTGCACCGGGCCTTGAGCTTTATGAGCAGTGTGCCGGAACCCTTTCTGGCTGAATTTGCGGAGCGGATTTTGCAGGTGGAGCAGTACATGGTGCGGCAACGCGAACAGTTTACCGGCTACCCCGGCCATCCCCCATACGAATGGGGATTTGATCGGATTGAGAACCGTGTGCAAGAGCTGCTGGAACGCAGCGAAATCCGCATGTCCGAAACCGCCGGTGGTTTCCGTCTGATGAATGAACAACCGTCCCCGTTGCGCAAAAACAGGCAGCCCCGCTTCCGTAGGCCATCCGCCTAGGTTTGGGGTAAAATACGGCAATCCGGTTTGGCGCCGGGTTATAGAAGCAGGATTTGTGCCGGAGCATACTGAGAAATGGGCGTTATTGAAAGATTCCAGGCCATTGTGCCGATTGATAACCCTTCCGGGCGGGAAGAGCGGATTCGGGAGCGGATTGCCGAGACCTTGCGTGGGTTTGGTATTGCCGACTTAACCGTGGACGCTGCTGGAAACCTGTTTGTGCGGGTGCCTGGCGATGCGGGCAAAGACACCATTATGTTGTCGGCGCATATGGACAGCGTTCCCCCGTGCGAAGGCATTGTGCCGGTGCGGGATACCCGTGCGGAGCGGCCCATTATCCGCTCTGAAGGGCGCACCATTTTGGGCGCGGATGACAAGGCTGGCATTGCCGTGGCGCTGGAAATCGTGGAGCGCCTTTCCAAAAACGGGTTTAAAACCAATCACCCGCTGGAATTGTTTTTTTCCACCGGCGAGGAAGTCGGCCTGACCGGGGCCAAGGGCTTTAATATGGAGCAGGTTCGCGCCAAATAC
Source organism: Candidatus Melainabacteria bacterium (assembly GCA_902168245.1). Taxonomy (GTDB): domain Bacteria; phylum Cyanobacteriota; class Vampirovibrionia; order Vampirovibrionales; family Vampirovibrionaceae; genus Vampirovibrio. Next base: position 21,257 of record CABHPA010000119.1, read on the forward strand.
TGCTACGTATTGGACGGCGAAGGCCGGGTGGGCCTGATTTTCAATGCCGGGCCTTCCCAAGAGAACATTCAGATTGCCTGCACTGGTCGGGCCTCCCATGCAGGCATGGCCCCGGAAGCGGGCATCAGCGCCATCCAGATGGGGGCGGCCCTCTGCGCGCAGCTTCCCACCGGAAGGCTGGCGGAGGATCTCACCTGCAACATCGGTGTGATTCAGGGCGGCAACGCCATGAACATTGTGGCGCCCGAACTTGTCATCCGCGGCGAGATGCGCAGTCACGACGAAGCCAAGCTGGCCGGGCTGGTGGACACGTATCGCAGCATCTGCCGGGAGGTGGAAGGTCGTTTTAAAGGTGGCGTGGTGGAAATGAAAAACATTCGCCGTTACGATCATTTCCGGGTGGAGCCGGGGCATGAGGTGATTCGGCGCGCACAGGCAGTGGGCGAGCAATTAAAGGTATCTCCGCAGTTAGCGGGCATGAACATTGGCTCAGATGCCCATATCTTGAACAAAAATGGCTTGCCGACCGTGGTGCTGGGCATGGGCTTCCATTATTCGCACAGTCTGGGCGAGTTTATCTTCTGCGAGGAGCTGGAGCAGGTCTGCCAAATGGTTGAAAAGCTGGTTGAGTAAGCCAAGGGGGGCTTTAATACCGATTTCAACAATACGAGTGGCAGGATAAGGCCTGTTATTCTGTTGGAGACTCAATATAATGGCGTTATATGGTTGAGAGAAAGCTTGATTTGATGTCCAGAACCGCAAGAGCGATCGCGCAAGAATATTTAGATAAAACTGAAAAAGCTTACCAATCCGCTAAAAGTGAATATTTCCGTTCCAAGTATTGGCTCTTGTGGTTGGGGCTTTTTATCACGATTTCCAGCGCCCTCAATGGAACGGACTTTATCTTGCCATGGAATGGAGGCTCTATTACCATCCCCAAGGGTTCTCTTCAAAACTTAACAACCTGCCTGGGCGCCCTCAGCGCTTTAATACAAGGTTATATACAGCTTAAAGACCCTCATACCGAATGGCTTAAGAAATTTCGTTCCTATATGGGCGTGTTGTTTGAGATTAATCGATATGATGTGGGTGCTGAGCCTTATGGCGACCCGCTTCATAAGGACGGGCAACTGGTCATCAATACGGAAAAGGTTATTCGCTCGTCTTTGTGGAGTATTGATAACCGGGAAGACGGAAAAGCGCCACAAGGGACAAAGCCAACCCCCGAAGCCGAATTGTCGGATAATCAACCCCCTGCCAGCACAGAGGAGGTCATTGTTGAGTCTTCCATAAGCCAAGAGCCGGGTGAAGGGCCTGAGAACTAGAAAGGCTGGACACTTGTAGTCTGGATTTGGTACTTAGCTGGATGTAACAGGTGGCGGCACAGTTCTAAAAAGCTTTCGGCTATTGATTGTCAGGATTTGTCTTTGCAAATCTTAATCTTTTAACACCAAAATCCAAATAGTTGTTTTTATGCAATCACAAGGGAAACAGAGAACCAATTCTCTACCAATTCCCGGAAGCTTTATTTCTCTACTACTACTACTAAACTTCTTCCTACCTACTTTTTTATTCTACTCAGACAAGTTTGCCCGCCACCGGCGGGTTTTTTATTGGGTTGATTTGCCATTCCGCACGGTTGAACCGGATTGGCGTACAATAAAAGACAGACCCTTTGAACGAGCGATTGACCCCCATGTTCCTGAGACATTTCTTGCAATCCCTCACCGGCTGGCTGATGGCCAGCTTCGCGCTTCTGCTGGCGGGAGGGCTGGTGTTTTTCGGCGGAAATGCAAGCCGGGCGGATGTCCCGCTGCTGGAGGAAGTCAACTTTGCCGCCCAAGCTGGGGAGCAACCCCAGAGCGGTTTGCGTCAGATCAATATGACGCTTGCGGGAAAGCGTTATCGGGTAGAAGTGGCTGAAACGCCGGAACAATCCGAAAAGGGGTTGATGTATCGCACGTCCCTGCCGGATAATCACGGGATGTTGTTTTTGTTTGAACCACCCCGCGTGGTGAATTTCTGGATGAAAAATACGAAAATCCCGCTGGATATGGTGTTCCTGGCGAAAGGGACGGTACTGCATGTGGCCCGCAACGCGCGGCCTTGCCTTACGAGTGTTTGCGCCACGTATGGCTCGCAGTTCCCGGTGGATATGGTGGTGGAACTGCCTGCCGGGACGGCGGACAAAAACAAAATTATTCCCGGCGCCACGGCAATTGTGAATGTGCGCCGTAAGACTCTTGCTTTCACGCGTCAGCTCTATGCCCGCAACCACGGGGCTGCGCCAGTGGAGGGACGGTAAGCGCTTATGCCGATCCAGGCCCGCTCAGTGAATATCACTGCTCCGCATTACCTGCTGGAGCGTTTTATGGACACCCCCTGGTTCCATGAGTTCATGCGTGGCTTTGAGGCCCGCTTGCATGGCCCCGCAGCCGATGCGGCGGAAGCCCACCTGGAAAACCTGGCGAATCCCTCGATTAAGGCGCTGGTGGTGGCCGCCTTGTTTGAACACCTGAACCAGCCGGTGGTGGTGGTCTGCCCCGATCCGCAGACCGCCGTGAAGTATGAGTTTGAACTGAAGCAGTTCCTCTCGGACAACATTGAGCGTTACCCGGCGGAAGACTTTTCGCCTTACGATTTGTCCGTTTTTCCTGTGCAGGCGCTCAAAAGCCAGTACGAAATCTTGAAGCGGCTGGAAAAACAGGAGTCTTTTATTCTGCTGGTTTCGGCCAAAAACTTGCTGCTCAAGCATCTTTCGCTGGCGGAAATGGATGCTTACGCCATTAAGCTGCACCAGGGGCAGGTAATTTCCCCGGAAGCCGTGGTGGAACAATGCCTGGCCCTGGGATACGTGCGCACCAGCATGATTATGGATCCAGGTGAGTTCAGCAGCCGGGGCGATATTTTTGACCTGTACCCGGTCAACGGCGAGCCGGTGCGGATTGAGTTTTTTGGGGATACCATCGAGAACATTCGCGCCATTGACGTGGAAAACCAGCGCTCCATTGAGCGGGTGCATGAGGTGGTGGCCATTCCCCGTTCCGGCTTGGTGCTGAACGCGGAAAACCGAAAACGTCTGCCTGAGCTGTTGCATGAACGGCTGAAGCTGCAACGGCAGCATTTATCCGGGGTGGAGCTGGAAGGTCTGGAAATGACCGTGGAAAACCAGATTCAGGCGCTGGAGCAATCTTTCTTGCCCGACGGCATTGATTATTACGCCCCGCTCTTGCATCAGGATTACAAAACCATCGTGGATTACATTCCCGGCAATGCCGTGGTGGTGATGGATGACTGGAACGTGCTGGAAAATAATCTGGGCGGCCTGTCGGATCGGCTTCAGCACCAGGCGGAAGAGGGCATTCAAAAAGGCCGCTTGCTGGACTTGGGCGTTCAATACCATTTGTCCGATGCCGAGGCATTAGGGCAATTGAAAAGCCGCGCCGCCGGTCGTCTGTTTCTGGACACCCTGCCCTTGAACGCGGATGGGCAAGTCTCTTTAACCGGCGGGATGAATGTGAGTTCGTTGGATGTAACCGGCGCGGATCAGTTCAAGGCGGATGTGGCCAAGGCGTCCGAACGGTTCCAGCAATTGCGGCGCGAGCATTACCGGATTTTCGTGACCACCGATCACCCCCAGCGGGTTCTGGACGCCTGCAAGGAATGGGATGTACCCGCCGAGTACTGGACGGAAGACGGGGTAAATCCCACCAGCATCCTGACCGAAAGCCGGGATGTGATTATTTCCAAAATCGGCCCGCACGAAGGCTTTTATCTGTCGCAGGAGAAGCTTGCCCACTTTACGGATACGGAATTATACGGTCGCCGCCTGAAGCGGATCATGACCGCTAAAACCAAGCCCAGCAAACGTGAAGATATTGACGTCATCAATTCCATCCACGATTTGCGCATGGGTGATTACGTGGTGCATGCCAAGCACGGGATCGGGCAATTTGTGGAAATGGCCCGCATCAGCATCGATGGCGAGAAGCGGGAATATCTGAGCATTCAGTATTCCGCCGGGGATAAATTGCATGTTCCGATTGATCAGTTGAACCTGCTATCCCGCTATCGGGGCGCCGGTGAAAAGCCGCCCAAGCTCAGCAAAATGGGCGGCATTGAATGGAGCCGGGTCAAGTCCAAGGTTAAAAAATCCATTCAACTGGTGGCCAAGGATTTAATGGAACTGTATGCGGCCCGCGCCAAGGCCCGTGGGCATGTGTTCGAGCCGGATTCCCCCTGGCAGGTGGAAATGGAAGAGGCATTCCCTTACACCGAAACGCCGGATCAGTGGCAGGCGATTTTAGACACTAAAAAGGACATGGAGTCCGACAAGCCCATGGATCGCTTAATTTGCGGGGACGTGGGTTTTGGTAAAACGGAAGTCGCCATGCGAGCTGTCTTTAAATGCGTATTGTCCGGCAAGCAGGCGGCCATTTTGGTGCCAACCACCATTCTGGCCCAGCAGCATTTTAATACGCTGGTGGAAAGGCTTTCGCCTTACCCGGTTAGAATTGGTTTGTTGAGCCGTTTTCGCTCGCCTCAAGAGCAAAAAGAAGTGATTAATCGCCTGACGGTGGGCGAGTGTGATGTGGTGGTCGGGACGCACCGGCTGCTGCAAAAAGATATTAAATTCAAAAACCTGGGCCTGGTAGTGGTGGACGAAGAACAACGTTTCGGCGTGGCGCACAAGGAAAAAATGAAGCACCTCAAAACCGAGGTGGACGTGCTGACGCTTTCCGCAACGCCGATTCCCAGAACCTTGTACATGTCGCTGTCCGGCATTCGGGAAATGTCCCTGATTAATACGCCGCCGATTAACCGCGCGCCGATTAAAACCTTCGTGGGGCCGTATAACCCGGCGCAAATCCGCATGGCCATTTTGCAGGAAGTGGATCGTGGCGGGCAGGTTTATTTCGTGCATAACCGGGTGCAGACCATTTATACCAAGCTGGAAGAATTACAGGCGCTGATTCCCGAAGTGCGATTTGTGGTGGGTCACGGCCAAATGAACGAGCGCGACCTTGAAAACGTGATGCTTGATTTTGCCCAACACCAGTACGATGTGCTGCTTTGCACCACCATTATTGAAAGCGGCCTGGATATTCCCAGCGCCAACACTATTGTTCTGGATCGCGCGGATCGTTTCGGCCTGGCGCAGTTGTACCAGATTCGGGGACGGGTGGGGCGTAGCAACGTGCAAGCCTATGCCTACTGTTATTACGATCCGGAGCGCAATTTAACCGAGGATGCCCGCGATCGCTTGCGCGCCATTCGTGAATTTACCTCGCTGGGCAGCGGCTATCAAATCGCCTTGCGCGATCTGGAAATTCGCGGGGTGGGCAACGTGCTGGGTTCCGAGCAGCACGGGCACATGGTGGCGGTCGGCTTTGATCTCTATTGCCAAATGCTGGAAGAGTCCATCCACGAACTGCAAACCGGCGAAGTGGCGGAAGAAAAAGAACCGGCCATTATCGATATCAACGTCACGGCCCTCATCCCCGACAAATGGGTGGGCGATCGCGATGTGAAGCTGATGGAGTACAAGCGTCTGGCCAGCGTGGACAGTGAATTGGCGATAGAGATTATCCAGGCCGAGTGGAAGGATCGCTTCGGCGAAATTCCCAAGGAAACGCAAATGCTGATGAGCCTGGTGCGCTTGCGCATTATGGCCACCGAACTCAAAATTCCGCAGGTGCGCGCCGATGATGAATCGCTGCGTATTACGGTGCCCTACACGCTGCAAGAATGGCTGTACCTGCAAAAGCAACTGCCGGTTGCTATCGGCAAAAAAGCCCGCTGGGTGCCCGGCGTTACCTCCAAACAAGGCAGCCTGCCGGTACTCATTGTGAAGCACTTGGGTATGACCGGCGAAGATCAGGTAGAATTCCTCACCGAGCTGTTTACCCACCTCCTCAAAATCATCAGCGAAGCCGCCAAGCCAGCCTGAAATTAATGGGTAATTGTGTGGGCAGGTACAAAGTCAACCTAACGCGGTATACCGCTCTTGTCTAGGCGCGCCTGCAGAGTTGCTTGATCTCTTCTGATCTGGACTAAATCATTTTGCAGCACGTCAATCAGCATCAGTAATTCTCCACGCTGGGCTGCAACATGAATTGCAGGGTGAATGGTTTTCTTGTCAATTTCTTGTTTCATTGTTTCATATGGGCTTTGGTAAGGGTTGGCATAGGGATTAAACGCCATTCGGGTTTTCATGGAAATACTCTTCTTCCTCGCTAACAATAGTTTTCCATTTAAAAACCAAAGCGGCAATTTTTGTGACTTAGTTCTTTCGATCTTCACTTGAAGCTCTACCGGAAAAGCCCAGGTACACAATTAAGCAAATAGCCGATAGTACAGCCACGGTTATGCGAATAGGCGTTTCCACATGGCGGTTCAGGGAAATCAAACCTTCAATTAAGCCCGCAATTACCAACAGCGGAAAGCAGCCCATAATCAGCACTAGGGCTTCCTTGCTTTTTTCGCGGATGGCTTGCCAGCGGGGTAAATCGCCCGGAAATAAAATAGCGAAACCAATCAGCATCCCCGCGCCCCCGGCAATAAAAATGGTAGTCAGTTCAATCACGCCGTGGGCGATCATGAAATTAATCAATCGCAAGCCCATGCCATGCCGCATGCAAACCTGCAATGGCCCGCCAAAGGCGAATAACCCGTTATGGAACAACAGCAATAAAGTGCCTACGCCGAATAATGCACCAAAGGCAAACGCGTTAATGGCCACCCGAATATTATTGGTCATTAAAAAGCTGGATTCCGAGGGGGCGGCCTGCATACCATCCGTCCACAGAATGCCGCGATCCAGTTGGTTAATGGTTTCCTGCGGCAGAAAATAGGTTTCGGTCTCCGGGTTGAAATGCACGGTGGCCATGGCAATTGTTGAACCCAGCACGAACATGAAAAAAGCCAGCGCAATCAGCAGGCTGTTTTTGCGGAAGCAACGCGGAAAATCCATCATGAAAAATTGAGCCACATTGCGCCAGGTGGTTGGCGGGCGTTCGTATACCCGGCCATGGCAGCGTTGCACCAGGTTGTTTAAGTAAGGCTCCAAATGCTGGTATTCCGCCGAGGATTGCGCGCGGGACAAATCGTTGATCAATCCCCGGTACAGCAGGCCCATTTCCCGAATTTCCGCTGGTTTTAGCATGGCAGTGGCATGTCTGGACTGGTTCAGCAATGCTTCCAGCCGTTGCCACTTGGGTTCTTGTTCCTGTAGCCACCGGGAGCGCGCCATGCTTTCCTTTCCGCTGCGGCTTGCCTTTCGCGCCGCTATTCCCTACTATCGGTTATGGCGTTGCTTTTGGCAAGCCATCATCCACAACGGGGAGCGCCATGGAATTTCGATCCATCCACACCATCGAAACCGCCGAGAACGTCCACATTAAAGTGGAACTGGCGGGGCTGGCCAGTCGGGTGTTCGCGTTTGGCATTGACGCCATGCTAATGCTGGCCCTGATGGGCGTTGTGATTGCATTACTCTCGCTTTGGTCTTATGCGCAAGGAGTGCCGGAAATCAGCAAGACCGGAATCCCACTGGCCACGTTCGTGATTTTTTTCGGGTTTAACCTGTTTCAGGAATGGCTGTGGAACGGCAGGACGGTGGGCAAGGCGTTTTTAGGGATTCGAGTGGTACGGGACAACGGGCAGCCTATCGGCTTTTGGGAGGCTTTTGGCCGGAACCTGCTGCGGGTTCTGGATGTGTACGTATCCGGCATTGGCTTGTTGTGTATGATGTTTAACCGACGCGAAAAGCGGTTTGGGGATTTTATCGCCGGGACGGTAGTGATTCAAGATCAGCGCATCGCCCGACCCGGTGGGTATCGGGAGCCTTTGCCCGAAGCCGAAATGCCGCTGAATGGGCCTGAGCTTGCCCCGATTCGCATGACTGCGGAAGAAGCCGAATTGCTCAGCGCGTTCCAGGCCCGGCGGGAGGAATGGTTTCCCGAAGCCCGCAAACGCTTGGGGGCGGCGCTATGCCGTTATTTTGCCGAACGCTGGCATCAGCCGGTCGAGTCCGAAGGGGAACTGGATGAAGCCCTGCGCCAACAGCAACAGCGCCCACGCTAAAACGCTCCTTTTTCTATATTTCAGAAAAGGAGCGTTTGGCTTTGAAGTTAATGTTGGTTGAGTTTAATCTTCCAGCGTGGAGGTGTCGCCTTCCGGCAGGCCCAGTTCCCGCGCTTTTAGCAGGCGGCGCATAATCTTTCCGCTGCGGGTCTTGGGAAGCCCGGCCAGAAACTCGATTTCCCGCGGGTAGGCATGGGCGGCCAACCGGGTGCGCACGAAGTTCTTGATGTCTTTTTCCAGCTCCTCGGAAGGCTCATAACCCGCCTTCAGCGAAATAAACGCCTTCACGATCTCCAGCCGCTCCGGGTCTGGTTTGCCGATGACCCCTGCTTCCGCGACGGCGGGGTGTTCAATCAGGGCGCTTTCCACCTCAAACGGGCCAACCAGATGGCCCGCGGTGTTAATGACGTCATCCGCGCGCCCGATAAACCAATAGTAGCCATCCTCATCCATTTTGGCCCGGTCGCCGGTAATGTACCAGCCGTTTTTAAAACGGGAATTGTACAACTCTTCCTTATGCCAGTAGGTGCGAAAAATAGAGGGTGCTTGCGGACGAATCGCCAGATGGCCTTCCTCGCCTGCGGGCAGCGGTTTCCATTCTTCATCCAGAATGCCAGCCTCCACGCCGGGGAACGGCTTGCCCATAGAACCCGGTTTTACATCCAGGCAGGGGTAATTGCAAATGTGCATGGCCCCGGTTTCGGTTTGCCACCAGGTGTCGTGGAAAACATGCCCGAACACTTTCTGGCCCCACACCACGGCTTCCGGGTTGAGCGGTTCGCCCACGCTGCACAGGTGCCGCAGGCTGGAAAAATCGAAGCGGGCCGCCACATCCTCGCCCGCTTTCATCAGCATCCTGATGGCGGTGGGGGCGGTGTACCACACGGTAACGTGATGCTCCTGAATAATCTTGTACCAGTCCTCGGCCTTGAAGCCACCTTCGTACACCAGAATGGTGGCGCCCAGCGCCCACGGGCCGAACATGCCGTAAGAGGTTCCCGTGACCCAGCCCGGATCGGCGGTACACCAGTAAATGTCCGTTTCCGGTTGTAAGTCCAGAATATACTTGCTGGTGGCGGCCTGGGCGATTACTGCCGCATGGCGATGTACGGCCCCTTTGGGTTTGCCGGTGGTGCCAGAAGTGTAGTGGATGATGGAATAATCGTCCGGATCGGTGTAAGGGGCCGTAAATTGCTCCGATGCCTTGGCCATGGCTTCGCTATACAGCACTTCATGCGCTTGGGGCGGATGTAGCTGGCTGTGCTTGCGATCCACGATAATCACATGCTTCAGGGCAGGAAGATCGGCCCGAATGGCGTCCAGTCGGTCTTTCAGTTCCGGGCTGGTGACGACGACCATCGCGCCGCTGTCCTCCAGTCGGTCTTTAATCGCTTCCGGCCCAAAGGCGGAAAACAACGGCCCGACCACCGCGCCCAATTTGAGCGCGCCGAACAGGGTAATAAAAATTTCGGGAATGCGCTCCAGGTATACGAATACCCGGTCGCCTTTCTGTACGCCCAGGCTTTTTAATACGTTGGCGAACTTGTTGGTTTCCCGCTTCAGGTCGGCAAAGGTGTAGAATTCTTGCTTGTCCTCGGCGCTATGCCAAATCAAGGCTTTGCGTTCCATGACTTCCGGTGGGTGGCCGTCAATGCAAATGGTGGCCTTGTTAATGCCGTTTTCGCGGGGCAGGTTTAGCTCATCGGCGAATTGTTCCCATTTGAACGCTTTGTACAGGGCATCGTAATCCTTCATGTTGAATGGCCCGGCGGTGGGATCCTTGTGGATGGTTGGGTAATGCGAAGCGGTATTGGCCGTTGAGGACATGTGATGCCTTCCCCTCTTTCAAAACTGGAACTGACTCTGTGTACTTTTTATTGTAGTGAAAAGGAGTGTTCTTGTTGAGTCCTCTATAATTTACTTGCATTTTTGAATGAAGTTGATGGATACTACCCCATAACAAATTACTGGAAGTGGGTTTACAGAGGCACTGGTAAAGACAGCCTGCCAGCGGGCCTGAAGGTGATAAGACGCCTTGACGTAAAAGGCTGATACAAGCGAAACGGTCAATGGCTTGAGCTTTTGCGCCGTGAGTGTATGGGAATTATAAAGCCAACAGATACGGTTATTGGGTTTTAACACGTATAAACACTGCAATTTCAGGTGGCCGCCGCATGGCGGGAAACCGGCGTTGCCATTAGGAAAATTACCAGGACGAACCAGGGGAAGAGGAGGGATTTGACATGGATATTGGGTTTCCCGCATTGGGGGCTTACTCATATCAAACGCGACTTCAGGCCAAAAATAAAACCCAGCCCATTGTTACGCCTTCTCTTCATTCTGATGCGGACGGCTTTGTAAAACAGGCGAACAGTGGGGCCGTGGGGGTAAAATTTGCCGCCGCAAAAAAACTGGATGGCAAACCGTTGAGCGATGAACAGGTGGTGGAAAAATTCCCGCCACTGGTGCAACAGGTTATGCTGAAGGCGCGGGATATGGCCATGGCGTCTGGAGCGGTGGAAATTCGTTCCGCGCATGTGGTGGGGGCCATGGTGAGCCTTCTGGAAGAGTTAAGTGCGTGGCAAACCCAGCTCAGTCGTCGCTCAAAAGGAAGCTTGAGAGAGCAGCGGGAGCAGGCCAATCAATTGGCGAGAGCCTTGCTGCCCAATTCCAGCATGCCGCCGGATGCCGTGGCCCGGTACCTGAAACCTTTTGTGCATGAATTGAACCGGCATGTCACTTTCCCGTCAGTCCCAATTGAACCCAGCCAGATGCGGTTACAGCTGAACCTGCGGCAATCCCTGGAAGCCGTCTTGGAAGCCGGGCAGGAAGAAGATGCCCTGACGGACGGGCTGGTTTCCCAACTGGTGCGACGGGACGCCGACGGGGTGTTCGGCAACTCGACCCGCGCCACCCGGCGGTTGCTGGAAGAGGCGCACCGTCCCCAGCCGTTCGCGGATTTCAACATGGAAATGGATACGATGGACACAGAGGAGGAGAGTCCGCCTCCGACGTTTTTTGACGCCTTACGGGCCAAGTCCCCGGTGCTGGGCAAGTGGGTGGAAATGGGTTCCGGCAACCAGAAGGATCGGTTTTTCGATCAGTGTGAGGCTGGCCCCCTGGCCGATATTGTCTCCAAGGGGATTGACATGGCCAACCGGGAAGTGAGCGTGGGTAAGCGGCGGGGGCCGCAACAAAACAACGCACCTATTGGCAGGAATTTGGAGTCGCTGAACGCCTTGATTCCGCCGGACTTGCGCAAAAAGCAGGACAAGGCCCATTTGACGGGTGTGTTAACCAACGCGCAACGCAAGCTGAAGACGTTTGCCAAGCCTGCCAATGAACAGGACGCCGCGACTGCCGCCAAACTATCCCGGCAGACTTTGGAAGGCTTTCTGTACGAGCCGGGCCGGGTGGATTTTTCCGTGGCGGCTTTCGTGAATATGTTGCGGGACAAGGCGGCGAATAACCCTGCGGAGAGTATGGCCGAGGCGCTGCCGGATGCGCCGTTGCCGCAGGAACATGCCCAAATCGGGCAGATTCTGAACGAATTGCGGGAAGAGGCCCAGGATAAGCGGCTGGAAATGATGGAGCAGTTTGAAAAAAGCTGCCCGACGGTTATGAAAAACGCGACCAACCTGGTGCGCCAGGGGGTGCAGGGCCATTTGCCGGATGTGCTGATGCGCCGGGAAGTGACCGATCGCATGCTGGCCATGATTAATAGCGGGGGCGCTCGCACCAACCTGTTGCTGAATACGGGTTCCGGCGAAGGGAAAACCTATGCGGTGCTGGGCCTGGCGCAGCGCCTGGCCGCCGATGACGTTCCCAAAAACATGCAGAACGCCCAAATGGTGCAGTTGGACTTGGCCCGCGTGTTATCCAACTCCCAGTTCCGGGGCGAATTTGAAAAAGTGGTCAAGGAGATGTTCGATCAATTGAATCGCTACCTGGGCGAACATCCCAAGCAAAAGGTGATTGTGTTTATGGATGAAATCCACATGCTGAGCGGCGATGATGCCTCCACCATGCTGGATATCATGAAGTCTTCCGGTATTCTGGAAAAGAAAAACCTGAGCTTTATTGGGGCCACCACGCCTGAAGACTGGCGAAAGTCCTCGCTTCGCAAAGACCAGGCGTTTTTAGGGCGTTTTCATGATTTGGCCTTGCCCGGCTTTTCCGCCAAGGAAAAACTGGCCATCCTGGGCAGGCAGGCAAGGGAAATTGAGCGGGAAATGGCCGTGGAAATCCAGCCGGAGATTCTGGAAAAAGTGCTGCAACAGGCCAGCGCCAAATGGCCGGACAATACCATGCGCCATGCCATCGATGTGATGCGCCTTTCGGCTTCGCTGGCCAAAAGCTCTCCGCTGGAACAGGCGGCCTTGAAAGATCGTTTGCAGCACAAGGAATTGTGGATGGAAACCCTGCAAGCCCAAAAAAGCATGAAGGGCCGCTTTGTGCGGCAAATGGCCGAAACCGCGCGGGAGATTGAGGCGCTAAAGGCGCAAATTAAAGCGAGCGAACAGCTTGGTGGGGATAGCCAACTGGTGCGGGATAAGCATGTTCGTCAGGCGCTGGCGGTATTGACCGGGGAAAAGATTGGGGTGCTGGGGCAGGATGAACTGACTAAACTACGTAACGCCAAGGCCGTGATCTCCGATTATATTGTGGGCCAGCCAGAGGCGCTTTCCACGGTTGAGGAGGCGTTGCAGGAAATTGCGGTGCGTCAGAAAACCGGCGAAATCAGCAAGCGGCCGATTGTGAGCATGTTATTGCCCGGCCCCACCGGGGTGGGAAAAACCGAACTGGCCAAGGTAATTGCCAAGGAATTTATGCACGGCAATTTTATTCGGGTGGATATGTCCGACTATATGGAAAAGCATTCAATCAGCCGGTTTACGGGTACATCGCCCGGGTATGTGGGTTTTGAGGACGGCGGCATGGTGGATCAGGTGAGGAAGAACCCGCAATCGGTGATTGTGTTTGATGAAATCGAGAAGGCCCACCCGGATGTGTTCAATATGCTGCTGCAAATGTTGGAAGAGGGCGAGCTGCTAGACAACCAGAACCAGCCGGTCAGCTTCCGCAACGCGATTATTGTGCTAACCAGTAACCTGAATAACCGGCAGATTACGGAGCTGCTGCGCGAGCATCGCAAAACGGCGGCGCAACAGGGAGATGCGCACGATCCGCAATTGGCCGCCCGTGAGCTGGAAACCAAAGTCCGTGGCCTGCTGACCGCCAAACCGGCGTTGGAGCAGCCGGGCTTCCAGCCAGAGCAATTGGGCCGGATTGATTATGTCATTCCCTTTAGCCCGCTGACCCGGCGGAATGTCTCTGAAATTCTGGATATTCGCCTGCGGGAAATGAACCAGACGCCATTCCTGAAAGACAATAACCTGGACATCCAGCTTTCCGAGCGAGCCAGAAACCGATTGATCGATCTTGCGGCCGCCAACGGGCAGCCTGCGGCGGAGCAGACCCTGACTCTGGGAGGTCAGCGGGCCAAGGCATTCCCAAACGAGGAATTATCGTTGCAAGGCGGCGCACGGGACGTGCGATCCAATTTCGATCGGTTTGTGCGTAAAAAAGTATTTTCGGATTTAACGTTTGATCCTAAATTGGCCGAGCTTGAAAATGCCCGCATTACGGTGGATTATGTGCCGGCAGCTCAGGCTTTTCGTTTGCATACACAACCCGTCAGCACCGGAGAAAACGCCTTGCCATATGCCATGCACTTTAAAACCGGGCGTGGCAAAACCTTGGCTTTTGCCTGAAAACAAATCAATCAAAGCGTTTTACCCGGCTTGCGGCATGCCGCTGGTGCGTAAATCGGGTAGAATAGTCCTATGAGCACCACAGCAATCACCGAGGAAAACCAGCCACAGGCTGCCGCCCAAAAGCCGCTCATCCGGCTGGAAGGCGTGACCAAGCACTTCCCTGTTCACAAAGGGTTTTTCAACCGCAAAGTGGGCGAAGTGCAGGCCGTTACCGATATCGATCTCACCATTTACCAGGGGGAAACGCTGGGCGTGGTGGGAGAATCCGGCTGTGGAAAGTCCACGCTGGGGCGGAGTATTTTGCAATTGTTGCGGCCCACCGCCGGGCATGTGTACCTGGACGACACCGATTTAACCACCCTCAGCAACGCCAAGTTGCGCCCGCTGAGGCGGGATATGCAGATTATTTTTCAGAACCCCTATTCCAGCCTGGATCCACGTATGACCATTGGCGAAACCGTGGCGGAACCCTTACAGGTGCATAACCTGCACAAGGGCAAGGCGCTGGAGCAGCGTGTGTATGAGCTGCTGGACATGGTGGGCCTTCCCAAGGACGCTTTTCGGCGTTACCCGCACGAATTTTCCGGCGGGCAGCGGCAACGGGTGGGCATTGCGCGGGCTATTGCCTTAAATCCCCGCTTTATTGTGGCGGATGAGCCGGTGAGCGCACTGGATGTGTCGATTCAGGCGCAGATTTTAAACCTGCTGGACGATCTGAAAAAGTCTTTTAACCTGACATATATGTTTATCGCCCATAACCTGAGTGTGGTGGAATACATCAGCGATCGGGTGGCGGTCATGTACCTGGGTAAAATCGCGGAAATTGCCCCGGCGGCCAGCTTGTATAAAACACCCTTGCATCCGTACACCAAGGCGTTGCTATCGGCTATTCCGGTGCCAGATCCGACGATAGACCACAGTCAGCGCGTTTTGCTGCAAGGGGATTTACCCAACCCGGCCAACCCGCCCAGCGGGTGCCGTTTCCATACCCGTTGTCCCTACGTGGTGGAGAAATGCAGGCAGGAAGTGCCGCAAGGCATTGAGTACCTGCCGGGCCATATCGGGTATTGCCACCGCATACCGGAGATTAACGACCTGTCCCAATCCTAGATGGTTGTAGAGGCAAAGTGGGGTGATAGGGCTGGGTGATTTGATTCTGTTGGATTGTCGTGAACAATTGCCGGATACCGTGGGATTACGCGCAATCGAAAGCAGGGTTGAAGAAGCAATTGGCGAAAGAATGGGCCTGTCAGGATTCAAAAGCCCAAAAAAACTGCTATTTTTAGGGCTTTTGAATCCTGGTGTCGGGAGTGGATGATCGAGTGAGTTTTTATTTTTTAAAAATTATTAAAATAATCGGCTGAAAGCCCGCTGAGGGTTAAAGTTTTTACCCCTCCCGCCGAGGAAATTAATGCAGATGATTTTGGCATCTGAATTCCAAGCACGTATAAGAAGGAGTCTTGTCTTGAAATCGCGTAAAGGCAAATGGGGGGAACTCTTCAGCTTCGACAAAGACGAGGATGAAGGGCTCTTTGAGGAACCGCTGGAGCTGGAGGGTCAGGAAGGGGACGGCGTCATGTTCCTGGAAGAGGCCCACGAGGCGCTGAACAAGCTGAGCCAGAAAACCAACAAGCGTGGCAGACTCATGAAACAGCCAAAACGGGCTGAAAGCTGGCAATAATAAAGCCTCTGTCCAAAGCGCTTGTGCTATTGCCAATAGGTTACGCCAATTTCCCTTTGGAGGATCGGTATCTCGGTATATTCAACAAATATCAAAAGGGAGTCGCCCGGCGCGGCTCCCTTTTTGATATTCAGGCGACGAGCGGGCGGGATCTGGGCTAAAATAGGGCTTCACTTGAATTGAGAAAGGCTTTTTATGCCCGGTTTGCTCGGCCACTTGGAAGGCATCAAGAAAAACCAGTTACATCGCCTGGAAAAACTCTACCAGCGCAGATTGCGCGACGGTCAGGCGTTGACCTACGACTTGGCCGAGGAATTGTGCGAGCTGAGCCTGGAAATCAAGCGGGAACTCACGCTGCTCATGGATTTTCAGGGGCGCGTGGAACTGGTGATTGTGGGCGACGCCGAAAGCCTCGACCAGATTTCCGCCATTGCCCTGCCCGCCAAAACGGACGGATTGGCCAAGCGTTACTGCCTGCACACCCACCTGGGCTGGAAAACGCCCACCCTGGGCAATCAGGTCACGTTGCTCCAGTTTCATTTCCCGTTAATGGGCGTTTTAATGGCGGGCATGTCGCCCAAGCATCCGGGCGGCTTCAGCCAGCAGTTCGGGGAGCATCCCCACTTTTGCGACGCGGTGTTCTGGCTGCATCCCATCTCGCAGTTGGGCGAAAACGCTGATTTTAGGCGATCCTGCGAAGTACTGGAACCCATGACCGCCCGCAAGGCTGCCGAAGAATCGCTTGAGAAATGGACGGAATGGGCCGAACCCGTGTTTGAAGTGTCGCACAAGCAGGTGGCCAAAACCGGGGAACGGGCCTTGCTGATGGGCATTCACCCCGGTGGCCAGCAATCCGAAAGCGCCTTGCAGGATACCCTGGACGAGTTGAGCCAACTGGCCAAATCCGCCGGGGCCGTGGTGGTGGATCGTATGTTCCAGTTGCGGCGCACTCCGGAGCCGGGGACTTACATTGGTTCCGGCAAGGCGGAAGAACTGGCCTTTTTAATCCAGCAGCTCAATATCGATGTGGTGATTGCCGACGATGAGCTGAGTCCGGTGCAGCAGCGTAATCTGGAGCGCATTTTGCGCGTGAAGGTGATTGATCGCACCGAGTTGATCCTGGATATTTTCGCCCAGCGCGCCCAATCGCGGGAAGGGAAAATCCAGGTGGAACTGGCCCAGTTGCAATATGAAATGCCGCGATTGAAAGGCCGGGGGCGTATGTTCAGCCAGCAAACCGCCGTGGGGGCCAAGGGCGGAATCGCCACGCGCGGGCCGGGTGAAACCAAGCTGGAAACCGATCGCCGGATTCTGCGCGAGCGCGTGACCACCCTGGAAAAAGAAGCCATGCAGGTGGTAAGGCATCGCCAGTTCCAGCGGCAATCGCGCAAGCGTTCCCAAGTGCCGCTGATTGCGCTGGTGGGCTATACCAACGCCGGAAAGTCCACCCTTATGCGGCACCTGACCCAGGCGGACGTGCTGGTGGAAGATCGATTGTTCGCCACGCTGGACCCGACCATCCGAAAACTTTACCTGGGAGAATCCCAAGGGACGGGCGATATCGACGCGATACCCTGCCCACAGGAAGTCCTGCTCTCCGATACGGTGGGTTTTATCCGCAAGTTGCCCACTTTTCTGATTAAAGCCTTTCGCGCCACGCTGGAAGAGGCCGCTTCCGCCGATTTGCTGTGGCATGTCTGGGATGTCAGCCATCCTGAGCGGCTGGGCCAGGCGGAATCCGTTCATGAGGTGCTGAATGCCCTGTTTGAGGAACTGGAAATTGAGCCGCCCGTGATTTGGACGCTGTGCAACAAGGTGGATCGCCTCCCGGATGTGGATGCGGAGATGGCTGTGATTGCCAGGAGCGTGGATGCGCCGTTGTTTCCCATTTCGGCGCGAACAGGCGAAGGGATTCCCGAATTGCTGGCCGCCGCCCGGCACTTTTTGGCGGAACGCTCGTCTATGAGCGTTAAATCCGCTTACGGGTCGGGAGAATATTAATTCTTTCCGAACGGGATGGCGGCTGTTGAGAAGGATTGTTATACTGCGATCATGGCGAATAAGAACAAACAAACCCTAAGGCCCAGCCACCCGGCCGTGGAACGCGCCCGCAAGGTTTCCAGCCTGATGGACGCGGCCTTTACCATTCCCGTTATCCGCAAAAAAATAGGGCTGGATCCTTTGCTTGGACTGTTGCCCGTGGGTGGCGACGTGATTTCCGCCATGATTGCGACTTATCTGCTGTGGGTGGCCCTTGAATTGCGTTTGCCTAGGCCGGTTATTGCCCGTATGGGGCTGAATATTGCCATTGATTTGCTGGTGGGAGCCATTCCGGTGGTGGGCGATATTGCCGATGCCATGTGGAAATCCAACCAGATGAACTTTAAGTTGCTGGAAGCGGCATACCAAAAACACGGCGTGGGGCCAAAGTACGAGAAAGACGGACTGCCCACCATCGATGTGATGGTGGAACCGCTCAGGGGCTAGGTAGGGCCAGATATACCGCTTCAGGAAAGGCTTATTACGCCTGATCTTCGCCCAGGCTGTAAATTTTCAGCATGTTGGTGGCGCCCTTCATCTGGGTGTTTCCGGCGCAGAATACCACGCTATCGCCTTTTTTCAGCAGGTTATGCTCAAAAATGGCATGCCCGCCGTTTTCCAGCATTTTATCGGTATGTTCCGCCGGGGGGATAATCAACGGAATGACGCCCCACAATAGGCCCATCCGATTATAGACTTGTTTGTTGGGAGTGAGGGCGATAA
>CABHPA010000120.1 GCA_902168245.1 Candidatus Melainabacteria bacterium
CTGTTGAATGAGATACCGGAATGGAAAGCCGGATGCGGTGAAAGTCGCACGTCCGGTTTGGAGGAGGGGGTATGAAAACACGCTCGTTTAACGAGGCCGTGCGTCATACCCCTATCCTACATTGTGAGCAAATACTCGCCTTTTTCGGCCCGGATAAAAAGCTGGTGAATATTTTACCAGCACATGTTGCCAAATTCTATCAATCAGATGCCTTATTAAAAGTGACAAAGAATGGGAAAGAACGATCACCCAGAACAGTAAATAAAACCAGGATGGTATTCAAATGTCTGCTGAAGTGGGCCAAAGAACAGGGGTATATTGAAACGCTGCCCTTGCCAAAAAAGAAGGTTAGCCAAGCCAATCCTTCTCCAGCTTCCGAAGGAAAGGACTTGTAATGCCACTGACAAAAGAGCAGGAACAATATCGAACCGAAGCCATTGAGTTGCTCCAGGGAGCCATGGAGTCGTTGGAAGAGGCTTACCAGCATATCCAGCAGGCAAGCTGGTATGTCCGGCAGCTGCCAACCCACTACAACATGCCGGGCAATATGGAAAGCTACGTTTTGAATTACATCAAATACAGCAACGACTCCCTTGTCGAGAGGCTTGAAGGCTATATCAAGGAGCTAAATGCTCTTGAGAAGGAGGAGGAAGATGCCTGAAGAAGTGACCCTGATTCGAATTGAAGGAACCTATCGAAGACGATGTCTGACATCGACGCAAGCCTTCCGGAACATTAACGCGTATTTTGTCTGGGAATATCAGAAAGGTGCGCAAGAAGCGGCCAAAATTGAAGGAGTCACCACCATGCTTTATATGAACAGACGGGCCAAAATCAAGCTGATTAAAAAGATGGCTCCGGAATACCAAGTAGAACACCTGAATTTTAAGGACTATACCGCACACGAGTTGTCTGAAATCTGGCAGGACGATGAGTTGCTAGATGAAATCCTTTGTGAACTCATCGAAGCTTTGCCGAACCAGTAAGGAGGGAAGATCCATGTATACTATTTTCGTGCGTAAGCCCCGTATTTTGGATGAGATTGCACAGAACGCGCAGGATACTGACCGGAAGGAATGGTTGGAAATTACCAAAACGATTGAATTAACGCCTGAACAATATGATGCCTTTTGGCATAATCCTACCTGCGAAAGTTATCCTTATTTAGCCAGTAAGGGAGGATACCGAGACGGTCAACGAACGGCTGTCGTGTTGACTTGTGGAAAACGCGATCCCATCATTGTGGATCCCAGTGGCTCTGACTATGGTCGGTATGTGGGATTTGAAGTCTCTGATTAAAAATAAGCTCCAAAGCCAGTAAGGGATTGAAGTAGAAGCCTACGAGCTACAATTTTGTCCAATCCGGTACCCACGAGGCAAACTCTTCCTGAAAAGCTGCCTTACGCAAATTTTGACTCTTCAAGGCTCGACGGTACTGATCCCATTGTTTGGGCTGATTCAAATATTCCAGATATAGTAAGCGGATTCGAACGGTTAATTTTGCCTTTTTGGCATAAGCGGGTCGTCCGGTACTCAAACGTTCATCACTCACAATACCCTGATAAAATTGAAGAATCTCATCCGGGAAATCGTCCTCAAGCAGTTGGGCATATTCCAGCAATTTGCCTTCTGGGAAACAACCATACTTTATTTCATCCAGAATGGCTTTTAGTGCTGCTCGTTTCTCATTGCGATGCATTAAAATGGGAAAACGGGTGTACACCAACTGATTCTGTAAGCGCCTGAGAATATCCGGTTCATACTGCTTCCACTCCGTCTCAGTACAATGCTCCTGAAAGGTCAAGTAGGACTGCAAGGTGAAACGCTCCAGCATGTTCTCATACAGCAGCTTTAAATACCGTTCCCGGTCCCCGCAATGCGTTAAGGCATAATTGGCTAAAAACTCCCGTAGCTCCTTCTTGGTTCCGTAACGAATTAAAAGCCCCTGCTCTGCAACCTGGACTGCCTCTTCCAAATTGTTCTTTTCTGCATAAAAAGTGGCTAAATCATAATAATCTTCCGCAAACACTAAATCCGGCAACCGCGAAGCCAAATACGCTTCATCCTCGCCAGTTTCCCGGTAAATAGCGCGAGCCATATTTTTCAAATAGCGATTCTGAAAATATTGATTCAGACAATTGGCCAGAATGATTCGTTCTTCATCGGTATGAGATGCAGTCAGCATCACTTGCGTCAGGCGCTCCAATATGCCCAGAGTCGTATCATCCAGAAATTTCATGCTTTCATCAATTAAATTGCTACGGGCCTTTTTGGATAAATTGACCTGTCTGGCCTTCTGGGACAATGTTTCTAATTTTCGAAGCACCTTGTTCTCTTCGGCTTGCGTTTGGCAGCCCGATCGTTTGATCTTGCTCAGGTCTTTTTTAACATCTTTCCAATAATTCAACAGCACCTGATCCGCTGCTTTTTGCTGCTCGTCTGGGTTTAATAGCACACGGGATTGTAAGAATTCAAAAGCCTGAGCTTGAATGTCAGGTTTTCGCTCACAGAGTTGCATCACCAGTTCACAGAGAGTAACCTGAGGAGCTTGGGCCAACAATTTATCCAGGTTGGATTTCGATTTTTTGCCTTTGGCGGGTTTGAATGCGTTCATTTCGTAGGTCTTTTCAGGTATACTGTGAGCTTCAGCCAAGCTAAACGTGGGCTATACTGAGCATACCCCTTCAATATTACTGCTGGCCTAATAGTTTGTGCAAGGGCATTCTGGATCAGTCACACCAGTATATTCCTTCGGTAATCAAGGATCATGGCACCTGACCATGAACCGAAAGTTAGAAAGCATCTTGTGGATAGCCATATAGAATATTATGTTTTAATCATTGCCAATAATGAAATTGTTAATATCGAACAATTTCATCAAACTTATTTTAATTTTTACTCAGAATTCAAGACATGCCCAAATACAATTGCAAGACCAATGATCCCAACACTCTAACGCCACTTGGTATTAAAAACGGGTCCCGGTCAAACTGGAAAGAGTTTATTAAAAGATATCCAGTTAAAGCAACTGGAGCACCAAATATTATAGCCACCACACTTGGATTTCCCAAAGTGAAACACTATCAGAATAAAGTTTTGGCTCTTCTTAGACGCTCCGAAAAAGCACGTAATTTTTTACTCTCACTGTTTCCCGAGCTCATTAAAGCTATTAATCAATAGTAATAGAACTATATTCATTCTTAAATTAACCATCAAAACTTTTTAAGGGTGGCACAGGTATAAGCGTTTCCTATTACGTGTATGGGCAACAAATTTCCGTCGACTCGGTTCTTTGCTTGATAACACCTCATCATTACCATTATGCATAAAGAAATAGACGTCTTCAGCTTCTAGCCCTTTAGCACTATCTACTGTCGTAACTACCAACTTGTGAGTAAAGTCTTGAATTTTTTTTGTATGTAAATGAGCATGCTGTTGATAAAAAATCTGCATTTTTATGACCTTTGGGTTCTGAACATCACAAGCTTTTTCCAACAACCACTTAATTAACTCTTCAAAACTGTCTAAAATTTTCCAAAATAATCATTGTGTCTGAGACATAATTTTGCTCATTAAAGTCCGCAATAGCACTTAAAATGCTTTTTCTCGCTGTTAAAGGACAATTTATCCCAGCCTCGATAATCTCAGGAATGGACTCACCAGAATGCTCAGGCTTACGTTGTGATTTTGTCAGCTTTAATGGCGTAACCGGTAGAGAAAAAGGGACAGAACCAATATCACCTCCAAAAATGCTCTGTTTTTCATCTCCGACAATTATCAATTGTTTGACAAAAGGGCTTTCTGAAAGATGTGTTAAAAACTGGTATTTTGGGCTAAGAACTTGCGACTCCCTGTTCTTAATATCTTGAATTTCATCCACAAAAACATAAGGATATCTTTTACTTACAAGCTCAACAATTGCTTTTACTTCATCGGCTTTTTCATTAAAAATTCTATTTGCCAAATCTCTTGCAATTGCATAGCCCTCGCCATCAAAATCTGCCAAAGCTTTTTTTGCTCGATCTGAAATTGCCATTTTTTGCAGCACTTCGACGAGAAAGCTATCTAAAGTTGTTGTCCTAACCTTGCCAATATCAATCGCACCGTCTTTCATAAGACTTTGAAGGTTACTGCTTGTCAAAGCATTTGTATAGGTGCAAAACAAAATTCGCTCTGTGGGCTGCAATAAGTCCTCTTTAAGATACTTCTCAATTTTTCTGCAAATCGTAAAGGTTTTTCCTGTTCCTGGGCCTGCTTGAACTGAAATAAATCGAGACTCATCATCAATAATTTTTTGCTGCTCATCAGTTGGTGTAAGAGTCATATTTATGCACCCACCCTATCAAAGACATAAGGCACCTTCTTCTTTAAGAATTTAACAGCATTTCTAATATAAGCTGGAATATAAATCTCTGGTTTTTCCACTATTTTCCTATGGTTTTTTTCAAGTGCCACAAGGCTCGCCAAATGCTGTGAAACTACACCCTTTGGTAAGTCCACCTTTTCCCAAGCAGCCTTAAAATCGAGAGTTGTTGCAGTTAACATTGCACTAAAATTAGTGCTTCCTGCTTGTGGATGTTTGTCTATGGCTAGGTTTTCCAAATGCTTATTATAACTTTTTAATTGAGTAAGCTCCCACTCAAATGTACAGCCACGCTTATTTACAAATACATTAGCAGGCAATTTTGAACTTTGTGGTTGAATATACTTATTTTGCGTTTTTGTCTGAGAGCCCTTCACAACACGTTTTTTACTATCCAATGAGGCTTGCTTGGGGTCCCAATCTGTAATTATTACATGTGGTATTCGTAAATCATTAAGGAAAGCAGTATAAATATTAAAGTCAACACCATCAATACAACAAACACTAATACCCATACTATCCAGCTCTGGATACCAAGCAGAAATAAGGTTACGTTCAGCTATTCCTTCCACCAAGATAACACCAGCCGCAAATACCATCTCTGCCCGAGTTACTTGCAAATAATTCTTAAGCTTAGCTATTTCCTGAGGTTGCAATAAATTACCGTTCTGATCTATACCCTTAAATTGGCATGGGCAGGACATACCAGTAGCATCCCTTCTAAACAGCAAAAGCGACTTAGGATCAGCAATAGAAACCAAATGAGGCGAGTGGGTACTAACAATATTTGCAAAAAGTGGCTGCTTTTCTGTAAGCTTTTTATAAACTTGTCTTTGTAGATGTGGGTGAAGATGAGCCTCAGGTTCTTCAATGGCTAACCACATAAAAGGCTGGATATCTTCTTGGGGGATAGAACTCAAGGATGATGGAGGCTTTTGAAAAAGCTCCTCTGTATAAGTCAATCGCTTAAGAGTAAGGTAAAGAGCATTATTCAACCCCAAACTGCCTCTCGAAAGCTCGAATTGTTTTGCCCCTAATATAAATCCTACTCTTGCTTCTTGCAATGAATCTAACAGATCAACTTCCTGTGTTTGTATTTTATATGGCAAAGCATGCCGCTCGCCAATTAACTCCTCATGAGCATTATTTATGCTTGCTTGCAAGCCACTATCAGAAAATATTTTAGTGATTGTAGATTTAATATTTTTAGCTTGCTTCGAATGTTTTAATTTAGCATCAGCATTTAAATTGCGCTGAAGATTACTGAACGCCCATCTTAGCGGGCTAGATTGCTTATTTGAAAGTTCAGCCTCAACATCCCTTAGAGGCTCTAAGTATCCTAGTAGAAATGCAGAACATAAATCTTTTGGTAGCTTCTTTAAATATAATCTTTCATCTGTTGGCTTTAAGCCCACATAATAATCTGGCTCAACTCTGTTATTAACATCATCAAAACGACCTCGCATCCCAAAACCACCCTTTGCGTTTCTCTGAGAGGAGTCTACAGCAATAAGGCAATCAAAA
This sequence comes from Candidatus Melainabacteria bacterium, assembly GCA_902168245.1. Lineage (GTDB taxonomy): Bacteria > Cyanobacteriota > Vampirovibrionia > Vampirovibrionales > Vampirovibrionaceae > Vampirovibrio. Next base: position 5,888 of record CABHPA010000120.1, read on the forward strand.
AGGATTCCAGCCAAAGGATGATCAAATGAACCAGTTATTTCTATATCAATATTTATTTCATTAGACGTATTAAGATTAAAGAAATCTCGCTCCTCTAACTCTTCGGCCATATGTCGAAAGGAAGGATCTAATAAGAGCCTCAGAGCAAATAAAAAATTAGTTTTCCCCGATTGTGTCTCTCCAACTACAACTAAGCTATTCGACACCTCTTCATTCAAAGGAATTTCACAATCATGAAAATTTCTAAAGTTTTTTATACCAATTTTAGAGATATACACTCTATTTACCCACCTCAAAGGCCAACTCAGCAATACATTTAACATAGTACACTATGAAATAAATTAAGTTTTATATTTGATTTTTAATTAATAAAAATCAAAAAATCCCCAGTGATTGTGCCCCTTCCCATACAGAACGCCTGTCATTTATCTTGGCCTATTTCCGCAAGCATTCTAGTCGATTCCGAAGTATAAGATCGCTGAAGAGAACGCCGTTTTCTTACAAAAATAATTTCTCCCGTTTGGATTTGGGACGGGATCCCTTGCGCTACAAACCCTTAGGGCGACCAACCCTTCATCATATGGCTTGACAAAGATAAAGACGCAATTGCTGCAATTCCCGAAGCTCAACCTTGCTTTTAAGTATTTTACGAATAAGGTAGGATACAATGAACACAACGCTTCATAAATAGCCCGACATAGAGCATAGTAGCATTTGTCATCCACGAAGATCTTAAACATGACCTGGCCCTAGTTGAGAGCAAGCCTAGACGCATCCATATGTTCCTAGTAGCCCTTCAGTCCATTGAGATGGCCGTTATATTCATAGTCAATGGTCTGCTAGAATGTGTACCTACCTTCTGTTCAAGCACCCACTCGCCCACCAATGTCTGATTGGATTATTGTCTCAGTTACTTATGACGTTATGATACAAAGCACATTAGCATTAATCCGAACCACCCCAGCCGCTTCTTTCAGCGGATATACTCTGCCATTCATAGTATCATCTTACTGCTATGCAAGGCAAAAGATACACATATACAAAAAGCCCGTAATTGGGCTTTCGCGTAACATTTTGCGTAATGCGTAACGACAAGGTTAACTTTACGATTTGAGAAAGTGGTGCGCTCGGAGAGATTCGAACTCCCGACCTCATGGTTCGTAGGGATGACCTGTCCCGAAGCGCCCCAAGGGGGTTCTATGTATTTTATACTCGAAAAATAAGGATTTTGTCAATTTTTACGGCAGATTCTTTTTTGAAAAATGGCTTTCCTTAAAGATTCATGTGGCAAATCCCCATTCTGTACAAGGGTTTTACAGAATACGCAACAAATAGTTGCCCACATAAAGTACTTACAGAAGGGGAAAATACAGAGTAGAAAACCTCAAACCCTAGGGCAAGCTGCTCAAAAAAGCCTTAAATGATTGATTTACGGCCTAAAATCAGCGTTCTGCCGTAATCTGAAATTTCCCACCGAACAAGGACTCCTGAACAGCAAAACGCTCTTTATATGGGCTTTAACGTATAAAATATTCTGTTTTCCCTCTGAAACCAAGCAATTTTACATTAAAAATAGATCAGCACGTTTAGAATCCCGGCTTTTGTGGAATAAGGCACTCAAATACCCTCCCCCCAAAGAATTTCAGGCCCGAATAAAACAATCACAAAAGAAAGCGAAGGTGACTCTATCACAGCTAATCCACGCAGATAATCCAGATCCGCCGCCAAAAAAGTGATTCCTCTCCTCAACAGGAGCCAAATGACTCAAGTGCGTTGACAGAAGCGCCGCACACCCTGAAGGAATCCAGGGTTTTACAGGTGATTCTCCTAGCCATGACAAAGGCATGTTGATTGAGGCCATGCCCCCTGAGAGGATCCAGGGAACTAGACGTATAGACTTGCCATGCGGTGCCCCCCCCTAAAAAGGGAAGCCTGAAGCGCTTTATCAATTGTTGAACCGCTCAAACGTCCGGGTGCATTGCTGATCCAGGAATCGTGTGATGGCTTCCACAGTTTCTGTTCCAAAACCGTCGTCTTTGAGGCGTTCTTTTTCCTCTTGTGCGGCACTCAAGATTACATCCATTTGAGTAAACAGAGTTTCCTTGAGCATCCGATAGGAATAGCCGATGTCTTTACAGAGCTGTTCCCAATGCCGGGGTTCGACATAGTCTACTTCGTACTTGCTGCCGATCTTCATGGCCATTTTCCGGGTGAGATTTTCATAGATACGGGTGGAAAGAAGGTCATAAAGGGGGGCTAATTCAAGCTGGTAGCCCTTTACTCTACTAGAAAACGCTGCTGCTGGATTTGAGGAGCGATGGAGCAATGAGAAGTTCTTGCCATGTGCATCATTATTGCCAATGAGGTAATTGAACACGACCCCTTGCGCCAGCCGGTTTCGATCGATTACGGGAGTGGTCGTTTCCCGGAGTAAATCAAAGCAGTCCTTCAGGC
>CABHPA010000121.1 GCA_902168245.1 Candidatus Melainabacteria bacterium
TTACATTGGCCAACGCAAAAAAAGCCTGCACCCCACCCGCATTACGGTTATGGAATACAACGGGGACTACTGCGAGGAGAGGGAAGTCAGCGGCCCGCAAGACATTCTGCCGCTCAAACCCTCCCCCATCGTCACCTGGATTAACGTGGACGCCGTGCAGGATGAGAACCTGCTGGCCGAATTCGGCAAAACCTTTAACCTGCACCCGCTGCTATTGGAAGATATTTTAAACACCGACCAGCGCCCCAAGTGCGAGCATATGGAAAACGCCATCTACGTAATTTTCAAGATGTTCGACTTTGACGGCGAGCGACACGAGATTATCACCGAGCAGGTCAGCCTGGTGATTGGCCCCAACTTCCTGATTACCTTTCAGGAGGAACTGGGGGATGAGTTCGACCCTATTCGGGAGCGGCTGCGCGCCAACAGCCAGCGCTTGCGCAAGGGCGGCACGGGTTATCTGGCCTATAGCCTGATTGACACCGTGGTCGATCGCTATTTTCTGGTGCTGGAAAAAGTGGGGGAAACGCTAGAGGTGATTGAAGAAAAGCTGATTAACGCCAAACCCGCCGACCTGCTGAACCGGGTTCACCACATCAAGCGGGAACTCATCTTCCTGCGCAAAAACATCTGGCCGGTGCGGGAAGTGATCAGCAGCCTCCAGCACTCCGACAGCGAAATTATTACCGAGCCGGTGCAAATGTACTTTCGCGACGTGTACGATCACACCATTCAGGTAATGGACACCCTGGAAACCTACCGGGATCTGCTGGGCGGCATCCAGGATCTCTATTTATCCATCATCAGCAACCGCATGAACGAAATCATGAAGGTGCTGACCGTGATTTCCACCATTTTTATCCCGCTCACTTTTATTGTGGGCGTGTACGGCATGAACTTCCATTACATGCCGGAACTCAGCGTGGAATGGGCTTACCCGGCGGTATGGATGGCTATGATCCTGATTTCCGCAGGCATGGTCACTTACTTTAAGCGGCAAGGCTGGTTTTAAAAGCCAGGCATTGCCTGAGCAGACGGTTATTTTTGACCGGCAGGCTTCCGGATGGCGCATCGTTGCTTTACGCATTGGGCTTTGGCTACAGCGGAAACAGGGGCCAGCACCGTGCAGTCAATCTGCTGGTTCATCTGGTCGCGGTATAGCTGAAACTGGGCGACAAACGCCTTGTTTACAGCCTGGGGCGCATAGCACAGCCCTTTTTCCACCTGGCAGTCCGCATCCGAGCGACAGGCAAACCAGGCCGGATCCGCCTGAACCACCGCCGGGCGCGCCGGTTTCACATCGGTCGCCGTCGCGCCAGATCCCGGCCCCACCTTGGCCCGACAACCCACCAGAATACTCCCGGCCAGAATCAGCCCGAACAAACCGACCAGCAGGCAAACCGCCCGGTTGCCGCAACGTTCCCGCCTCAATTGATTCCGCACCAATCCCTGATGTTCCATTGCCTTCAGCCTCCTTGTCCGCCGCTTGATCAGCCGATTACCTGTGTGCCGCCATTCTGGACGAAGCGGCCGCAAGATTCAAGCCATCACGCGAAATAGGACAAAATGCCTATCAACAAGCCCGGCCGCCGTGTTTTTCTGCTGCTACCCAAACGGCTCAGGCAGGCAAAAGGCCGAACCCAAGCAAGTTTCACACGTTCCCTGAGCGTTTTTTACCCATTTTTATATTCCCGTTTGCACAGTTCTTCGGTCCCACACCGAGCCGATTGCCATCCAACTTAAACCCACAATTTAAAGCCTAATTTAAAACAAGCATTGGAGGAGAAACCCTATGAGCGCGTTCCCTGGCGGGAACCTTTCAGGCTACGCCTATTTTCCGCCGTATTACCCCATGCCGAACCCCAAGCCAGCCCCTGTCCTCCTCAGCCCGGCAGGCTGGGCAATTGGTCAGACGCCCCAAGCCACGGCCTATTACCCATCTGTCGCCCACCTCGCGACCCGGCAAAACGCCTATGCGCAGCCGGTATACCCCAGGCAAGGCTTCAGCGTTTTAAGGGCCGCCAAGGAAACGGTGAAGGGCGTTTTTAGACCTCTCACCACCCTGATACGCCACCCGTTCAAATCGGCTTTTACGCTGGGCGCAACGGTCGCGCTGGCATCGGCGGCTCCCATCACCATTCCCCTAATGGTGCTAGGTGGGCTGGGTTTTGGCGGGCTGCAAACCGCCAGGGGCATTTGGCTTGTCCGCCGGGAATACGCCAGCGGCAACTACGCGGCGGCGGAAAAAGCCTTCGGTGACATTGGAGAAGGCGCGTTTTCCATTGCCTCCTCTCTACTGGGCATTCGCAGCGCAGGAACGATTACCGCAGAAGCCAAAGCATCCCGGTTAGCCCTGAAAGCGTCCACCTCGGCGGCGAAAAAGCTAAAATATGTTGAGAGAGGACTGAAAGCCGCCGAAACCGTTAAAGGCGGTTCATGGTTCAACGCATTTGCGGAAACCTGCTCCATCGCCTCGCCGGAAGGGGTGAAAACCCTGGGAACCCAGCTAAACCCGTTGCGGCTATTCGGTTTGGCCAAAGGCAAAACGGAAAGTTTCCTCGCCTTGTGGCGGGAAAACCCCAAGGTGAACTTGAACGCGGCCATTCGCAAGGCGCAGGCATACCTGGGCATACGGGACGCCGATATGCCCCGCATTGTGCCGGAACTGAAGATTACCCTGCCTTCCGGCCAAGAGATAGACAAAAGCCGTATCGCACATGGTTTTTACCAACCCGAAACCCACACCTTGCACATCCAACCGGATCGGTTGAAGGCGTTTAAGGGCATTCTGGCCATACCGGACTCATTTAAACGCTTTGCGCCCCTACAGCGATTTTTAGGCAACGCCCACAAGCGGCGCATCGACATTGAAGGTCTGGCCGTGCATGAACTCACCCACGCCCGGCAGTGGAACGAAATCCGCCAACTGTCGATGAGTCAGGCCCGCCAGACCATTCGCCAAGCCTACCCCGGCAGGAGCGAAACCTCCATCCAGACCGTATTGGATGCCCAACGTTTTGACAGCCTGGGCGCAAACGCCGCCAGTCTGGAAGCGGCCAGGGAAAACCTGCGGCAACTCGCCAAGTTCAAGTTTGCGGTGGAAGATTTAAAGGCCGCCTGCAAGGAAAAGCCGGGTGTCATCAACCAATTCAAGGCGGGGCGCGATTCGTTTCGGGAATACGTGCGCTCCGACCTGGAGATTGAGGCGCGCCAGAACGCGGCGGAAGCAATGGTGGCCGCTTCGAAGGATCGATTGAAACAAGCAGCTAATCTGGCGGAAAGCGAGCGGATTTTGTCGCAGGCCAGGGATCAGATGATTGAAACGCGGCTCAACAAGCTGATGCGCCAAATCAACCGGCTGGAGCAGCAAGGGCAAGCCCAACTGGCCACCGCCCGTCAGCGGGAAATGGAACAACTGGCCAGCCTGCAACCCATTCCCACGGTTACGCATGCTTACATGCGCAAGGAAGTCCGCCAGCAAGACGGCATCCGCAACCTAGAAGCGACGATCAATTGGGGGCATCCTTTCGGGCTGCCCCGCGAAGAACCGAAAACACTCCCCTGGTATACGGCGGTCGCCTGCGCGGCGTCCCGTTTTTTCCGGGGCATCCTGCGGTTTTTCACCCCGTCCGGCCTGCAACAGTACAGCCAGGGGAGACAGGCGCTTCGCCCCACTTACCTGAGTATAAACCAAGCCGTGAACGACCCGCAGGCTATTTACGCACCCCTTTAAAACCCACTCTCTGTCAACCTTTCCCCAAATCCGCAGGCTTTTCCCAACCGGAACGCCTGCTTTTTCTTTTGGAAACCACCCTATCGACCGCGACAACCGGCCAACAGTTTGCAACCAGACATTCGAACCTGGGAATAGACCCAACGCCGATGAAAAGAAATCACCCCAACTCACCAAAGGAAGAAAAAGAAAAACTCCCCAGGTTGGACTCGAACCAACAACCCTGCGATTAACAGTCGCATGCTCTGCCATTGAGCTACTGAGGAATGTCTTCTCTTGATGAAATGGAGTATACCCCATCCATTTTCAAAAAGTAAACACCTTTTTTTCATGAAAGTTTTCATTCATTAAAGTGTTTAAATACAAATACGCAGTTTCCTCACCTCCCTTGTTCCCACCTTATCCCCCAGAATGAGCCAATCCATTCGGCAAAGGCTTGAAAGCTTCAAAAATACGCATTCACTGGTATTTGGCATTTTCACATTCCCCAGTTGCAAATAATTCTCAAATAGGATAATCTATTGCAATCAGTTGAGAATAATTATCATTAATATCAAGCGGCGCCGCTTCGTTCTGATTACCTCCAATACCGGCGCCGCTTTTCTTTTGGAAATATTTCGCCTCGCCCCGCAAGAAGCAACCCTTCCCAACGCGCGCCCCGTTTGCATTTGCTCATGATTTCTCTTACGATAAACAGCATTCGCGTAAAGCGTCCGTCTGATGTTTGGAGTACTGAGCAATGCCCGCTTTTACCTTTACCGACAAACCTGCCGAAATGGCCGAAATTGGCGTTTTTGGCGGTTCCGGCTTCTATGATTTCATTGATGATGCCACCGAAGTCAAAATCGAGACTCCCTACGGCTCCCCCAGCGCCGTGATTACCATTGGCACCGTTGCCGGTAAGCGGGTGGCCTTCTTACCCCGCCACGGACGGGATCACTCTCTGCCGCCCCACAAAATCAACTACCGTGCCAACGTATGGGCCTTCAAGGCACTGGGCATCAAGCGGGTTATTTGCCCCTGCGCCGCAGGCAGCTTGCAAAAGCACATTAAACCGGGCGAGTTCGTATTTTGCGACCAGTATGTAGACCGCACCAGCGGCCGGGCCGACACCTTCTTTGACGGCCCCATCACCACGCACGTCAGCGCCGCCGACCCGTATTCCGAAGAGTTGCGCGAGCTGGCCATTCAAGCCGCCGACGATTGCGGGATTCCCTACCATTCCACCGGCACCGTGGTGGTGATTCAAGGGCCACGCTTCAGCACCCGCTCCGAATCCAAATGGTTCCGCGACCAGGGCTGGGAAGTGATCAACATGACCCAGTACCCCGAAGCCCACCTGGTGAAGGAACTGGAGATGGATCCGCTGAACATTTCCCTGATTACCGATTATGATACCGGCGTGGAAGGTGTACCGCCCGTAAGCCATGCGGAAGTGATCGAGGTGTTCACCGAGAACAACGCCAAGCTGCGCCGCCTGTTGTTCAAGCTGATTGAACTGATGCCCACCACCGAGAAAGAGCCTGAGTTCGCCAAGGTGCTGGTGTCCTCTCGCCACGGATAGGCTTTCTTTAGCAGAACCGATAGGGAACCCCAAATCCATGAGCGACGCTCTACTGGTCATTATCAAGTTCTTGGAAATTTACAAGTTGGTGCTGGTAGCCAGGATTTTACTGACCTGGCTACCCAGCATTAACTGGTATAACCAGCCGTTTAAATTCATCCGGGATATCACGGATCCCATCCTCGCCCCGTTTAGCCGGTTAATTCCGCCGATTGGGGGCATTGATTTCTCCCCAATGCTGCTGTTTTTCGTCTTGGGGCTATTACAGGGCGCGTTGGAAAACGTGGTACTTCGAGGGCTTGGTTAACAACAAACCGCTTGGTTCCGCATGCTAAATCCGGCTTTGTCCACGGGAATAAAGCTGCTCGCTGCGTTTTAGGACTTCCCCTTCTACAATGTCCAGCCCCCGGTAAGCTTCAAACGGATTGGCGGCGCGTTTTGGATTGGGCAGGCGCTCTTCCGCGTAATCAATTTCCTTGGAAAGAATCGCATACGGCATTTCATGTACGTTCAGCTTTTCTTTCTTGATAATCTGGTAATCGGCTTGGCCGCAGTGCTGGCAATACTTATACAGCGTGGAAACCCGGCCATCCATGCCCAGCTTGGGATGACGCTTGGAACCGCAGGTGCGGCAACGGCACAGCGTCCAGCGCAGCAGGACTTTATACCCGCAATCCGGGCAATAGCCGGAATGGGCGGAACCTCCCGACCCAGACTGGGTGGAAATTCCCGCGACCCGTTTATGCTCGCAGTCGCGATAAAACAGGGTTTGATAAAAGGCGGCCAGCGCCCTCAATAGCTGCATGTCTCCCCGTCGTCCCGCTTGTCTAACAAATTGCTTTTAACCAGATAAGTATCTATTATACCCACCTTTTCGCCGGGTACAACTCAAAACCGACAAGTTCAACCATGCGGAGGAGAGGCTTATCTTTCGGACTGGAGACTATACTACACAACCTAAAGCAAAATAAAAATTATAAAGTGGCTTTACACATAAAAAGAAAGCTACCGGGGGACGGTAGCGTGACTTGGGGAGGAGGTTGGTGAGACAAGATGCGGCTTAGCATCTCGTCTGTACAGGTTGTTTCGGCCAAACCCGGCATGAACTTTAGGCCAAAAGCCCAGTTGTAACGACATGTAAACGCTTTTGGCTGTCTGATTGCCCGCACTTTTACAGCGGGGTATGGTTTTCTTTTAATCAACCTACTCGGTGTTTTATTCATCTTCTTCTTATAGAAATAAATTACAGGGGTCTTAAAACCAAATGAGCCATCGGTATTATGGCTAAACACAACCGCCAGGTCGGAGTGTTAGCCTGTTTATGGGTCAGTCTGTTTCTGGGGCTTCTCCCTTCCGTGGCGATAGCGGAACCCTTATGGGCCACCTACATGCCACCTGAACTGACTTACGCTGACGACCTGCGCCAGAAAATCACCATACCCGGCCAGGTGAGCATCAACCACGGGAGCCTGAATCAGCTTATGGCGCTTCCGGGCCTGGATGAGGAAATCGCGCTGAAAATTATGCGCAACCGCCCCTTTGAAGGGGTGCAGGATTTTTATAAAAAAATGCCGGGCCTGAGCCGGAAAAACATCGATCGGCTCATCCAGCAACTGCAACCCAAGCTGCTATTCAACTAATCGGGACAAAATCGCCCGGAATCATGCTCTATTAGAATTTTAAGCGGTATTTCCCAACTAAAAAAGGCCCGGCGTAAACAAAGCCGAGCCTTTTCCAATCTGAGGAGAGTGGAGCCTTTAGTTATTCACCGTCACCGGGGAGTCAATCATCACGCTCATGCGCGATCCGGCGGGAACAATCACTTCTTTTCCCTTGCGGGCCATGGCGTAGCCCATGCCGCCCAGCGCGCCAACGCCAAGGCCAAACACGGCGCCGGTGCCAACGCTGCCCAGCAAGCCGCCCGCCGCAGTACCCATCAGGGTGCCTGCAGCCGTGGAACCCGCCGCGATGCCAACCCCTTTGGCCACATCCATGGCATAGGTATCGCCTTTCAGGACGCCGCTTTCGTCTTTAGTCACAATGTGGGCGTTAATCGGCACCACACGGCCATCAGACAATTTCACGCTGTCAAAATGCACTTCCAGCAAGCCATGCTTGCCCAAATGCCCGGCCCCGTCCACGCTGGAAACCTGTCCCAGCACTTGGCTGCCCGCAGGAATCGCCACGGCGTCGTTCACGTAAATGTCGTTTTCCAGGGTCGCGTTCACCGGGTCGCCCATATGCGCCGCAAAGGAGGTAATGGGCTGATCGGTGTGGATAGAGAGCAGCGTCCCCTTGGGAATGGAAATCAGCCGCCCCTGGATGGTGGTGGTGCTGGAACCGTTGTAATAGTCGTTCCCGTAACCGGAATTGAGACCATAACCGCTCGTGTTGTTCAACGCCGTATTATTGACGGCGGTATTGGCGCTTGTGGCGGGATAACTGGCCGTCGGGTTGGCATAATTGGTGGTGGTTGTATTGGCGTTGCTGTAAACCGTGCTGTCTTGCAAGGGTTTTAACTGCATGGTGTTGCCATCGGCAAAGGCCAGCAAGGGAGTCAGTAGCAAGCTCAGAGCCAGGTTAGCGCTGAGAACGGTTTTGGGCTTCAAAATGGACTTCGTCATCTCTACCTCTCTAACGTTTATGCCTCATCTGGTATTGGCAGGCGGTGTATTGGTGGCAAGCGCCCCGCCGGTCTCGCGCATTCCCGAATCAAAAAGCACACGCTTCGGCCAGGGGCTTTATCATTCCTTTCTTTCTCCGTCAGGTTTACGGGCCTGAACCGGAGTGGGACACACTGGGTTGAAATTGGTTCTTCGATTTGTATGAAGCTTTAGTTACATTATACCGCCGGGCATGGTTTTGGGAAGAAGCCATTCCTCAATTTCGGTAGACCACTCTTACATTGTTTAAATATTCTTTTGTCGCCACTTGAAATTTGTTTGCTATAACTATTAATATTGCAGTCTGCTAACCTATTATAAAGAAGCAGCAGTTTTATCCTTTTCTCCGCGAGTGTGTCTGTTTTATAGAAACGGTAATCGAGTCCATGCCTAAAGCCTCCCCCAAAGCCGAAACCAAGGCTGAATCCAAAACCAGCAAAAAGCCTGCCAGCAAGGCGGGCGCTAAAAAAGCCACCGGCAAAGCCAGCGCCAAAAAGGCAGGCGGCGATTCCGGCATGAGCGAGGAAGAAGAAGAGTCCGGTAACGGGCGCTCGCTGGTGATTGTAGAATCCCCGGCCAAGGCCAAAACCCTCAAGAAGATCCTGGGGGCCAAGTTCCAGATTAAGGCCAGCGTGGGCCATATTCGGGATTTACCCGAGAAAAAGCTGGGCGTGGATGTCGATCAGGATTTTGAACCCATGTACGAAATCCTCCCCGCCAAAGCGGATCTGGTGGAGGAACTGCGCAGCGCCGCCCTCAAGTGCGACACCATCTACCTGGCGGCTGACCCTGACCGCGAAGGGGAAGCAATCGCATGGCACGTGTCCGAATTGCTGGAGAATCCCAAGGCCACCGTGCATCGCATCGAATTTCATGAGATTACCAAGAACGCCATTCTGGAAGCCATCCAGCACCCGCGCGAAATCGATTACCACCGGGTGAACGCCCAACAGACCCGGCGGATTCTGGATCGACTGGTGGGCTACAAGCTCAGCCCGTTGCTGTGGAAAAAAGTCAGCAAGGGCCTATCCGCAGGCCGGGTGCAGAGCGTTGCCGTTCGTTTAATTTGCGAGCGGGAAGCCGACGTGGAAGCGTTTGTGCCGGTGGAATACTGGACAATCGCCACCGAGCTGAAGAAAGACGCCAAGGACAAGGCCAGCATGGTCGCTAACCTGGTAAAAATCGACGGTGAAAAAGCGGAAATCCACGATGAAAAATCCGCGACGGCCATCGTCAAAACCCTGGAAGGCAACCCGTACGAAGTGGCCTCGGTGGGTACGCGGGAATCTCGCCGCAAGCCCCAGCCGCCCTTTATTACCAGTACCCTGCAACGGGAAGCCAGCACCCGCTACGGCTATTCGGTAAAGAAAACCATGCAGATTGCCCAGCAGTTGTACGAAGGGATTGATCTCGGAAACGGCCCCGAAGGTTTGATCAGCTACATGAGAACCGACAGCACCCGGATTTCCGATGAAGCGCGGGATGCGGCCAAGGAATTCATTACGGAGCATTACGGCAAGGACTTCTATCCTGCCGAGCCGAACGACTACAGTAAAAAGACCAAGAAAAACGTGCAGGACGCCCACGAAGCGATCCGTCCCACCTATATTACCCGCACGCCGGATTCGGTTCGGGAATCGCTCTCCGATGAGCAGGCCCGCATTTACGGCATTATCTGGAACCGATTCATGGCCTCCCAGATGGAAGCGGCCAAAATCAGCACCAAAACCGTGGAAGTCTCCTGCCAGAACCTGCTGCTGCGCGGTTCCGACAGCAAGGTGGTTTTCAAGGGCTACATGGCCGTCTACCAGGCAGAAGAAGACGAGGAAGTGGTCGCTTCCGCCTTGCTGGATGTGGGCAAAGGCGACAAGCTGGTAGCCGCCAAAGTGGAGCCTAAGCAGCATTTCACCGAGCCGCCGCCGCGCTTCAACGAGGCCAGCCTGGTCAAAACGCTGGAAGAACTGGGGATCGGCCGCCCGAGTACGTACGCGCCCACCATTGCCACCGTGCAGGAACGCGGTTACGTATTTATGGAAAACAAGGCGCTCAAGCCCACCCCGCTTGGAAAAGCCGTCAACGAGGTGCTGGTGAAGCATTTTCAAGATATTGTGGATGTGAACTTCACCGCAGCGCTGGAAACCAAGCTGGATGATATTGAAGACGACACCCTCCCATGGCGCGGCGTCATTCGGGATTTTTACGAGCCGTTTGAGGCCACGCTCAAAAAAGCAGCCGACGAGATGGAAAAAGTGGTGATCCTGCTAGACGGGGAAGTTTGCCAGGATTGTGGCAAGCCGATGTCGCTTAAAACCAGCCGCTGGGGCAGCCAGTTTATGGGTTGCACCGGCTACCCCGAATGTAAAGCCACCCGCCCGCTGAGCAAAGACCAGAAAGCCTTGCCGGAAGACAAACCCAGCGACGAAAAATGCGAAAAATGCGGCGGCGAGATGGTCATGAAGCATGGTCGTTTTGGCGAATACCTGAAATGCCAGAGCGAGGATTGCGGGGCCACCAAGTCCTTTGAGCAAAAGACCGGCGTCACCTGCCCCAAGTGCAACCAGGGCGAAGTGGTGGCCAAAAAGTCCCGCCGGGGCAAGATTTTTTACGGCTGCAACCGCTACCCGGATTGCGACCAAGCGTTCTGGAACAAGCCGGTGGCCGAAAAATGCCCCGATTGCGAGAGCATGCTGACCGAGAAAGTGCTGAAAAAAGGCACCTTCTACGCCTGCCCCACCAAAGGCTGCGGCTACTCCCGCGAAGTGGAGGCCGCCGCCCCGGCCTAACCGCAGCACTCATTTCCAAATTGAAACGGCCCCAGCAATCAAGGATGGGGCCGTTTGATTTTTGATTCTAAAAAATCCGAATAACCGATTTTATCGTTTATTGAAAACTTATTCGGCGGGCATTACAACCGGGTCGAACACGTATTCAATCGTGACCGGCAGAGATTTAACAGTGGCGGGGGCTTTGGGGAAGGGCCCGGCGGTGATAATGGCGTTCAGGGCTGCCTTGTCCACCAGCTTATCGCCGGAGGACTGCTTGAGTTGGGCGCTCAGCAAGGAGCCGTCCCGGTCTATCATCACCAGCGCCACCGTGCGCTCAAACTTGTAGTCCTGGGCCAGGCGCCAGTTCTGACGAATTTGCTCCTGCACTTCGTTCACGTAATCGGCCATGGCCTTTTCGTCATCGGTCTGGGTTTCGGGCTTGTCCCATACCTTGCCGGGCGTAACAGGCAACGCGCGCGCGTAAAACAGGGACACCGGCTGCGCCACGGTAGGGGAAGCGTAGGTAATGAGCTGATCCTTGTTGTCGGTCTTGTTTAAAATCTGGTAACCCAGCATTTGCAGGCTGCCCGGCGCCAGCTTCACCTTGAATTCCAGTTGGTTGCCGCTCAACCCGGCAGGAAAATGGCCAAACGGGGCGTTATTCTTCAAAAACGTCAGCACGGCCTGGCTGGATTCATTGCCTGGCTGGGCCGCATCCAGATGGGATGACAGCAAGTAGCCGTCCTCGGTAAGGGTAAAGGTCAACAGGCTGTTGGCAGAAAGCCGCTGATCGTACGCCTGGGTTTCCCAGTGGGATTGCAGCTTGTCGAACACGGAGGACACATAGGCATAGGAACTGTCCACCGGCTTTGCAAAACCAGAAAGCGGCGCGAGACAGGCAATAAGGGATACCAGCAAGCTTTTACGGACTTTGAGGGATAAAAAAGCGGTTTTCATCATGCAATTGACGCCTATGGTTACGCGAGTAAGTCGAAAACAAGGAAAAGGCCGGTACAGATAAGAGTTAGATTGTAGTAAGAGCGCCTGGTATTATCAACAGCGGCCTTATCAAAAAAGGGCTTATTTGAATTTCTGCGGGTTGGTCTTGAATTCCCGCAGGGCTTGCAGGATTCGCTCCGAGGCTTTGCCGTCGCCATAAGGGTTTGACGCCTTGGCCATGGATTGATACGCCTGCTCATCATCCAGCAGGCGCTTGGACTCTGACAGAATCCGGTCATAATGGGGGCCAATCAGCTTAACAGTTCCCATATCCACCGCTTCGGGGCGCTCGGTCTCATCCCGTAGCACCAAAACCGGCTTACTGAGGGAGGGCGCTTCTTCCTGAATGCCACCCGAATCCGTCAGGATCAGGTTGGCGCGTTCCATCAGGCGGCAAAACGGCTCGTAGTCCAGCGGGTCAATCAGGTGAACCCGGCCCGCAGCGCCCAGGGTCTCATGCACAATGCCCCGCACATTGGGGTTGGGATGCACCGGAATCACCATTTCCACGTCCGGGTGGCTTTCCACCAGGTCTTTTAAGGCGCGGCAAATCTCGGCCATCGGCTCGCCAAAGTTTTCGCGGCGATGCACCGTCACCAGGATCAGCCGCTTGCTGTCATCCAGCATAATGGGCAAATGACCGTTGCGATCCGGCTTGTGCAGAGTGTAAAACAGGGCGTCGATGACCGTGTTGCCGGTCATAAAAATCCGCTCCGGCTTGACGCCGGTTTTCAGCAGGTTCTGCCGGGAGCCTTCCGTGGGGGCAAAGTATAGCGAAGCGATCCCATCGGTCACAACCCGGTTAATCTCCTCGGGGAAGGGATAATACTTGTCCCAGGTGCGCAGGCCCGCTTCCACATGGCCCACGGGAATCTGCTTGTAAAAGGCGGCCAGGGAAGTCGCCATGGTGGTGGTGGTGTCGCCATGCACCAGCACCACATCGGGCTTTTCAACCTCCAGCACTTCTTTCATGCCCAGCAGCACGTTGGCGGTAATCTGGAACAAATCCTGGTTGGGCTTCATCAGGTTCAGGTCGTGATCGGGCCGAATCTGGAACAGATCCAGCACTTGATCCAGCATTTCCCGGTGCTGGGCGGTCACGCAGACCACTGAATCGAATTCTTCGGGGCAGGCGGCCAGGGCGTTTACCACCGGGGCCATCTTGATCGCTTCGGGGCGAGTGCCAAAAACGGTGAGAACTTTGAGTCTGGATGGTTTGGTCACGGCTGGGGGTACCCAATTGCTTGAAACGCCCTCATTATACTCCAGACATAAAACCGGGTAACTCGCCAGCCGGGGAGTCTCATCTATGGAACCCATTCCAGCGAAAAGCGCAAACCCGGAATTTTTAATTTCCTTTAATAAAATGAAATTAAATGGGTTGTATTTTTCTTGTTCATGTTATTTTCCATGTCAAATCCAAAGTGAAATCAAGTGGAGTATTCAGGTGGAAAACGGCTGCACAGGCCGTTTATATTTCATTCAACAAACCATTTATTTAGGAAGAGGAGATGACAACATGCAAGTTCGTTTCGGACAACAATCGTCCTATGGTCAGGCTTATTGGCCCAACAACCGCGCCAGGCAACAACCGCGCTTCGGTGCCCTGACGGAATTAACCTGGCACACCAAGAACCGTGATATTCCCGTCAAGTTCAACGAAAAAACAGCCCAAAAACCGGATGGCTTTGTAAAAAGCGATGTCCAGGCGGCTATCCAAACCGTTGAAAGAAAATACCGCCTGTTGGATACCACGCCGGAAGGCGCAACAGTGGCCTTAGGCAAAGAAGAAGCGGATAAACCCAAATCCATTTTCGGCTTTTTTGGCAGTACACACGGGGAGACCGTGCTATATACACCAAACCACTATGCAGGCAACACGGAACGGAAAGTGGTTGAAAACGTGCTGGGCCAAATTGCCTTTCACCTGAACAACGACCAACTAAAATAACCGTCATGCCAAGCCGCAGACAATCCTAAAACCCAGCCTGCCGATCATGATCTCAAAAGGCTTACCCAACCATTCTGGGTGAGCCTTTTTGGGAATCTGATAAAATTTCTGTTTAATCAGCCTATGATGGCGCTTGAATGGCGTTGACCCGGAACGGCGAGCCTTGCTCAGCCATGTTGGATGCCTCTTTATTTCGCTTTTTTTGCTGTTGAACCGGATCTCGATTCCCGGTTTTAAGCGCCCTGTCCAGAAGTTTTTGCGCCCCGATTCCCACCAGCGCGCCGACCGCTATTCCACCCATAGAGACACCGCCCAGCGCAATGGGAATCACTGCCCTGCCAATGGCCGCGCCCATCCCGGCAGCCTCCCACGTGGCGCCATCGCGAAGCGTGTATTTGGTAAACGCCGAGCCGGTTGCCTTGAGGGTATTCAGTCTGCTTTTAAAAGTACCGTCCTCTTTGGCCTTGGCCAATTTATACGCATCGCTGGTGTGCTTCATCACGTCATAACCCATCAGGCCAGCCGCCGCCGTTCTGATGGTCGCAGTGCCCCATTCCGTGTTCGGGTTGTGGGTCAACACATCCTTAATGGGCTTAAAGTTCTTTTCGCCCAAAGTGCCGGTTACATAGCCCTTCAGCGAGACATCCTTGAAAAAGTTCCTGGCATTGCCCGATTGAATCGCCGAGCGGAATCCTTGCGTATTCTGCTTAACCGCTTGCGTGTAATTTGACCAGTTTAGTTCGTTCGGGCTTAAATTTTTGGTGCCCAGCTTCATAATTTCCGAATACGTTTTGGGAGCCTCAGCCGCTTTGCTGGCAGAGGCCGAGGCTTCACCCGACATGGGTTTTATGCCAGCCTGTGTCACCAAATCTTTTTGCGCTGCGCTGAGTTTTTGCCCAACTTTGGTTTGGGGGGAGGTCGCATCGTTCACCAGCACGGCCGAGAGATCTTCAGCCCCCCAAATGGCCGTTTTGTCTATCCACTGGTTCAGCACATCGCGACTTCCGGCCTTGCCGCCCGAAGCCGTACGACCACCAAAAAAGGAAGACGTGCCACTCCCGACCTCAGAGGGTTTCTCGAACCCTTGCGGCAAGGCTTGCGAACGCCGGGGCAAACTGCCCGGATACGCACCAGAATAATTGTCCATCCTATCGAATGACATAATATTTCGCCCGATCCCCCTAATATACAGGCATGAAAACATGCGACCCGTTTTTGTTGCTACCAAAATAGCAGTATCAAAACTGGCAATTGAAACCGGGCAATGCTTTAATAAGGGCGTTTGTTGGGACACTGGCAGTCAAATAAAGAGGAGGCTGGCCAAACATGAATTTCAAATTCACCCTCCCCATTGGGCTGCTGGCTGGTGTCTTGTGCCTCTTGTTCAACGGCTGCATGCCAAAGCCACAAACCCTGCCGCCCAATTCCCCAAGAATCTCCCAGAAAGACGCTTTACCCGCGCAAAAACCGCTCGGCAGTTTCAACCTGCAAAAGCGGCACGGGCTGGGTGGCTGGGAAGGCAAGCCCGGCCCCACGGAACAGCAATTGCTTCGGCAAATGGCCTACGGCAATTCTACTCATACGCCCCAACCAACGCCTTCCAAAACAGAATTTAAAACCTTGCCCGGAAAGGAAACACCCTGATTATGTCCAGCAACTACTGTTATAAAGTCCGCTTGGGCGTGGTGCTGATCCACGACCATAAAATCCTGCTGGTGCGGCAGAACAACCGGCCCTTCTGGGTATTCCCCGGCGGTACGCTGGAAGTGGAAGAGGGTCTGGAGGAATGCGCCGTTCGGGAAATGAAGGAAGAGGTAAACCTGAACGTCAGCATTGAGAAAACCCTGTATCTGGCGGACTTTATGCACACCAACGCGCATGGGGAGCTTCGCCACACCATTGACGTGTTTATGCTGGCCCGTTACGAAACCGGCGCTCCCATGATGACCGTGGATGAAAACCTGAATGAAATGGGCTTCTTTACCTTGGATGAGTTTCGAGAAATGGCCGTGGAGCCGAGAGTGGCCGCCGATCGACTGATAATTGACTGGCCCCGACAGTTTTTAGACGCCAATGGCCTGTACCTGGGAAAATACGGGGTGATTAGCGCCAAAAGCGTTTAGCGCTCTTTTATGTCAATTCTGGGCTTTAATTTACGGGCGACATGCGTCAACATGAAGAAAGCCTATATCGGCTCATACAAAGATCGAAGGCAAAAATAATCACCGCGTCCTTTTAATTAAAACAGAGCGCTCATTTTGCAGAGCTATTTGCCAGAGCGATTTTCCCAGCCCTGTTTCCGAGGATTATGTCGTGGTTTCCAGCAAAAAAAGCACCCAGCTTCTCACGTATGCCCTTACCGCCTGCATAGCATTGAACCAGGCAGCAACCGTGCCCGCCATGGCCGACAGCACCTTCGGCGCGGACTGGAAACCCACCCCCTTGGTGGATACCAGCGCCCCCTCAGCTAGTAAGCAACCGGAGGGCAAGGCGTCTTCCCCCGCCAAGCCTGGCGTGTCCAGCGCATCGCAAGCCGAGGCCGCCCAACAGAAGCTGCTGGAAACCCGGCTGAAACCGGCAGAGCCTTTTATGAAAGATGTGGAAAGCAAGCTCTATTTAAAGCCCCCGCAAGACGCTTCGCTGGTGCAGCGGCTCAATACCATCCAGGCCGTGCTGTTTGGCGAACCCAAATACCAGGACGCGGGCGAATTGCTGGCCAAGCTGGCCGAACTGTTCCCGCAGGAAGCGGCCAAGGCCAACGCGGAACTGAACAAGCAACTGCAAAGCAGCCTGCCGCCGGTAAAATCGGTTGAAACCGGCAAAACCACTGGAAAGTCGCGAGGCAAGCAGATCGTGCAACCGGCCCCCGTTACCGCCATGCAGCAAAACCAGCCCCAATCGGCATCGTCGGGATACTACCAAAGCCCCACCGGCACCGCCCAATCGACCAGCCAATCCGTACCTAAAAAGAAGAAGGGCTTCTGGCACGATGACTGGGACAGCTCGTTCGATAACGACCCGTTCTTCCAGGATCAGCCGCAAGGCATCGCCAGCCAATCCGCTGGCGCAACCGCCAACCCAAGCCAAGGGCCGTCCAAGCTGGCCGCCATCGGTCAGGGACTGGCTGGCTTGGCGCTGATGGCTGGCGGCGTAGCGGGCGCATATTACATGAACAAGCATGGCGGCGGCAGTAATTATTATCCGAATAACGGCTATTACGGCAACGGATACTACGCCAGTCCCTACGGCGCCTATGCACCTTACGGGGCTTATCCATATGGCGGCGCTGCTTACAACGCCTATCCGGGGACTTACGGCGGCTATGGCGGCCCCGGCTATTACGGGACACCGCGCACTTATACCTACACGCCTTACGGCTCCAGCTATTCCAACTCCACGTTTGGCTCTATCAGCCCGCTGGGAGCGCCGACCGGCGTCCTGCCTTACTAGCCTATCGGGCAGTCCCACAATCCTCTATACTATTAATGGCTGATGGAGGATATCCTTAGCAAATGGGAGGGAAACCGATGGGCTTGTTGGATTTACCCAAAAACCTGCTGGGAAGGGCGGTTTCCAAGGCATCCGTGTTTTCGGCGGTCAGCGGCTTTGCGACCGAAAGAATCCTGTCCGGCAACCGCAAGCGCTGGCAACAGGCCAAAGCCCGCAACATGGAAGGCCTGCTGGATCAGGTCAGCGCCTACGACATCGGTCGGGGGGCGGGCAAGCTGCTGGCCGGATGGCTTCGCTACGCCTTGCCGGAATTCAGCCTGCCACACGCCGAAACCAACCTGCAACGGCTGCTCTCGGATATGGATCAAGCGGACAGCTTGCCGGAAGAAAAGGCGCTGAGCCGGTTCATTGTCTCCAAAGCGCTGTTTTTACAGGAAGGATTCAGGCTCTCCCATTGCCGATATGAAGCCTACCAAAGCGAAGCCCTGGTCCTGCTGCGCAAGAACCCGCAACACAAAAAACTGAGCCGAAACGATGTGTTCCTGGGCCAGCCCTTCGCCCCGGAAGACGTGATTGGCGCCACCCACCGCATGCTGTTGATGCTGGATGACGGCAGGCTGGCGAATTACATTCATGCGCAATGCCAAAGCAGGCGACTACGCAACGATACCGATTACATGGCCCGCTTAATCGCCCTGACCCTGGGTTGTGAGGACGAGGCGCTGGCCCCCGCCATCAGCCGCTGGTTCGACGCGTATTGCGACTTTAAGATTGAGGAAACCCGCCAGCAGGAAGGGTTGATTAACACATCCATCAGCACCGCCACAGGCGGGTTGCCCGCCAACGTGGGCCTGGATTTACTGGGCCGGGTGAGCAAAGCGGTTTTTACGCGCAAGCCGTAATCCACGCCCCAAAGATTGTAATTAAACGCTGGCGGGGCTTTGCATGCGCTTTTTCAGGAACTGCCCGGTGAGGCTGGTTTTAACCTGCATCACTTCTTCCACGGTGCCTTGGGCCACAATTTGCCCGCCGCCGCTGCCTCCTTCCGGCCCCAAGTCCACCAGGTGATCCGCCTGGGCGATGAAGTCGATGTTATGCTCAATCACAATCAGCGAATGCCCCGCCGCCAGCAAGCGCCGGAACGCCTGCACTAATAAGGCGATATCCGCCATGTGCAAGCCGGTGGTCGGCTCATCGAATAAAAATAGGTACTTTTCCCGCGCGGTGGCCACGGCATCGTCATCGTCCGCCCGATGGCCCGGCAGGTAGCTGGCCAGCTTCAGGCGCTGGGCCTCCCCGCCGGAGAGGGTAGAGGTGGACTGCCCCAGCTTTAAGTAGCCCAAACCAATTTCCTGCAAGGGGCGCAGCTTGTTGATGATTTTGCGGCTGCTGGCAAAAAACTGCACCGAGTCATCCACGGTCATGTTCAGCACATCGTTAATGGTTTTGCCTTCCACCTCAACGGAAAGCACGTTGGGATTGAAGCGCCGACCCTGGCAATCGTGGCACACAATGGTCACATCGGCCATAAACTGCATGTCGATGGTAAGGGTGCCCAGCCCTTCGCAGGTTTCGCACCGGCCGCCCGGCGTGTTGAAGGAGAAATGCCCCGGCGTAATGCCCAGCACCATGGCCTTGCGGGATTCGGCGAACAGCTTGCGGATGTCATCGTAGACTTTCACGTACGTAACCGGGTTGGAACGTGCGGAGCGTCCCGGCGGGCTTTGATCCACCAGCAGCACATCTTTAAAGGAATCCAGACCCGCCAGCTCATCGTGCTGTTCTTCATCCAGTTGCAGGGAGCGGGATTGGGAATGCTCGTAGGCTGCAAACAGGGTTTGCTTGATTAGCGTGGACTTGCCGGAACCGGACACCCCGGTGACGCAAACCAACTGGTTCTTGGGGAAGCTGACCGTCAGGTTCTTGAGGTTATTCCCCCGCGCGCCGCGAATTTCAATCACGTCTTCCGGGGCGGCAGTGGCGGACTTTTTACGGCCATTCCCACCGTTTTTGGGTTTCGCAGTTTTGGAACCTTTTTTCTGTTCAGGAAAATCGGGATTCACCAGATAGCGGGCCGTCAGGGAATAGGGCACTTTCAGCAAGCCTTCCGGCGTCCCCTCGTACACAATACGTCCGCCCTCTTCGCCGCCGGACGGCCCCATGTCCACAATGTAGTCGGCGGCCAGCATCACTTCGGGATCATGCTCCACGATCACGATGGTGTTCCCGTGATCGCGCAGGTTCTGCAATATTTTAATCAATCGATCGGTATCCCGCGCATGCAAGCCCACCGTAGGCTCATCCAGCACGTACAGGGTATCGGTCAACCCGCTGCCCAAAGCCGCAGAGAGGTTAATCCGCTGGGCCTCCCCGTTGGAAAGCGTCCGAAACTGTCGGCTGAGCGTAAGATAAGTCAGCCCGATATCGTGCAGGTAGCGCAGTCGGCCTTTAATCTCCTTCAGCAGACGATCGGCCACCAGCTCATGCGTGGGCGGCAGACTCAGCGCCTCAAAGAAAGCGACCAGATCCGACACCGGCATTTCGCCCAAGTCCAGAATATTCTTGCCCTGAATATGCACGTTCAGCGCCTCGCGCCGCAGGCGGGAACCCAGGCAGTCCGGGCAGGGGTAATAGCCGCGATATTTCGCCAGCATCACCCGCACATGCACCTTGTATTTCTTGGTTTCCAGCCAGTCGAAGAACCCGCGAATCCCGTCGAACTCCCCGCCGCCATCGATGATAAAGGCTTTTTGTTCGGGCTTGAGTTGCTGCCATGGCACATCCAGCGGGATTTTACGCTTTTTGGCCTCTGCGGCCAGGTAATCGTAGCCTTCCATGTAAGCGGGCTTGGTAAAGGGATTAATGGCCCCTTGCGCCAGCGTGAGCGACTTATTCGGGATTACCTTGTCCATATCAATGCCGATGATCCGGCCAAAGCCCTCACAGGAGGGGCAAGCCCCCATAGGGCTGTTGAAGGAAAAGAAATTCGGGAACGGCTCTTTAAACACCTTGTGGCAGTTCAGGCAGGAAAACTCGTTCTGGAAGAGATGGCTTTCCCCGGTATCCAGGGTTAACACCTCAATTTTGCCGTTGCCCAGCGCCAGCGCGTTGCGGATAGATTCCAGCAGTCGGTTGCCCAGCGCCTTGTGCTTGATAATCAAGCGATCGATCACGATGTGCGCCACATCGTGCGAGGACAACTCATCTTTGACGGTGTTGATGTCCACCACTTCCCCGTTGCGGTAAATACGGAAAAAGCCCTGTCGCACCAGATCATCCACGCTGAAGTCTTTCAGGTGAACCGGGGCAAGTAGCAGTACTTTTAATCCTTCTGGAAACTGTTGGAGATCTTTCTGGATTTTGAACGGGTCGGCCCGGCTCACATCGCCGCCACAGGCATCGCACTTGGTTTCGCCGATGCTGGCGTAGAGGATACGCAGGAAGTCATAAATTTCGGTGGCGGTGCCAACCGTAGAGCGGGCGTTTTTCACATGGTTTTTCTGCTCCAGCGCAATGGCGGGCAGAATATGCTGGATATTGTCCACATCCGGCTTCTCAATGCGAGCCAGGAACTGCCGCGCGTAAGAGGACATGGATTCAATGTAGCGTCGCTGCCCCTCGGCATAGAGCGTATCGAACGCCAGGGAGGATTTTCCCGAACCCGATGGCCCGGTGATGACAGACAGCTTCTCGTGCGGCAGGTCGCAACTGATGTTTTTAAGGTTGTTGACCCGCGCCCCGCTAATTTTAATCTCGTTCGGACTCATATGCTTTATTATCCATCAAAGCACTACGGCTTGCGACAGCTCTGCGGTCATCCCCCTCAACGCCATCGCCTGCCCGGCTTCCTGAATCGACTCTGGAGTCAGGATGACGTTCGGATTGTCACAATTGTTCACAAAATATCAATCCGGACGACTAAGTTGTTTTTATGCCTGTAACGGATGGGATTATTCACACAATAGGCTAATCGACTTTGGGACTGAGGAGTTATCCACAATGCATCAGCAACAGCAGCAGAAATTGCCTGCAAAGGAAATAGAAAAGCGCCTGGGTGTGCAATACGCGCAACTGCTGAAGGACACCCCGCAAGCCTCGGCCGTTTACAAGGACTGCCAGCAGGTCATCGAAACCTCGCTCAACATTATGGAGCATTACAACAAGATTTCCCTGGCCATTAAACGCAAGCTGCCAGCCAAAAAATCGAGCAACGCATTTTCTTTGCACTAAACGGCTAGCAGGCCATAAACGGCATTCTTTCCAACCGAGCAAACCTCGCTTGAATTTCAGGCGAGGTTTTTACCCAATGACGGTAAAGCCCGTCATGCAATCATTCCTGGACTTTAAAATCGCTTTGCAAGAACGTTGTTGCCAACAGGCGCAACTGGCAAATGGCCCCGTCAAATCCGGCTCGCAAGTCAATCTTGGCAGATGAAGCGCTGGAAGCTAAAGTACGCCGGTTGCTCGATGGGTTTAATCAGCTATGAAAGGCTACATACCGATTCGCCCTAGACCTAAAGAACTCCCGCTGACGTGCGTGACTCTTCAGTTAGGTAGTGTCGACATTTATTTAAGCCAGAGATAGATGGCGGCAAGATGTATAAAACTCAAGAAAGCCACATCCAGCTTGTCATAACGGGTTGCGACACGTCGAAAATTTTTCAGCTTGTTGAACAGGCGCTCCACCTGGTTGCGTTCTTTGTAGAGGTGAACGTCATATTCCCTTTGCTGTTTCCTTTTTTTTGTCGGCGGGATAACGCAGTCGGCACCTGTTTCGGTGATTGTTTTAGCTAGCGCATCCGAATCATACCCCTTATCCGCTAAAACAGCTTCCTTGACCTGGAAATCCGCCAGCAAGACATGGGCCTGGGTATGGTCGGAAGCTTGGCCCGGTGTCAAAATAAAGCGCAAGGGATTGCCGTGGCTGTCGCAAGTGGCATGGAGTTTGGTTGAAAAGCCACCACGGCTTCGTCCTAACGCTTGCGGGCCAGCGCTTTTTTTGCCCCTGCCGCACATTGGTGTGCCCGAATAATGGTCGAGTCAATCATGAGCCACTCGGTGTCCGCATTGACGGCCAAGGTATTGAAAATCATTTGCCATACGCCTTTTTCAGCCCAGCGAAGAAAACGCTTATGCACACTGTACCATTTGCCAAACGCCGGTGGTAAAGCCCGCCAACGACCACCGTTTCTGCCAACCCAATACACGGCTTCAACAAACAAACGGTTGTCGGACGCAGTCCTTCCCGGATCACTCTGCTTTCCAGGTAAAGCGTCCTTAATCTTGTCCCACTGCTCGTCTGTTAATTCCATCTCTCTATCCTCCCATAACCAACAAGGATAGTAGATCACGGATTTTTAATTAGCGAAAGGATGAATGTCGACATTGCCTAGCCCGTCTGAACCTTTTTGCATTAACCCGGTCACATCAATCCAAAGCAGGTCACTTTCTCAAACAAGTTACAACGGGGTCCCGATATGTGGCTGTGCTTGGAACGGGCATTGCTTAATTGGGCAATATACACTGACTCAGCTTTTAACTTATAGTGACCTCGTTTTATTAGGGATGATGCAAGGCCTGTTATCGGCATGAGTTCAATGATTAAAGGATGAGGAAAAAGGTTATGTTTAAAACCAAGCTTTTGTTTGTGTTTTTTCTGGCTGGCGGCGTAAGTTTAGTCAGTGACAGTTATGCTTTAAGCCCTGTCAACAGTGTCAATGACGGGCAAATCATATCGGGGGGAACTTATTACAACACGGCCAACAGTAATACCACTTTCATTAATAGTGCCTCTAGCGGGTTGTGGATTAAAGGCGGAAATACCGTTCGTGGACTGGAGGTAAATTCCACCGGTAATCTAACCAATAATGGCGGCAATGTTCAATTATATGCACCGGGTCAAGTCGTGCGTATCGACGGGGACATCAACGTCAACGGGATTGCCAACGGGCAGGGCGTCTACCTGGGTAACGGGGGCAAGGTATCTGTGGATGCCGCCTACTTATTCCAGAATGGGAATATTTTTGCCGCTGGCGCGAATGGCGGTCAGGTTTACATCAATGTCAATTCTGCAACCTCTGGGCCTCAGTCCAAAATTGACGCCAGCGCCGGGCCAGATGGGCTAGGTGGGGTGATTCGGCTCAAGGCTACTGGGGTAGTCGATATCAAACCTGGTGCGGTGATGAATACCTCCGGGGTTTCCTTACCTGGCGTTGATGCCAATCTCATTCAAATTACCGGTGGCCTGGTGAACAATGAAGGTATACTCAAAGCGAATGGTATCAGTACCAATCATGGCCAAGATGCCAATGCTTCCAGAGGCGGAACGATACAGTTGACTGCCCAGGATAGTATCAACCTTCAGCCAGTTTCAAACGCCTTATACAAATCAAACGTCTTTACATACGATGAAAGCAAAGCGCTTTTGGGCAGGCTACAAGGGCTGGCCAGTTGTTACAGCAACAGCATTCGAAACACAGGAAGCATCATGGCGAATGGTGGCGAGTTGAGTGAACTGCCAATAGAAGGCGCTAGCGGCAATGGGGGAGTTATCAGGCTGATTGCCGGTCGAAATATTCTGAACCAGGGCGTGATTATGGCCAATGGGGGGCAAGGGGATACCGGAGGCAAGGGCGGAAATATTGAACTTTTCAGCAAACCCGGTTCAACGCCGTCTCAAAATATCGGGTTAATTCAGGCCAAAGGTGGAGATAGCTTTGAGCCAACCAAGGCAGGGAGCCAAGGCGGACAGATTACGGTGAACTATCTGACCAATTCACGCAATATTGATGCGGATGGTGGTTTAGGGGATATTGGTGGCGCTGGTGGCACCATCAGCACGCGTAACATTGTCAATGCGGGATCCATGCATGCCAATGGCGGCGTGGGGTCCAGTCTATTAGGCGGCCAGGGTGGTGCTGGCGGCAGGATTTATGGGGTTAATATCCAGAACTCGGGAGCCCTGCAAGCTAACGGGGCGGATGGCAATGGCCCTAGCGCGAGCACGGGTGGTAACGGCGGAGGCATGACCCTGACTAATATCACCAATTCTCGGGATATTCAGGCCGATGGCGGACGAGCCTTTTGTGGGACCGCTTTATGTGGCACTGGTGGAAACGGGGGCAACATCACCGGAACGCAGGTAACCAATCAGCGAACGATCGAGGCTACTGGCGGAAGCGGTGTTGGTTTTGGGGGCAATGGCGGAAACATCAGTCTCAGTAATTTAACCAATGATAGCATTATTACGGCTCATGCCGGGAACGGTCACGTGGGATTCGCCCTTGAACCCAAAACGGTCAGCGGTAATGGGGGTACGATAATACTGGTCAATACGGTGAATCGGGGACTCATCTATACAAATGGCGGATTCGGAGATGATATTGGCGGCAATGGCGGCACCATCAAGGCAAACGGCATCACCCTGTTCGGTGCTTTGCAAGCGGATGGCAGCAGCGATGGTACTCA
Organism: Candidatus Melainabacteria bacterium; assembly: GCA_902168245.1. Taxonomy (GTDB): domain Bacteria; phylum Cyanobacteriota; class Vampirovibrionia; order Vampirovibrionales; family Vampirovibrionaceae; genus Vampirovibrio. The sequence continues at coordinate 24,593 of CABHPA010000121.1, forward strand.
AGGCGGTAATGGCGGCATCATCTGCATCCGCAATTTTCTTAACCAGAACTCCCTCATTGCTGCTAATGGCGGCTTTAGTAGAGATATCAAGGGCAAAGGCGGGACCATTAGCGCTGTTAACGGAATCAACACCGGCGTAATTGAAGCCAATGGGGGCAGCCAATTTGGTGCATCCAGTCAACCGGTTGCTGCCAATGGCGGAACGATTCACCTGACTAACGTCATTAATGGAAAAAACGCACAGATCTTAGCCAATGGCGGGATTGGTGTTTTTGAAAATAGCAAAGGCGGTGATGGTGGCACTATCACTGGCACAGATGTCAAGAATTACGGGGATATGCAAGTCTTTGGGGGGGATGGGGGAACTGCCGGCGGTGGCAATGGGGGAACCATGACATTCACCAGGATGAACAACACCGGCCTGCTTGAGGCTAACGGTGGGAAGGGGAGGATTACTCCACCCTTTGGTCCTGGTGGTAATGGCGGAACGGTGACCGGCATTGAATCAACTAATACCGGACTGATCCGGGTATTAGGTGGTACTGGGGTGCCGAACGGAGCAACGGGCGTTATTAGTGGCTTCTAATTAAGAGGCTGTATTCACAGATTGGTTAATCGCTTGAGCAGTAGTCTGGAATGAGCGAGAGTAACAAAAGCCTCTTCGGAGGCTGTGGTTATTTCGTAATCTTTGGACAAGCGTCTAAAGGGGTTCAGCCAGGCCAGCGTTCGCTCCACAATCCAGCGTTTAGGCAGAAGCACCCAGCCTGCTGGCAAGCGCTCAACAATCTCAACCAGGCACGTTAGATAGAGTTGCACGTAATCAACGAACGTTCCCCGATATCCCGCATCCGCACAAACACCAAGCAGGCTGGGATATTTACAAAGAGCCTCTTCAAAAACAAGGCAGCCTGCGATTGTATCGTGTTCATTGGCGGCATGAACTTTCACATGTAGCAGATGCCCCTGTGTGTCCGTGACAATATGACGCTTACGACCTTTTACTTTTTTTTCCACCGTCAATGCCTCGCTGTGCGGCATTTCCTGTTGTCCTGGCACTCTGTGAGTCAATCAGTGAAAAGCTTGGCTGTGCGTTTCGCCCTTGAGCCACACGACTCCTGCTCACTAATCGCTGCAACAGTTTCTCCCAGATTCCTCGCTTCTTGGCACGGTGGAAAAAGCTATGAACGGTAGAATACGGCGGGAAATCACTCGGCAACATCCGCCATTGACAGCCCGTTTTCGTTAAATAAAAAACAGCGTTCAGCAAATCACGAAC
>CABHPA010000122.1 GCA_902168245.1 Candidatus Melainabacteria bacterium
GTTCCAGCACCGCGCGACCGCCTTTTACAAACTTGGAAATCCGCCAGGGCTTCATGCGTTCTACCAAATGAAGCACCGTGTTTTGCCTGTCCACAAAAATGGCGTCAAATTCAAAGCGCATAAAAAAGGAATGGATATCGCCGCAAGGCACAATCCACAGCCCGGCGTTGGCGGGAAGCCCCGGCTTGCCCATTAACCCCATCAGGCGCTTAAAGTAATTATCGGCCACCGTCACTTCCTCAGCCACCAGGCTTTGCCGGGTTACATTCCATGCCTGTCTGCCCATCATTCCCGTCTCCCTGTTGCTTGTCCCGCTTCAACAAAGCGGCTCCATCAAACCGATTACCCCCATTATAGGATAGGAACCCCTACCGTAACAGGAAGATCTCCACCCATCGGACGATACGCCTCCCCCGAAAAATTGATCCTCAGGCGGTCAATATCCAACCTTCAGATGATGAGTTGCCCTCTTCGGCTAGGATATGATTAAGTAAGATTACATTAAATAAACGAGCGTGGAGAACGGGCAATGGTAGGCGGCACCCACAAGGTGCAGGCGGACAAGCGCCTTAACTTGTCTTGGTAGTATTGCGTAATTTTTCGATCCAATTTTTCAGTGTGGAAGTGTGTCAGGAGCTCTAGGAGATTCGTATTAATATGATGAGAAGAATCCAATCATCAGAAACCACCGTGTTCATTGTGGATGACAATGCCAACCACAGCGCCGGCATCAAGCAACTGCTGGAGCTTCAGTCCGATTACCACCTGGCTGGCATCGCCACCAACGGCGAAGACGCCATTAAGCGCCTGGGCGAAGCCAAAATCGATATCGTGCTGATGGACATGAGCATGCCCGAAGTGGACGGCGTAGCCGCCATTCAGCAACTCACCGCCATTAATCCCAACCTTAAAATTCTGGCGCTTACCGGCTATGATGACCCCGACCTGATTTTCCGGGCCATGAAAAACGGCGCTAAGGGCTACATCCTCAAAACCATGGTCACGTCCCAGTTGATCGCGGCCATTGAGGAAGTGCTGAATGGCAAAGTATACCTACCTCCCAGCCTGGCCACCAAGTTTTTCGACGAGTTCCAGAGCCGCGTGGGCAAAACCAGCCGCCCCGACCCCACCAAGCAAGCGCTGCTGGGCTACCTAACCTCTCGCGAGAAAGAAGTGCTGAAGCTGCTGACGGAAGGCATTACCTACAAGGGCGTGGCCGACAAGCTGGTGATCAGCGAAACCACCGTGAAAACCCACGTCAACAACATCTTCCAGAAGCTTCAGGTCAACGATCGCACCCAGGCGGTACTGTACGCCCTGCGCTACGGCCTGGTGGAAGGCGGCGGAAACACCAGCCCCACCCAACCGATCGCCGTCTAACGGGATTCATCCGGCAACCCGCCTAAACGCGATATAATAAGCTTATACTCGATGAAATCCCCCGGCTGATAGCAGAGTGGGGATTTCGTCATGAAAGGCAGACGAGTGAGTGAAACCCGATCCGGCCCCCAAAAAGTCCAGCCCATCAATATTCAACTGGATGGATTGTTCGGCCACCTCTGTTCATCGACCGGCCTGTACGCCAAGGAAACCTTCCTGAGCCTGTACAGTTGCATCACCCGTATGGTGCGGGATCATCGAATGCATGGCTTTGTGATGACCCGCACCCTAGGCGATGAAGCCTTTGAAACCATGGCCCATGCGCTGGAAGAAATTCCGGGCCTGCCCCTGTTCCGTTTTAACCAGCCTGATCTCTTTCCATCCGGCGCTGGCATTTGCGACCAGACCGGCTTTTTGATCGTGCTGACCGATCGATTGTGCGCCACCGTGTTCTGGTCGGCAGCCACCCACCAAACATTCAGAATGTACGACGGCGGCTGGACGTTCCATCCGGGCGACAGTCGCACCATCGCCGCGCAACTCATCTCGCATCTGGATCAACCGGAACTGGATCATCTGCTGAAAGAAACGCCAATCGATCGCCGCTACGACGACAAACTGAACGTGCTGATCACATCATTGGTGCATGGCCTGGAAAACCGCAACCGGGAACTCACCGTGGCATTGGATCAGCTTCAGGTTCTGAACAAGCGGAACGTGGACACCGAGCGGCTGGCCGCCATCGGGCAGCTTTCTTCGGTGATTGCGCATGAAATTCGCAACCCGCTGGGCTTGATCGATCTCTACGCCAAGCTGACCGAAGATCATCTGGGCAAACTGGATTTTGGGCCAGATCAAGGCGATAAAAAAGACCTGCTGCTGAAAAATCTATCTTTAATTCGCCAGGCCACTGGCAGCCTGGAAACCATTCTGTCCGAACTCACCAATTATTCCCGACCGCTGCAACTGAACGCTTTGCCCACCGATATTCATCAGTTGGTGCGCGATGTCTGCGATTTCTATCAACCCTCGTACCAGGAAAAGGGCGTGAAACTCGGCATTTTTGAAAGCGAGGAATCCGAAACCCTGTTGCTGGATGGCGATAAAATTCGACAGGCGCTCATCAACCTGCTCAAAAACGCACTGGAAGCCTCGGAGCCGGGCAGCCAGGTCAGCGTGAAAATCGTGCATCGAAGTAACGATCCGCACTTGTACATTAAGGTCAGCGATCAGGGCAAAGGTGTGGATGCCACCCATATTAAAAAACTGTTTACCCCCTATTTTTCCACCAAGGGAAGCGGCACCGGCCTGGGACTGGCCCATAGCCGAAAAATCCTGCAAGCCCACGGCGGCAACGTGGAGTTACTCTCCAGCGAACCCGGCCAGGGCAGCACATTCGCCTTAATTTTGCCCAGAAACCTGACGGAACCCGAAACGACGACACAACCCAATGCATGAGTCATGCCATGAAACGATTATCTAAGCTTTCATCTCCCAAACTCATTCAACACTGCTGCATTGGCCTACTGCTAAGCGGCCTGTGCCTGGGCTTTAGCGGGTGCGAAATGCCCGCCATGCCCTGGGATAAAAAACCCGATCCCAAGGCCGCCAAAGAAGGCGACAAAACCCAGGAAGAGGCGGCCGCCGCAGAACAAGGCGGCGGGGAAGAACCTGCCGGGCCGGTAGATGAACTGGATTTATTGCCCCCGGAAATGAAAAAGCTGCCTTACGAGGAAGTGAACATTACCCTAAAAGATCAGCTCATTTTATACGGGCGCTTGTACGATCCGTCCATGAAACCGGACGGCGAAAGCGACGCTTCAACCAGCGCCGATGGGGAAGAGTATACCGGCCCCAAATATCCGCTGGTGATTTTACTGCATGGGTTAAACCGGGATCATGTGGCCTGGAGCGCCTTGCCCGCCACGCTGGTAAAGGCCGGGTACGCCGTGTTTTCCATGGATTTGCGCGGGCATGGCAAAAGTTCAGTTACCACCTGGAAACGCCGGGTGAGCTGGCGCCTGTTCAAGCCGGAACAATGGCAACAATTGCCCAAAGATGTGGACGAGGTGATTCAATTCTTCCAGAAAGGCGAGGACTACCCGCAGGTGGACGGCAAAACCGTGGCCCTGATTGGGGAAAAGCTGGGTTCCAACATTGCGGTTTATGCCGCGCGAGATAACCATGCGGCGGTGAAGGCGCTTGTTTTAATCTCGCCGGGGCTGGATTACAAGGGCATTATTCCCAGCCAGGCCATTGTGGATTACACCAACCCCGCCTTGCTGATTACCAGCCAGGACGACGCGTATTCCTACGATTCCACCGAGCGGTTGTATAACTGGCTGTTGGGGCCAAAGTCGCTGCAAGTGTACAAAAAAATCGGCGACGGCTCCGACATGCTGAACAACCGGGCTTCGCTCGCCAGCCAGATTGCCGACTGGCTGGGACAAAACATGCCCTCCACCGCCGCACCCAAAACCGAAGCCGTTAAAGCGGAAGAAGCCAAGCCATCCAAAGAAGGCGAACCAAAGGCAGCCAACAAGCCCGGAGGAAAACCGCCAACCGCCGCCAAACCTCAGGCGGAAGGGTAAGGCAGGGCTGTGGAAACTACTTGGGGTTGCTTCATGGCCAACGCCTGAAAAGGCATCTTCAGGCTGGTTTCATAGAAGCGATCGGGTTCGGCGGTCACAAAGTAGTCCACCTTAGCCACGGAGCGGCCCGTTTTTCGGGTTTCCGCCAGTTGATGCTCGGCCAACAAACGTTTGGCTTCCAGGGCCATAAACACTGCCGGGTCCAGAATATCCGCTTCCGGGGCCAGCGCGGCGATTTGATCCATCACATACGGATAATGGGTGCAACCCAAAACAATGGCCTGCGCCTCAGCCTCCCGCAACGGTCTGATATATTTACGCAACAAACCGTCGCAGGCGGAAGTGTCGCCTTCTCCCTCTTCAATCAGGGTCGCCAAATTACCACACCCCACCTGATGCAGCTTGACCGGAGCTTGCAAGTCATCCAGCAAAGTCTGGTAGCGATTGGAAGCCACCGTGGCAATGGTTGCCATCACACCCACCGTTTGATAACGGGCATCTTCCTTCAGCCAGCGACAAATGGGCGTAACCGGATCCACAAACGGCACATCCGGGTATTGCGCAAACAAATGCGGCGCAACGGAAGCCGCCGTATTGCAGGCCACCACCACCATTTTCACCTGGTGGGCCTCAAACAGCCAGTTCAGGCAGCCGTTCACGTACTCAACCACCTGGGTATGGGATTTTTCCCCGTAGGGCATGTGCTGGGTATCGCCCAGGTACACAAAACGCTCGTCCGGCAAGGTATGCATTAGCCTGTCCAGTACCCGCAAGCCGCCCAAACCGGAATCAAAAACGCCGATGGGGGCATGGTTTCGGTTTTCAGGAGCGGATTCGGACAAGCCTGACATGAATGCGGGTTTACCGGGCCTTTGCTGAGACGCGTGTTTTCAAGTAGTCTACAACACCGTCGGCAATAGAGCGAGCGGTTTTCAGCTTGCGATCCATGCTTTGCAGGTCATCCAGTTCCGAAGGATTGGACACGTAGCCCACTTCGCACAGAATGGCCGGGACATCCGTATGGTGAATCACGTAGAAACGGGCCTGTTTCACGCCGCCATCCCGTACGCCCACCGCGTTGATTTCGCGGGCATGCACCCGTCGGGCCAGGGGTACGCTTTGCGGTGTGAAGTAATAGGTTTCAATCCCTGCCAGCGCCGGGTTCACGGATGCGTTGTGATGGATGCTGATAAACAGATCCGGGTGAACCTGGTTGGTAATGGCCGTAATTTGGGGCAGCGGCAGGAACACGTCCGTGCTGCGGGTCATGTACACCTTAAAGCCCTTATCCACCAAGGCATCCCGCAACATCAGGGCCAAGGACAGGTTCAGGTCTTTCTCGTTCACGCCGTTGCGATTGGCGCCCATATCCTTCCCGCCATGGCCAGCATCCACAACGATACGGGCCGCAAACGGAGCTTTTCCGGCAGTACCTAGGCCAATCAGGTTACTGAGCGCTGTGGCGGGGTTGCCACCACCGGGGTTATCGTTGACAATCAGCAGTTCCATCACCTTGCCGTCGTCGGAAATAGTGGGAACTACCCGCATTCCGGCGTTGGATAGCTTAATAGACAGCTTGCTGTTGGGCTGCCCTTCGGTGAGGGGTTCCAGGCGCATTTTATCGATTTCCGGGTATTGCTTCTGGTCAAAGCCAATCGGCGTAGGATGAGATGCTTCGTTGAGCAAGTCGAGAATAATCCGGTCGTCTTTTTTAATGAAGCGATGCACAATCGGTGCGCTGGCGGTTAGCCTCAAAATGGTGCCGCCGTTTTCCCGCTTCAGGTCAATGCTTTGGATTTCTCCCAGGCGGGTATTGGCCGATAGCTTGGTAATGGAGGTGCTATCGTAAGGGGTAATCGCCAGCAGGTTCTTTTCCCCGCCGGAATAAATCGCCTCGAACTGCTCCGGCATGGTGCTTTGAATGACCAGGCGAACCGTTTTCTCATCGAACTGGCCCACCCGAATCTGCTGCATTTCCGGGCCGTTCCCGGCAATGGGGGCCATGAGCGCCTTGCTGGCCAGCACCGCGTTATCAATATCCAGCACCAGGCGGCTGGGCGCGGTCAGCACAAAACGGTTTTTCACATGCAGTTCCGAACCGTTAACCGCATGAATGAACAATTTGTTATCCCGAAACGCCACATCGTCCACCACGCTGACACCGGCAGCCGGAACGGCGCCCAACACGGTTTGCGCCAGAGTAACGGGCCTTTCCGCCGGAAGCGGCGCAGGCGGCTTACTCGTCTGCTGAGCGGGCGGCACAGGTGGTTGCTTCACCACCGCCATTTCCAGCATCGGTTTTGTGACCGGCGGCAACGGCTGAACCACCTGAGCGCGCTTGCCCCCGCGCTTGTGAGCCGGGGCAATCGCTGTTGCGG
>CABHPA010000123.1 GCA_902168245.1 Candidatus Melainabacteria bacterium
CGGCATGACTCTGGGAAATGGGGCGCAGATTCAAGCCAAAGGTTCCACGGGTGCTGGAGGAGTGGTGGCCATTAACGCTAGTGATCCGGTGGATTTACGCCGAGGCTCTGTAATTGACACGTCTGGCCGCGTGGTGGGAAGTTTTGATACCAATTTGATTAATATTGAAGGCAGCCTGGTTCGAATAGACGGTAATTTGCAGGCTAATGGTGTTGCTAGCGGTTCACGAGGTGGAACGATTCGTCTGGTTGCAACCGGACAAATTGATATGCAGGATCTAAAAACCTCATTGCAGGCTGCAACAGTAGGCTCTAAGCCTACTCTTACCAGCCAGGAGCGTACTTTTCTACTGCAGCGTACTGCTTCACTGTCCGATGGCAGTGTGGTTATTGCTAAAGATTCCCAACAGACTATCCCACAATACATAGGCAATTTAAGTGCTAACGGTACAACAGGAAATATAGATTCCAATAATGACAGAACTCAGCATACCAATATGCGCTCTGGCGATGGTGGGACAATTCTTTTAACTGCGATTAATGACGTGCTGAATCAAGGAAAAGTCACAGCCAATGGGGCAAATGGAAGTAGCCATGCTCAAAATGGCGGAGATGGTGGAACCATTAATACCATGTCCATGGTGATTGACAATCAGCAAGGTCAATACAGTGCTAATGGAGGGGCCGGTAACAGCGATCCTTCTGTGGGGGGCATTGGCGGTAATGGGGGACTGTTGGCATTTCATTACCGGGAGATGCACAATATCGGTGGAATTTATGCGGATGGTGGTGTGGGAGGTTCCTCACCTAAGCCGGGTGCTGGCGGAAATGGCGGCTTGGTCATGCTCAGTGGGAGCGATGCTTTTTTAATACCCCAAATCCCACAGGTAACGGGAGTATTGATGTGATTGGCCGTCCGGGCGGTAATGGCAACTTAATGTTGGGTGGCAAAGCAGGTAATATTATTTCCCCCAATCCCCAAGGATTAGGAAGTACCCAGGTGTATTATCAGCAAGGCTATATCAATGGACAATTGGTGCGCAACCACACTACCTTGCAAACACAAACGGTTGAATTGTTAACCCATCATGACAACTTGATCATGCTGACTCGAGATGTGGGTAGAACCTTTGTGGTGGATAATGTATTCCAACGCATGCTGCAAGCCAGCATGCGTTCTGTGGAAGATCCAACGGGTTCTTTGGGGCAAGCCCGTACGGAAGTAATCAATAAAAATACCGGTAGTTCTTCTTATGTCTACCATAACCTGATATTGGGCAGTAACAGGCGATTTCAGGCATTGACCTTGGATCATCCATATTGGGATCCTTATATCCCAGAAGCTCCCCCAGAAATCGTATTGCCATCTCCTCTATCAAAGGATCAGGCTTTTACGACTTTAAACACGCTGACCATTCTTAATGATGGAAATGTATCAACTCAGTACTTACATGGTCGAGAAATTGATGAGAGCGCCACGATCTCCAATGTCTGGTGGGTTGGACGTAATTCCAACGGCTTGGGTGGTGGCAGGCTTTCTTTAATCAGCAATGGTAGTTTAATTAACCAAAATCTTTTGGGTACTACTGGAGTAACGAGCGGTGGCAGTATCAATATAGCCACTTTTGGAAATATTAATAACACTGTTGGAGGCATGATTATTGCCGGTAATCTGTTCACTCCAAAATCAACCCTGTTACATGGTGGTAGCATCATTTTGAAGACCCAGTATGGCGATATATCTCACGGCTGGGATGTGCAAAGTTATGATCAGGCTGTTACTCGTGCGAATGGGAAACTGATGGGGGGTACTATTCGTATGAAAGCCGGGCAGGATTTCCTGTATGGAGGTTGGCTTGGATTTGATGATATTTCCGCACAAGGAGGTTTACAAGGCGGAATCATAAAAATAAAGGCAGCTCATGATATTCCCACTCCTGCTGGTGGACTACTGCAAGGCTTATTAGCAGATGGACTCTCTCCAATCCAGGGGCGCGGCGGGTATATTATTCTTCATGCCAACAATAAAAATCACTTCCCACATGAACTTACAAGTGTGACCGGTGGATTAGTGAACGGAACTACTCGGATTACTGAAGGAAACTAATCGGCCCTGTTTGTATGGCTGTTAGAGACTGTTTTGCAGCAGAGTCGCCGGACTCCTCTTTTACCGGAGTCCAAACAATTGACCAGCACCATCACCAGAGGAGCCTGAATGAGCAAACATGGACAGCCAAAAGAGCAATGCGGCTGGTTCAACATTCAGGAATATGCCCTTGAGGCTGTACGTCTGAAGCATATAATCACTCAAGAGAAAAGACTTTGACTTTAACACAATTACTACAAAAAATAATGAAAGCCTCCCGACAACTTGTTTTTTAGAATCATCTTAACTGGCCTGACTTCAGTGTGAAGGCTGGCTAATTTCATGACTTCCGTCAAGGCACAGCCACCCAGACTGAAGCAACGTTCCACCAAACACACTTCTCTTCGACGCTCTGTCTGAAGCAGGATAACATACTCAACTCAGCGTCCGAAACGAAATATGTCTAATCCGGCTAGGAAAGGCGGATAATATACATTTAACTTGACTGCCTGCAAAATAACTCTAACATATTTTGAAGGGGGGAGTTATATTGCAAATTGCAATGCCAGAGAATCAGTCTACTAATAATAGGATGTACTGGGTTGATAATGCCAAAGGTATTGGCATCCTTTTAGTTTTACTGGGTCATACTCCGCTTCCTATTGAGTATAAATTATTTATTTACGCTTTCCATATGCCGCTTTTCTTCTTTCTCGCGGGACTTTTTTTGAATATGGAAAAACCTCTTAACACCTTTATAAAGGAGAAAATGCACAGCTTATTGGTTCCATACATATTTTTTGCGGTCTTGTCCTATGTGATATGGCTTGGTACTCGACACTATTCAGCCCTGGCCAGTTCCATTCCATCCGAAATACCGCTATTTGGCATCTTTTATGGTGTTGGCAGTGGTAACTGGATGACTGAGAATATACCGTTATGGTTCCTGCCGTGCTTGTTTGCCACAATATGCCTGCTTTATCTGCTGGCACATTTACCTTATAAGTTATCACTTACAGCTATTTTGGCCTGTTCAGTTATTGGATATAATTTACCGAGATGGATTAATTTTCGCCTCCCTTTTTCCTTTGATTTGGCGCTGATCTGCGTAGTATTTGCGGGACTTGGTTATCACTACCGAAAATACTGGCTTACAGCACCACCTCTATCGTGGGCTGAGACAGCAGGATATACAATTGTATGGTTATTGGCAGCCTGGTTCAATACAGGCATTCTCAACCCTATCCAAATGATAGATATCAATAATAGCGTATTTGGCAATTACTTCCTGTTTCTGATTGCAGCAGTTAGTGGAACTGTTATAACAGTCAATCTTGCAAAAAGACTCTTAAATTTCCCTGCACTAACGTATGTGGGCAAAAATAGTATAAGCATAATTTGTTTACATATGCTAATTTACCTGGCCATAACTGTTCTCTTTTCTAGAGTTTTTCATTTTCCTTTGACGCTGACGTATGAATATTTAAGCGTTATTAACCCTCACGCTCACCCAGGAATTGCCATTCTAAGCTATATGGTTCCAGGTGTATTAATACCACTTTGGGTTATGAGTATTTACCGGGCTTGTAAAATGTCACTGCTTAACATTGACAGTTGTCCGAAATTCAGAGAGCAAGAAACCCCAATTAATGCCAATAATACTGTTCAGACGATAGAGCCAGATAAGCAGTTAGTATAAAGCGGGGGCATTCCCTAATCTTTTAACCCCATATACCTATGACTAATACCGTCAAAGGCGCTGTATGTTCAGCATCTATTGGCAAAGGACGCTGTGAAAACAGTAGAAGCAGCGGTACAATAGCGCCATGGAGCAATAAAAAAAGCTCTGTTGCAGAATCGCCGCTTTGATAATTGCACTGACCGGATGGCAAATGCCTCTGGGCAACCAGGGATCAGCGGATACACTCTGACAATCCCAGCTTGACTGCCTGCTGAAAACAACAGACCGCTTAATTACCTCCTGCTTTAACAAAGAAGAAAAGCTATTTTAAATTTCAAGGCTTCCTGCTATAAATTCGCTCAATCTAGCAACCTGGGGAATATCATCTTTTTTTTGTCTTGTTTAAAGTTCCATTGCTCTTTCAATACAGTCCAGTTTTAGTTTTTTCTGGACATCAAGAGGCAAGGTTGGAGGATCAGTTGGATGGGGCAAGCAACCAGTAAAGGGATTTTTTTTAGCATTGTGGCATTGAGCCTAACGATAGCTTTGACCCCAACCGGTCATGCCTTAAGTCCCATGAACAGTACGCAGGACGGGCGTATTATTAAAGGCGGCACCTATTACAACACTCCCGGCAATACCACCTCTTTTATCAATAGCCAATCCGGTGGCTTATGGTTAAAGGCGGGCACCATCTTGCGCGGCCTGGAAGCCAACAGCAATGGCTCTCTCTCCAACAACGGCGGAACATTGCACCTGTACGCGCCCGATAACGTGGTTCGCATTGATGGCAACATTGATGTGAGTGCAATCCACAACTGCCACGGTGCTTATCTGGGCAATGGGGGAAAAGTCTTTATTGATTCCGGGTATCTCTTCCAAAATGGCAATATCTTTGCCAATGGCAGCAATGGCGGACTTGTGCAAGTGAATGTGGGCGGCATGACTCTGGGAAATGGGGCGCAGATTCAAGCCAAAGGTTCCACGGGTGCTGGAGGAGTGGTGGCCATTAACGCTAGTGATCCGGTGGATTTACGCCGAGGCTCTGTAATTGACACGTCTGGCAAAGTCCTGGGTTCACTGGATAGTAATTTAATCAACATTGAAGGGGGACTCGTCAATAATGAAGGCACCCTTCGCGCAAATGGCATCGAATCTCGTGGTGGCAGTATTCGATTAGTGGCCAGCGGACAAAGTCCCTACCAAGAGATTAAAGATACCTTACAAGCAGCTACTAGCAATCCGCCAGGCGATACCACGCCCTCCACCGTTACCTCCCAAGAGCGCGTTTTCTTATTACAACGGATCAAGGGCTTGATTAACAACCATGAGGGCCAGGTCTTTCTTTCCAGGGACACCAATGCCACTACCCCAGCCTTTATTTCCAGTCTCAGTGCTAACGGAGCTGGTGGTCACGCAGACTCCAAGAATGACTATTCCCAAAATACTGTGCCCAGAGCTGGTGATGGAGGAGATATCACCCTACTGGCCATGCAGGGCATTCAGAACCTGGGTAATATTAAAACCAATGGAGCAGCTGGCGCTTCAGGCGCTTACCCGATTAGTGGTGGTAACGGAGGCACCATCAGTTTCCTCTCTGAAGCTCGCATTGATAATTCTAAGGGACGTCTGGAGGCCAATGGCGGTATCGGAGGCTCAAGCACAGGCGCTAATCCAGGCGGGAAAGGCGGTGATGGCGGCCTGATAGCCTTTGGCTATAACAGCCCCATGACCAACAACGGCGGGATGTATGCTGACGGAGCACTTGGCGGTAATGGCACCAATCCAGGGATAGGTGGGAATGGGGGACTCATTGTATTCAGTGGGAACAATAACCCCATCGGTAATGGTAGCATTGATGTAATTGCCCGGCCCGGCGGTAATAATAATCTGTTCCTCGGTGGGAAATCCGGCACGATTGTGTCACAGAATCCCGGCACGTTGGGACAAGGACAGGTATATTTCCAGCAAGGGTATGTGAATGGTCACCTGGTTCGCACCAGGGCCACAGAACAAACTCAACCGGTTGAATTGCTGACCCATGCGGAAAACCTGATCCTGCTCACCAAAAACGGCAGTACAATCAATGTTTCGAATAACCTGTTCAACCAGCTTCTGCAAGCACATATCCGCTCGGTCACAGACCCGACAGGTGCATTGGGCGAAGCTCAAACAGAAGTGATTAATAAAAACACAGCTTCATCCGCCCATGTCTTCCGCAACCTTATTCTGGGAAGTAGCCGTGATAATTTTGCCCTGGAACTAACCCATCCATTCCGTGTTGAAGCACCAGGTGCACCAGGTGAATTGATATTTCCTTCGGCCTTATCTAAAGGAGAAGGCCTTAGCACCATAAATACCTTATCCATTGTTAACAATGGCTCCGTGTCTACTCAATACTTACCAGGACCCTATAGCGACTCATCTTACCAGCCAACGGATTTTTGGGTAATTGGTCGAAATAGCAATAGCTTGGCTGGAGGACGGATTTCACTCCTGGCCAATGGCATTGTGAATAATTTAAACATTTTTGGTACAACGGGCGTTGCCAGTGGTGGCAGTGTCCATATCGCGACTCCCGACACTTTTGATAATGGTGCACGCTTGACTACAAACAGCCCCTTGCATGGGGGAAGTATAATCGCAAAGGCAGGAAAAGATATTATTAACAATGAGCAAATATATTATTGGGTAGGAAAAATGGCTGCGAACGGTGGCTTGTTAGGCGGCACCATAAGGCTATTACCAAAGCGTGATTTCAATTACACTTCAGGTGTTTTCGATACATCCATAGCAACAAATGGCAGTCTACAAGGCGGGATGATAAATATTAATGCCGGTCGTAATAGTATTATTGACTTTGCCATTGGCACGCCATCAACGCTAACTGCCAATGGTATTTCTCCAACCTTAGGTCGTGGCGGCTATATTCATGTCAATGCCGTAAATAATAATATTCATAATGGGGTATTCCAAGCAAATGGGATACAAAAAAATGGCACAGTCCTGTTTACGGTTGATCAATGACAGGTAGAGTCCTACACAGATTTCAATGGAAACTGCACAAAAGGTTAGGGGTACATCTGACCAACAACACTTCGAGATTCCAAACCAAGTAATGATATAATGAGGGTGTTGAGTTTGTAGGGGGGTGGGGTAGAGATGGAGCGTCCTTTTTGTCCTTCTTGTCGACATGTTGCGGTTGTAAAGAATGGGTTTGCCAGAG
>CABHPA010000124.1 GCA_902168245.1 Candidatus Melainabacteria bacterium
CTTTCAATACGTTGCCATGACTGAATTTAACCTTGTAAGCCCATTATAGGAATTTTTGAGTTTTATTCGCCGGTTTTTAAGGTTTTATTTATTTTTGACTTCGCCACCGCTCAAATGGGGTTTGCTTTGCGCGGATCGGGCGCTTAATGATTCTTTTATAATTCGGGCAAAACGAGTTCTGACCCGTGGGCGAGCAACACTGGCAAGCGACGGTTCAAAGCGGCAGACATGCTCGTTGGACATGCGTTTGCGGTTTCTGCTTGAAGGAATAGAATACTGTTATTTCATCCCCATGTGATGCAAATCCTTATTCTGGGCCAAAATGCCAAATGTTCGCCAATGGCGGGCCAAAACAGCCAGACTTGATGCCGCTGGTAGCCCCTTAAATGTTAAGTTTTATGAAGCCTTGTCACTCGTATCCGGCACAAAGTGCAGTTGACCAGTTTTTCAAAGTTACTTCGTGATTCCGATTTCAATCATAAGGAATTTCCCATGAGCAGCAGCTTTCCCCAAAGAAACTATTATGCACCGTCGCCGTATCCGCAACGCGCCTCCTTGGTTGCCTATCCGGCTCCTATGCGTCTGTCGCAGGGATTGGCTGCTCCTAATAATAGTAGCTTTAATAACCGCCCTCCCATGGGCCAGTCTCCTCAGTCCAGCCAGCAGACATCCGGGCAGGCGAGCGGCAATAGCCCATGGCCATTGGTTGCGGGTGGGGCGGCGCTGGCCGGGGCCGTTTACTTGGGATATCAATGGCTGAACAAACCCAGAGCGGTGGAAACGGCTGAAACAGCCGAGGCGATTGAGCAGTCCTCCGAGGAAACCGTGGCCAAGGAAGCTACCAAGTCCGAAACAGGCAAGTTGCTCAGTACCGCTACCGAAACAGTTGCATCTGCCGAAAAAGCTTCAGAGGCTACTGTCGAGGAAGCAGTTGTGAAAGAGACGCCCACTATTGTTCAGGACGCAGAAAGGAAAGTTGTGCAAGAGCTTGGAAATGTCGGTCAAAGCCGTTTGAGCAGTTTCGCCAGAGGCGCCTGGAACACCGCGACACACAAAGGAACGCTTGCCACTGGCGCTTTGCTTGCGGGCGGACTCATTCTGGATCGCTTTGTACCTACATTAAGGCCAGCCATTATGGCTTTTGGAGCCGAAGTGCCGGGTATGGTATGGAAATCCTGCGAAGAGAGCGCCAAGCAATGTACGCCCGGATTCACCCAAAGAGCGGGTACCGGTTTGGCCAATATGGCCGCCGGGGCAGGGACTGCCCTGGGAACTGGGTATGCGGCGTTCAAAAACTACAGCTCCGGCTTATTTTCCAAAGTTTGGAATACCTGCGGAGAAAAGGCCGCAACAGAATGTGCGCCAGGTTTACTACAGAAAGCAGGCGTTGAGCAGGCTCTACAGACTGGCAGTAGCTATATACCGACAGCTGAAGGAGTCCAAGAAGAGGGCGCTGCCGCTCTAAAATACGTGCCGACTTTTGAAGATGCCAAACAATTTGGCACAGAATCCTTGAACTACTTTGGTTTCTTAAAGGCTCCTGCCCAGGAAGTGCTTGCCGCCTCCAATGGTACCGCCTTAGATCTGACGAGCGGAGTTGCAAATCTGACCTCTTCGACTTTAAATCCGTTGACAAGCTTGGCGACCAATGCGACAAACTTCACGAGTCCGCTGCCGTCCCTGGCGGGGCGCGTGGCAAACTTAACTTCATCCGCTGCAGAGCTGATGTGTCCCGCCCCATCCCTTGCAGGGAGCGCGGCAAACCTCACGAGTCCGGCGGCATCACTGGCAGAGCATGCTTCAAACTTCACTGCGTCAAATCTCACGTGCCCAATTCCCTGGGCTGAACAGGCAACCAAGACGGCCAAGTCGGTTACATCCATCACGATTCCGGCAGCAGATAACGCGCCATCGATTTTTTCACGCTTGCTCGATTGGTTTAAACCCACTCCGAAACTCCCATTTGAACCGATTCAGTTGCCGCAGAACGTTTCATCTCTGTCAAACGTGACCGACTTGGTAACGGGAACCTCGAAACTCCCACTTGAACCCGCTTCGGTATCGCAGAATGCTTCACTTCTGTCAAACGTGACCGACTTGGTAACGGGAACCTCGAAACTCCCACTTGAACCCGCTTCGGTATCGCAGAATGCTTCACTTCTGTCAAACGTGACCGACTTGTTTAAAGCCGCGAAACAGCCGCCTTCCTCGATAGGCTCTGCTCCATCCCCGTCAGTCAATTTGACAAATCCGTTGTTAAATCCTCGACCCACTAGTCCTGCTAACTCGACGGTTTAGCCGTATGGGCGGCAGCGCCCTGGTTAAAGCGGGTTTGAAAACTCAATCCAGTCCCCATTGGCCTTTTATGGCCGATGGGGATTTTTTCAACCGGGTTAATTGGGAACCGAGCAGGACATGGATTTTTTGCCTGGGTTTCTAATAAAATCAAGTTTACGGAGTTTGGGAGAGTTGTAAGCGAAAATGGGGTTGCGTGAAGAAGCCTTGAATTTAGACAATAATCATCCTCCTTTAAAGACGGATACGCTGATTGGCGAGACACGGTTTAAAACCACCGCCGTCTTGTGCTGGTTGGGTTGGGTGTTCGATTTTTACGATTTAATCCTGATCGCCTTTTTAATTCCCGCTATCGAGCAATCCCTGCATATCAACGCCTCCCAAAGCGCGTGGCTGTTGGGCATTGGGCTGGGAGCCTCCGGGTTGGGCGGCATTTTGTTCGGTTGGCTGGCTGATTTGCATGGCCGTAAAAAAGTGCTGACCGCCACCGTGGTGCTGTTTGCCCTGGGCATGCTGGCCAGTGGCTTTGTGCAAACGCCGTTGCAGTTTTTCATTGCCCGTTTTGTCACCGGGCTGGGATTGGGGGGCGAATGGGCGGTGGGCCATGCGCTGATTGCCGAATCCGTCCCGGCGGAAAAACGCGCCCGCTGGAGCGCTTTTTTACAGAGCGGCGAGCCAATCGGGGTGGCATTGGCGGCGATTGTCGGCTTTACGGTGGCCCCGGTTATCGGCTGGCGGGCGGTCTTTATGCTGTCGGCATTAACGGGCCTGCTGGCGCTGTTTTTCAGGAAACACATGCAAGAATCCCCCTTGTGGGAAAAAAGCCCCAAACTCGGCTCTGCCGAGCGATTTCGCAAGCTGGTTCCGTTTGTGGGCCTTTACTGGCCGCTCATGTGCCTGGCCCTGGTGCTGGCCGTGTTCAAGCTGGGGACTTACTGGACTTGCTATACCTGGCTGCCCCGGTTTATTCAGCAATCCTTCGGGGTGGCCATCCATAAATCGACCTTGTGGATTTTGCTGGGGCAGGCGGGCCAGTTTATCGGCATGTACTGGTTCGGTCTGGTGGCGGATCAGTTGGGCCGCCGCTGGGCGTTTACCCTGTTTTCGTTCGTGACCGCCTGCGCCTTGTTGCCGCTGGCCCTTGCCTGGAATTTTTTGTTTGAGCAGCAGCAAAGCCTGTTTTGGAGCC
This sequence comes from Candidatus Melainabacteria bacterium, assembly GCA_902168245.1. GTDB lineage: Bacteria > Cyanobacteriota > Vampirovibrionia > Vampirovibrionales > Vampirovibrionaceae > Vampirovibrio. The sequence goes on from CABHPA010000124.1 coordinate 3,485, forward strand.
TGATGTTCCTGCTGGGGTTGGGTTCTGGCTGCACCGCCGGGTTTGGCGCGCTGCTGGCGGAACTGTTCCCCACCACGCAACGAACGTTTGCCATGGGTACCGTGTATAACATGGCGCGCGGGGTGCAGGTGCTGGCCCCGGTCATCATGCTCTGGGCTTCCCGGCTTGGGGGGATAGAAGGGGCGTTGCTGGTTCCGGCCACCCTGGCCCTGTTAACCGCCGCCTGGGTGTGGGCCTTACCGGAGCGCCGGGGATTTGAGCTGCAAGAAGATATGGTGTTCGAGCCGGATTAGCGCCCCGATTACCCAGGCAATTGTTCCGTTTTGCGTGAAGCGGCTACGGAATTCCCGCAGGAATGCAGGCTGACGGGACGCTGATGGGACAAGCACGCTTGCGTGAATCGTTTCGGTTTGCGAACAGGGCTTATAATAAAAAGAGGTAGTAATATGGGCGTAGCAGGGGCCGCATGCCAGAGACAGGTAGGATGGAAACCGGCAGGGCAGAATCGGGGACCAACGGCTATGATCGGCTGAAAGCCTTTGTGGTGAGCGATGTCCACCTGAACAACCATCCCTATAACCGGCATGAGGACTTGGAAAACCCCAGGAGGCGCAACTTTCGCCTGTTCCTGACCCGCCTGAACGAGGAAATCCAGTCCAACGAGAAGGTGGTGCTGGTGTTGAACGGCGATATTCTGGATGTGACCGGCTCCTGGTTTGAATCGGTCATGCCTTGGGATCCGGATCAGCAGCAGGTGGAAAGTACCCTGAACCGCATTTTGCTGGAAATTCTGGAGAACAACCTGTCCACCTTTCAGGAGCTGCGCAAGTTCCTGCTGTTGCCCAATACCGAGCTGGTATACGTGTTCGGCAACCACGATGGCCTGCTGCATCGCTATCCCTCCACCCACCAAGTAATCCGCAAATTTCTGTCCGCCCATGCCGAAGTGGGTGCCCGTTTGCGCTTTGCCACTTCATTTGCTTCCGAGGAGCTGGATTTATACACCGAACACGGGCATCTGCTGGACCCGTTCAACCATTCCGACGGCAGCCAACCCGCCCTGGGGGAAGTGATCAATATCCTGATCGTGAACCGCTTTGTGGAGTTGGCCGTGGATCGCCTGCGGGCCAACGGCTATTCCGAAGAGTTCATTGCCCGCATGCATGCCCGCCTGCACGATATTGAATACCTGCGGCCACTGGCCCTGGTGCCGGTGTGGATTCAGACGGTGGCCACCCAGCACGAGAGCCACCCGGAAAACGTGGGCAAGCGCCAGTCGGTTCGCGAAATCCTGATTAGCGTCATTTCCGAAACCTTGTTGGACCCGGAGATGATCCACTACATGACCAGCCAATTGCGCCTGCCCCGTCCCCTGCTGGTGCTGGTGACCAAAATTACCCTGCGCCTGCCCGCCGTGCTGCCGGTGATTTCCTTTTTTACCTCCAAGCTGGTGCGGCGCACCCATTCCAACAACTACCAGTACCGGGCGGCCAAACGGCTGCACCGGGAAAAAGGCTATCGGCTCATTGCTTTCGGGCATACCCATATTCCGGGGGTGCAGCCGCTCAGCGAGAACGCCTACTACTTTAACACCGGTAGCTGGAAGCCGGTAATCAACCTGTTCAAGGCTTCCAAGAACAACCCGGTGGAGCTGGAAGACCTGATTCAGGACGTGCAGTTCAACAAGGTGGAGCGGGCCGGTATTTTGCGGCTGGAAAAATCCGGTTTCAATGGCAAGTCCCCGGCGGAGTTTTCGCTGGAAACCATTCAGAGCGGCCTGAGCTGAACCGGGCCAACGCTGCTCAGGAACCGGCCAGGGCCAGTTGAACGCCCTGATCGCCGCTGATGGGCGTGCCTACTTTCATTTGTTCGCCCATAGCCACAATGCTCTGCTGAAAGAAGGTTTCCCGCTGGGCAGGGGTCATGTTGGCGCTTTGAACACTGAGCGACTGGAAATAGGGCGCGGTCGCCGGGCTGCTTTGCAAGGCTGCGGCCAGGTCGCCGGGGTTCACATGCTCGATATGAATCTGGCTGAAGAGAGGCCCGCCCACATTATCATGCGCCATGGAGCTGATGGCCCCCGTGTAGTCGCTGACCTGCTGTTGCAGGACGGCCACCGCCGGGTCGCCTGGAGGCAGGGCGGCCAATTTGGCCGATAGCTGCTGGTACACCGCGGAAAGCTGCACGTACTGGTTGGTATAGCCGATAGCCTGGGAAACCACCGTGGCATCGTAGTAGGGCGGGCCGGAAAACTGGCCTTGGGCGTTCTGCTGGTCAATCACCTGGTTAAATTGGCCCAGTTGCTTCTGGTACGCTTCCAGTTGGCTGAAGTACCCGCTCAGGTTGGTTCCGGTGAGGGAAAGTTGCTTGAGCAGCGCCTGGATATCGTCCGGCAGGGGCTGGTTGTTGGCCAGCTTGGTGTTGGCGAGTTGCGCCAGTTGCTGGGCGGCAAGCGACATGACGGTGCCGCCGTCCACGCTGGTGGAGTTTTTCTCCCCGGAGGAGGTGCTGTTGATGACCACCTGCCCGGTGGCTGGGTCCAGTTTGAGGCTGACGCTGGCGGGCGGTGTGGAAGCCTGCGCGGTCAGCGGCTGGACGCCGGAACCGCCGCTTTTGACGCTGACATCGACCAGGGAGAATAGTTGATCGGTTTTTTGCACGGTCTCGGCGCTGGTGGAACGTTGCAGCAGGTTGCCGATGTTCCAGCCCAGCAGCTTGAGCGCGCCCAGCGACAGAAGCGCAATCAGGGAGAGCGCGATCGCGTATTCATGCAAGGCTTGGCCTTTGTTGCCCAATGTCTGTTTCCCTTCCTGTTTTTTTGGACTCTTTCTTATTGTTCTGTTTCGGAGGGTTTGGGCAAAACTTGATTATAATTTTACAAAAATTTATGGATGATTAAATGGATTCTGCACGGCTTTCGAGATTTTTTCAGGATAACTTTGTCCTTTTTGATTGGAGTAGGTAAATTTACAGCTAGATTTTTGGAGTGTTTGATATTCATAATATATTCTTTAAATTTATGTGGAAATCAACCCGCAGGAAGCCGGGCAAAGCCTTAAAGGATTGACGGGCAGCCTGCAAAGCCAGCTCGCTTTACTGGAAAGCCGGAAGCGGGACGTGCATCAGATGTTGGCTAATATTCGTAAATGGCGCTAAATTTTGCTGCTTTTTCGGATTCAAGCGATTTCGACCTGGTGGGTTTGCGCCCAGTCGGCCAGGGCTGCCTGTATTTCCCGGCTCCATTCGGGCTGCGGGGCGCTGTCCCGGCTTTCAAACAGAGAGATGCCCCTGAGTTCGTCCTGCGGCCAGCGGGGGAAAATATGGATGTGCAGGTGCGGCGTCATTTCCGAAAGCGTAATCCAGTATGCGCGCGGGGAACCGAGCTGCTCCAGCCGGGTGGCCCAGGCTTTGGCCGCCAGCGGCATGGCGTCCGGCAGGCTGGCGTAATCCGTAATTTCTTGTGTAGGGGCCAGCATAATATAGCCGTTTCGCGCGCCGCACACGGCCACCAGCGGTTTATCAGTCCGAATAGCCGTAAACGGGTTAGGCGCTGGGTTTGACTGGGGCGGTACGGTGGTCATGGCGGTGAATCCTTTTTGCTGTTTGTAGATATTTGTTCTTATTGTAGGGCAAGCGAGGGAGACTTTTTGTGCGCCTGGGGCCGGTGCAATTTCCCTTTATTACGGTTTTGGTGTAGATATAAAGGAACTTCACAAAAATACCGGGATTCCCATTGCCATGACCGCCTCCACTAGTTCTGCCCAAAATATCGCCGCTCAAGCCCCGGATAATTCCTGCCCGTCAGTCGCTTCACCGGGCTTGTTTGAGTCGGGGCGATCCGGCCTGCACCTGGATGATTATGATTATCCGCTGCCGGAAGCCCTGATTGCCCGCTAT